>JAKEER010000718.1 GCA_022616615.1 Acidobacteriota bacterium
GGGGTATGCATAACGGGCTAGGCTCGTTCGGGGACTTCGCCCCGAGCGAGTGGCCCTCCGGGCAGCATTGTAGGGTGCGTTCCGTTTGCTGGAACGCACCGTTGACCTAGACATGGCTGGTGCGTCGAGAAGGCCCGACGCACCCTACTTTTGCTTGCAAGTGTTGCCGCTAAGCGGCGCTAACACTGGGGCTGTTTTTCGGCTTAGCAGTTTTTTTTGGCCAAGAAAATTTGTGACTTTTTTTCAGCGGTATGTTAGCTTTTTATTCACAAACACTTCCGATAGTCGTAAGTACCGTTCCGATCGTGTCTCATCCTGGTTGTACTGCCGAACAGACCGGAACGGTCAGGGATCTGGAAAATGCCGGGGTACTCCTCTCCTCCAGTGTCAACCATGTTGAACGCCTTATGTCTTTACCTGCTGTGGGGCTGGACTCTGGCTGCAGCCTCGATCGCAGCCGCGCAGGGTGGTGGGGCGGCGCCTGGATCCTCTGGGCCCTCGTGGAAACACAATCTGCGTGCGCAACTAGCGGAGAGGAACTATGCGGCTGTGGTCGAGATTCTCAATCAGGAGCGCCGGCGCGACCAAAGCAACTCCGAGTTGGAGAACCTTCTGGGTGCGACTCTTGAAAGAGCCGGCCGTTCCGCAGAGGCGACTGCCGCGTATGCCCGTGCGTTGAAACTCGGTCCCCAGTCCACCACCATTCGTCTCAACTTGGCTTTGAACCGAGTGCGGCTCGCGCAGTTTGATGAAGCCTCAGCGGAGTTTACCCGTCTCCTCAAGGACGCCCCCCTAGGGAACGTGAGAGAACCTGCCTATCAGCAGAGTCCGGACGACGACAGCATCTCCCGGTTTGTCGAAAAAGTTCCCGCGCGCGAGCAAGACTGGAGAGAGCTTGGCATGCTTTTTCTCCGTCGTGGCCGCTTGCAGGGAGCCCAGGCTGTCCTCGCTAAAGCGGTCGGCTCTTTCCCGGAGTCAGCGCAACTGCACTACAGTCTCGGTTGGGCGTTGCAGGAAGGGGGCAAGTTTGAAGCAGCCAGAGAGGTCTTTCAACGTGCGCTTCAACTGAACCCGGAGTTTGCAGAAGCGGCCCTGCGGCTGGGTTATTCGTATTCCGCACAGGGAAAATACTCTGACGCAGTGAAGGTTTATGAAGGCATTCTCCACTCGCACCCGGAGAGCTACGAAGCGCATTACTTTCTCGGCGAGTGTCTGGCCAGAATCGGTGGCCCTATGTTGAATCGTGCCCTCGCGCTCCTCCAAAAAGCTGTGGCCCTCAATGCCGGCTCCTTTGACTCTTATGTTCAACTGGGAAGAATCTTCCTGGAGATGGGCCGCCCGATTGAGGCGCAACGGGAACTCGAACAGGCGCTTAGTTTGAACCCCGAGCTGGACGTCGCCCATTACCTGCTCGCCCAGAGTTATGCTCAGTCGGGGCAAAGCGAGGCTGCCGCCAAAGAGATCGAGGCCTTTCAGCGATTGAAACAACGGGAGCGTGTACGCGCCAGGGAGATGATGTTCGCAGACCTTTTCTCCAACTCCGAAAGCGGCAGTACTCTGGCCGACAGAGTGGTCCAGTTCATCGAAACTTATAAGGCCACCCTGGTCGCCCAGAACTACCTCCAGATCTGGCAGTGGTTGACTCCCGGTTCGCGCGAGTTCTACGATGACGATCCCGCAGAGTTCGCCAGGATCGCTTCCCAGGTCTTTGCCGGCCCAGAAGTCCGCCAGTGGCTACTGCAGAGCCGCCTGAGCGGAGGCAAACAAGTGGCCGGTCGGGTTTTGTGCGAGTTCGAAGGTTCCGCCGCCAACAAGATGCCCCCGCTGGTTTTGCTTGAACAGGGTGCCGCGTGGAAGATCGACTACGCTTTTGACTGGACCAAAGCTGGGCTAGGTTATCTCGGCGCTCGCTGAAGTTGGCAGGTCCCCGATAGGGTGTTTCGAAAGCCGGATGGAACGCGCTCCCGCCCGCCTTCGGGGTGCGCAGAGCGTTACCCTGGTTGCGCGGCTTTCTAAATACGCTGTGAGAGAAAATGCAACACCGTGATCTCAGTGTGACTGGCAAGCAAATGGTGAAGGCCCGCGCTTGCGCTTTCGCCCTGGAATAACCCTCAGACGATCCGATTGACAATCGAACAACTGGAAAAGGAGGTCTTTTCCATGAAGCGGCACAGGAGATTGGTTTTTTTAATGGCTCTGGGCATCCTTGCGGCGGTGGTTCCCCAGAGGATTGGAACGGCCTGGGCTCAAACGGTGACGGGAACCATCATAGGGACTGTCACCGACCAGACGGGAGCGTTGGTTCCCAATGTATCCGTGAAGGTGACTAACACAGCGACTACGCTTAGCAGGACTGTTACCACCAATGAGGCAGGACAGTACACTGTTCCGTTTCTTCCGCCCGGCGTTTACACGGTAGCCTGCGAGCAGAGCGGATTTCGCAGGCAAGAAGTGGGTAGTGTCATTGTGGAGATCGAACAGCGTGTCCGGGTTGACCTGCAGTTGACTGTCGGCGAGATCACTGAGACCGTGCACGTCGAAAGTGCAGGTCCGCTGCTCAATACGGAGTCTTCTTCCATTGGGCAGGTGATCGATAACCGGCGGGTCGTCGACTTGCCGCTCAACGGGCGCCAGTTTCTCGAGCTCTCCTTTCTCGTTCCAGCCACTCATGCTTCGGCGCCTGGTCACTTCAACGCGTTTCTTCAGGGAATCGCCGTCACTTCGGCGGGCGGCCGGCCCACGAACAACAACTTCACGCTGGACGGAATCGACAACAACTCGCCAAACTGCGGATACTTCTCTATTTCTCCCTCGGTCGACGCGGTTCAGGAATTCAAGATCCAGACCAGCAACTACTCGGCAGAGTTTGGCCGCACCGGTGGCGCCATTATCAATGTGGCGACGAAGTCAGGCACTAACGAACTGCACGGAAGCCTGTTTGAGTTCTTGCGCAACGACGTTTTCGATGCCCGCAACTTCTTTAACACTCGAGACCGGGACGGGGATGGCAAGGCCGATGCGGAGCAATTGCGCCGCAACCAGTTCGGGGGGAGCGTCGGTGGACCGGTGTTTATCCCGGGTCTTTACAACGGGAAGGGACGAACTTTTTTCTTTTACAACCAGGAGCATCTGAAGGAACGCAAGGCGACAGTGAACGTTGGCCGCGTTCCCTCGGGAAGCGTCTTGAGCGGAGATTTCTCCAGCGCGGGTTACACAATCTACGATCCCCAGACCACCAGGCCCAATCCAAACTTTGACCCTAGCAGGCCAGCTGGCGCCACAAACCTGCAGTTTCTTCGCGACCCGTTTCCTGGGAACAGAATTCCTGACGGCCGCATCAGCCCTGTGTCTAAGAAGGCGCTCGCGTTTTACCCGCAACCCAACAATGCCGGAGATCCGCTGAGAAACTTCATTAACTCGGAACCCTTCCGGAGAGACAACGTTCAGATCAACACGCGCGGAGATCACCAGATCTCGCCGAACGACAATTTCTTTGCACGCTACTCACAAAACAATCTCACCGCCAACACTCCTCGCACCCTTCCCGGGTTTGACTTTGACATCAGGTTTCGAGGGATCAACACGGCTCTAAACTGGGTTCACACGTTGTCCCCCAGCCTCGTGAACGAGGTGCGAGCCGGCTATAACCGTCTGAACTTCTCCATAGCCAGCCCTCGACAAGGCACGGATTTTTCGAAGGAGCTGGGCATTCAGGGAATCCCGTTCACCAGCCTTTCTGGCTTCCCTATTTTTGGCATCGGTGGATTTTCGAGCCTGGGCGACTTTGAGCCGTACGGCAACATCGATAACATCTATCAAGCCGTCGATATGGCCTCTTTCACGAAGGGCACACACTCGATGAAGGGCGGAGTCGACATCCGCCGGGTTCAAAACGACTATTACATTGCGCGGGCTCCAAGCGGGTCCTATGGCCTTTCAGGTCAGTATACGGGGCTGGCTGGGATTCCACTTCAGGATGGATTGGCAGACTTCCTCCTCGGGCTGCCTTCTTCAAACGTGATTACGTACCTGGGCGACGTTGGCCGGACTCGAACGACTAACTACAACCTTTTCTTCCAGGACGACTGGAAAGTCAGCCCGAAACTCACCGTTAACCTGGGTGTGCGTTATGAGCTTTACACGGCTCCGATAGATAAGTTTGGGCGCCAAGGCTACATGGATCCAGCGACGGGAGAGCTGGTGTATGCCAGGGACGCTCCACTGAATGACCCTATTCCGGGCGCTGGCATTACGGAAGCGGATCTGAAGTTCCCGCACCGCAAGGTCGACCGGGAATCCCTCTTCATCGGTGACAAAAATAACGTTGCGCCCCGCATTGGCTTTGCCTACGAGCTGGCAAGGAATACGGTCCTCCGCGGCGGCTACGGGATTTCTTATGTCTATTTCCCCTTTAGCGATATAGGCGTGAACAGCCAGCGACTCCTTCCCTTCGCGATCGTACCCTCGCTGACAGGCGGTGCGTTTGTGCCCACGATACCCAACTTCAACTTTGATGTCGGCGGGGCGCGGCAGGTTCTGCTCGCTGGGAATCCATTCGCTGTTGCCGGTGTCGACCCCAATGTGAAGTGGGGCGATGTGCAACAATGGAGCCTCAACCTGCAACATGAGCTGAGGGGGAACGTGTTGGTCGACGTAGGCTACATCGGAAACAAAGCCAGCCACCTGGCCCAGCGCTACCCCACCAACGTCCCATTCCGGCCGGAGGCAGGCGCCGTCCAGGCTCGCCGACCCTTTCCGGGCTTGGCAGGCGTGACACAGGTTCAGTCGGACATCAACAACTTCTACGGAGCCATGACCGTTCGCATCGAGAAGCGGTTTTCGCACGGCTTCAGTTTTCTCACTTCCTACACCTGGGCCAAATCGCTAGGGTATGGAAGCGAAGTCTACGGGACCCCAGGTCAGGAGAGCGGAGCCCAGGATCCCAGGAACTTCAAAATCGAGCGAGGTTTGGCTCCAGATGATGTCCGGCAGCGCTTGTCGATCAGCGGCATTTGGGAATTGCCCTTTGGCAAGGGCCGGCGTTTTCTTGGTTCGGCGTCCGGTGCAGCAAACGTTCTCCTGGGTGGTTGGCAAGTTAACACCATCACGGCTTTCCAGACGGGATTCCACACCACTGCTACCGGAGGTGCATTTCTGAATATGGGGACCGCTTCTCGCCCGGATCAGATTGGGAATCCGAACCGGGATTTTCAGTTCAGTGTCAATCAGGCCTTCAATACCAAGGCTTTTGCACGGCCGGCTCAGTTCCGGTTCGGAACCGCTCCACGCGGCTCAATCGAGACACCCGGGATCAGGAACGTCGACTTATCCGTGGTCAAAAACACCCAGCTTGTCGAGCGGTTGAACATGCAGTTTCGCTTTGAGATGTTCAACATGGCCAATCATCCCAATTTCGGCCTTCCCAACAGGAACTTTGACTCCGCTGGCTTTGGCCAAGTCACAAGCGCTTCGGATCCCCGTTTGATCCAGTTTGGTCTGAAGTTCCTGTTCTAGCCGGTTAAACCTCGGTTAAACCCAGGGCGGCGCTGATGCTGCCCTGGGACATTCCGCCCTCGTCCTTGCATGTAGGTCCCAACTTGTCACGCCCAACGTACACGAGCTCGCGTGCTCAATCCGCTCACCAAGACCCGAAGACTTCGCCTTCTATGGGCCACCCGCTGCGGCCGGTGGCACTGGCGGACCCCCTGAGCGTGAGCCGCAGATTCATTCATGTTAGGGCCTAC
>JAKEER010000719.1 GCA_022616615.1 Acidobacteriota bacterium
GCTAGTGCCTCCAACGAGCCGAACGAATCAGTACTGGAATCCAGCTTGACGAGCTTGAGATTTAGTCTTTCAGTGACGTTACCAATTTTCCGTTGAACAGTGATAACCCGGCACGGCGCAATCTACGGGGTCCTTGTTAGCGGTTGCGTAATGGTGCCGCTCGGCAGCCAATGCCAAGTTCCGTCGAAGGGCAACGGCAACTCGCGACCTTGGCGAAGCAGGCTGCCCGGATGGAAATGAAAATCGCACAGCAATGTCTCAACTCAGCTAAACTCTTACATTCACGTAGCTTAGCTAGTCTAGTGAAAAGGAGAGCAGCAAGCACGAATCCTCTAATCGCTTCGACTGCTACGGCAGGCGAAAAGACCAACAGCTGTGATGGACGACAAAGGCATTCCCATCCGGTAGAGAGCCGATCGTAAGGATCCAACAGTCTCTATCTGCGGTTATTTGCATCAGGTAGAATTGAATCGCGGTATCCAGGTCTTCAAAGATCCGCCTTCGCGAATAGTCCACCAGATTCCCTTCTTCTTTGATAAGGCTGGCAATGAGACGTCCTTCGTGCAGCAGGTCGAAGGTAGTGATCGCCCCATATTTCTTAGTCTGCACCGTAAGTGCGCAACTCATAGTTCCGGCTCCCTCTGGATTCGCCAATTGTCTGCTCGTGTGGCCTCTACAAACCGAATCTCGAAGATGAGCTAGTGGCAAATTTAGCATGCGCAACTTTCCGACCACTACGCTGCGCAAAGACAGTGACGTACAAAAGTCGGCAAACCTTCGGAAGACTCGACCGGCAAAAGTCGTGTCTGATCTTCGTTGGTCGATCGACAAAGACCGCGCGGCTTTGTAAACCAACAGACAACGCCCGCCAGCAGTGGACTCTGCCGCAGTATTCCAGAGTTAATAGTCAGAGCACGACTCACGCTGAAAGGAATTAGGTCAGTCGAAAGAAAAGCTAACTTGAGAAATGAAAGGCTCCTGGCTACCTTATTTGTTTTGGCGCCTCAGGAGGCCCATTCCCATAGTGCCTGTGGCTAGGAGCAAGGCAGTCGCAGGTTCTGGAACCCCGGATGTCGGCGGCTTTGCGGCATAATCGACATTCAAAACCGACTGCTTAATCGTGATCTTATCGGTGCCCGTAGTGTTGTCATGAAGGTGGACTGTCAGCGTCCAGGGATTTTGACCCGTCATCTCCGACAGGATTGCGGCGCTGAGAACCCAACTGTCGGTAACGAAATTGCCTCCGGCGGTGCTCGAGCTCAATGTTCCAATCGAGAAACCTCCCGCGCTCGTAGCAAGCCAAACCTCACCGGAATTGTTGCTGTTGCCCTGATGAGTGAGTGAAAGTGTTGCTGCGTCCAGGCTAAGAGCCACTGCCTCCACTGAAGATAAGCCGAACGCATACGTGTAAGTGTTTGTGATTTCCAAATCACCAAAGGTCTGGGTGAGAGAAATGGAATCCGCCTTAACCCTGAGCGGCGCACAAAGCACCGCGCCTAACAATATCGAAAAGAGAGAAATCTTTTTCATTAGGCAGCCTCCCGTCAAAGATATTTGTACTTGTTGAAATTGCAGTCCTTCGCCCAAAAGTCACATGAAATTGCTGAAAAGGATGGCCAGCATTTGTGTTTCAGTCGCTTAGAACCGTATCGCTGGCTAGTTCTAACTTTGCCTGAGTAATTAAAAGATGAAATCTTATTCCAATATAGAGAACTGAGAGAACAGCTTGATGGAGTCAATTGCTTAATTTCGGTTGAACCTGGGGACGCGGTATTCAATCGACGACTGGCCCGAGCTAGTCCTCACATCCTATTTTGGGCAAAAAGCTCAAAGCCTCATTGAGGTAAGGTATGAAACCTTATTGAGAAAGCCCCATCCACGAATATCTAGAAAAGAACCAAACAAAGAAGCCCGCAAGGAGTGCCGCTGCGTCTTGGCGCGGTTTTCGCGGCAGCGTGCCTTCTGGTACTCCAGCCAAGGGCTGGTGGTCGATCTAGAATCACAATCGGGAGTTCGGACTCTCGGAGGGTGTCCAGCTCGACAGAGCAGGCAGAAATCCTGAGCCTATATGCGTTCGGACATTAGAACTGACGCTAAGGCCAGTATCGCGGCCGACCGGTTTGTGAGGTTGGTGGCGAAGCAGATCTTTAGGCCGATTTCAGGAGCCATCTTCGTTGCTTCACCGCTAGCTCATTCTAATGAGCGTTCAAGTTGAAACTAATTATCCAAGGCCAAGCGGAGGCTGCGGAGGCGCTTGGAATCATTGGCTAGCCGGGGTAATCCTTGCTCCAGCTGTCGGAGCACGGCATCCAAATGATTAAAGCCAGAAGCGACTTGGCAACACTGCTACATAAGCGTTCGGCGCTTGGGTTTTTCATTGAAGCAGCTCCTGCATCGGGGCCGCCAATAAAAAACCCCGGTTGCTCTAACAACCGGGATTTTCACTTTCCGCCTTCGGGCCTTCGGGCGCCCATCCTACCAAAATCTGACGCCAGTACAGTCAATCCCGTGAGTGTTAGGAAGTTCTTGTTCATAGCATCCTCCTGCTATTTCCGTTGCGTTTCTTGGGTTCTAATCTAAATGGCGCAAAGGAACGGAAAATTGGCTCACGGAGGAGAATCTTTTTTGTTTGATTTTTCTTCCTCAAGAATCTTTCTTAGCAAAGGATGAATATCTTCATTCGTCGTGGCCCTGGAGCTAACGATACCTAATGAAGATGAATCGCTGGTGCCCGGCAGGCGGTTGGGTTGACGTTGCAGTGGAGGGCAGGGAGCTGCTAATCGCTGCAACGCTGCAGGGAAGGCCCGCCGTGGCGTTCCCGTTGTGGAAAAGACACTCATTCGAAAAGGCTTCGGACTCCATCAGGGACGTCACAACAGCTGTTTCCTACCAAGCCCGAACTTTTCGCAAGGTCCAGGGGCAACGAGTGCCATGAGGCGTCAGTCATAACACCGTTGCGCCCGAAGTAGGCACGGAGGGGAGCTGTGAAAAAATGCCCTGAGCCTGCGGTAGCGAGAAATTCCCCCTTAGAAAAAGGGGGCAGCGCCGAAGGCGCGGGGTTGTCTCACGAGGCGAAAGCCCCGAGGAGGATGGTAGCGCCATTTGAGATAGCGTGCATTGAAGTGACGCTTTCCCCAATTCGCAAGACAACCCCCGGGCGGCCACGCCGCCGCCTTTGACTAAGGGGGAATTTTTTCACAGCCTCAGGAGGTGCGCTTGCTCTTCAGCTGTACTGTTTGATGGCTTGTTTGACAGCCGACCCAGCCTTTTTGAGGTCTTCCGGGATCATTGCCGGTGTGACTTCAATGCTGGCGTTCAATGCGAGGAACCAGGGTTCTGCGATGGCGGGTAGTTGGGATGGATCACTCATGTCGATCACGAGGATCCCAGTTCGCTTGCCATCTTCGGCAATGAAATAAGCCGCTTCCGGTTTCTGCTGCTCAAGGATCCTTGGAATAACGCTGAACCCATCCTTGGCGGCTTTGTTTCCAGCTTCGACGGGAATCGAGATTTTGAATAGGAATCGCATTGTCCCTCCTTTAGGACTGGTTTTGTTTGGGTGGACGCGAGTTTATGTCCTAACCCAGCGACAATGCAATGGATGTTGCCGAAACGGCACCGATGGGTTGCTGGCAAGGCCGATGTATGTGCGGGGGGAACTGTAGGGCGAAATTGCTCGACTCATTGGTGACGCACTGCGCGCTACCCAGGCGTCCGGCAAGCTTCACGGAAAGAAGATCTTGGTGGGGTGAACCAAATGGGGCAGCGGATCTTTGGCGTTATCAGTAGCAGGGAGAATCTGCACCCGCGTGTACCCGCTTTTCTGACCGGTCAGGCTGAACTCAACCAAGTAGAAACTCTTGGCCCACTGAAACGCCTCGTGGACGGCGGGCTGGATGTCGCCGGGAGTCTTTGACAAGAAACACTGCCCCCCCGCGCCTTCGGCGAGCTGCTTCAAACCATTGTGGTAAGACCGGTTGAGAGGATCGAGGCCTGGATCGATGTGCACGATAAATACCGGGGCCTGTGTGCGAGCCATCCCAGCGGTCATTCGCGAAATTTTTTCCTGGAGAACCCGCCCCGCAAAGCGGCGGCTCAAGTCTCGGCTGTCGCTGGCATTGACGGGGGGGTTCAGATAGTCGGCCCGATAGTTGCCAATATCACTGTCGGTGATGAAGATGACCGCCACCCGCACGTCACTGTTCAAAAGGACACGAGTGGCCAGGTCGGCGACCGGCTGAATGGACTCGAGCAATCCGGCTTTGCCAATCTGCGAGAGGTCGTCAATTTTCTGCTGCAGCAGCGACCGGTCAGGTGTGGGTTCCTGTAGCACTTCCATCTGTTCCCGAGCGGAAATCAGGCAGACCCAGTACTGGGGATCCAGCGCCTTGATCTCCTCGGTTACAGTGGTGCGAGCCTGATCGATGTTGGCGATATCGCCCACCGTATCAAAGGCGACGAATAGCAACGCCGGGCTCCTGGGTCCTTTCAGAGAGGAAATCGTCACCAGGGGTTTGCCCGCCGTGATCTTCAGGTCCGCGGCGACCAGCTTCCTTTCTGGTTCCGTCTTCGACCCACTTAGCCAAACCGGCAACTTAAACTGCACAGTTCGTTGCTTGTTCGACGATTTGGATTTCGAGCAAACAGCCGGCTGGAGAAAAACTAAAACGAGAGCCCACGCCAGGAAACCGGTAACGAAAGATCTCAACAGAGAGGACAGGGATAGGAGCGGGTGACACCGATGACCGAAGAGCGGCGTTAATTCTTTGTCTTGTAAGACCGAGGGTTTTTGTTGAGCTGGCAAGATTCTTTCAAAAGAATCTCACGCAAAGTCGCAAGTTGCAAAGTTGCAAACGAAACAGCTGAATTATTGCTGAGTCTTAGCGTGAGACGACGGCTGGAAGTTCTTTGCTTGATATCCTTTTGTCAGTCGGTGGTGCGCTTGAAAGGCAGCGCACTCTGCATCCGCGTTTGTCCTGAATTCCGAAGTTGAGGACTGCGATTCCGCGCCAATCAATGTGGGGCAGGCTTTCCAGCCTGCCGGTTCGCCGGACTTTCCAGTCCGGCCTCGGGGCGACTGGAAAGTCGCCCCAACTGGCAGATAAGAATGTCTACCTCACGCAAGCAGCTTTGCGATGCTGCTGGCGAACTTCGGAATTCAGGCTTATTTGTTTGTGCATTCGCGGCCAAATCCCCGTGTCCATCAGTTGGCTGGAGACGCCGCCCGCCGCTCAGGCACATGGTGTCTACACCGGTGCTCTCCTTTGGAGGCGGCTGGGCTGCAGCGCGTTTCTTTTGCTCTGGACAGGGCTAAAAACGTATTTGTTTAGCAGGGTGACGCTGCCTCTGCGCACCTCAGGACCCGCTCGCTACCGCTCGCGGTACTGTTCGCCGCAGGGTCCGGACGCTGACAGTACCGCGAGCGGTAGCGAGCGGGTCCTCGCACAGTGATGCTCGACCCAAGCGCCTGCCACCAGCACGGGCCGTGCCACCCCGCTAAACAAATACCTAAAAACTAAAGCGCAGTCCCAGCTGCACAACACGGCCGCCGCTGGTTCCTACGATCTTGCCAGCGTTGAGATTGGGATCGGCCACAGAGCCAATCATCCGGTCTGGAAGGTTCAGATTGCCATAGTTCAAGGCATTGAAGGCTTCCATAATCAATTCCAGCGTCCACTCATCGGTTACTGGAACACGCTTTGTTAAAGACATATCAAAATTCTGAAATCCAGGATTGCGCAGGCTGGGATGCGTGCGCGGCCCGTCACCCAACGTGAAATCGGATGGCTGGATAAAGGCGGCTGCGTTGAACCACTGAGAAGCGGAGGGGTTCTCAACACGCGGGTCAACACCGGGCACGAGGTTTACTCTGAGATCCTGGGTCACCCCGCCGGTATTGTTAAACAGCGCGCGCAGCACAATCGGGGTTCCGGTGCGCAGGCTAGTGACGCCGCTCAGGCTCCAGCCACCGATCAGGTTCTCAATCCAGCCACTCTGGTTCAAAAACGCGCGGCCTTCTCCAAACGGCAGTTCATACAGATAATTTACGGAAAACTGGTGAGCGACATCATTCGGCGAAATAGACTTCTCCGATTTCAGATCGAGGTTGTTCTGAGGATTGGCTCCACCCAGCACATCGTCAATCAGCTTAGAGAAGAAATAAGAGCTGCTGAAGTTCAGCCCGTGCGAGAACTTCTTCTCCACGCGCAGCTGGCCCCGGTGCAATGAATTGGAACCGATGGGATAACCATAGCCCGGCGAGATCGAACGAAACTGTGGATAAGGGCGAAGGGACTGGTTGAACGCCAAATCGTTGAGCCGATCGCGAAAGCTGAGGTAGACCGGGTCCAAAGGGTTCAAGTCAATGCCATCGCCAGTGTACTGATGCACTCCTTTTTCACCGAGGTAGGAGAGCCGGATGACGAAATCAGCCGGCAAGTCTCTTTCAATTTCCAGGCGCCAGTTTTGGTCATAAGGCAGAATGCCCTCCGGCTCGAAGTATTCAGCCCGCAGGTCATTGGCGGCCTCCGGGCGGAGGTCCGGCGGTGGAACGAAGCTGGCAGGAAATCCCGTCTGCAGGTTAACCACAGGCGCCAACTGGTCGTTGGTGGAGACTAGTAACGGAGAAGCATTGAAGCCGAGTGTCCCGAATTCTGTCGGGTAAAGCGGGAAGGTGGAATACGACAGCGAGAACCCACCGCGAATCACCGTGCGGCGGCTTCCCCCCGGATTCCACGCCCATCCGATGGCCGGTTCCCAGTTGGCTTGCGAAGGAGCGAACGTCCCCGGTCGCCCGTCCCGCCCCGCAAAGACCAGCGCGCCTGGGCGGCTGTTGGTGGGGTTGATCAGGCCAAGGTCCAGCGACGACTGGCGGTCGTACTTCTCCCGGCGAGGTGTGTCGATCTGCAGGCCAAGGCTGAACGTCGCGTTGAAATTCGGGGTCATTTGATACTCGTCGCTAGCGGTCAGTTGGTACTGCTCGGCACGAAAGTAAGAAGGGTGCACGACGATAGATTGTTCGGCGCGATTCGATAGTCCGAGCAGGAACTGCGCAAACGGATCTCCGGTATTGTTGATTCCAGGCAAACTGGTCAGCTTGCCATTGAAGGTGAACCGGCCGGCCGGGTTGCGCGGGCGAAAGCTGTGCACCTGGCCACGACTCGTGTAGAAACTCAACTTCAGGTTGTGTTTTCTAAAGCGAACGCTCAGACCGTCGGAAAGCGTGTAGCTGGCGATCTGATAACGGATGAGCGAGCCCGGCTGGCTGCCGATGTCGACGTATTGTCCCAGGTCGAAGCGGGGAAACGCGCCGCGCTGCACGCCGCTGAAACCGAGATCACGGGCGTAGTCGGCACTGGGATCGATGACAGTCATATCCGGCGCCAGGGCGCTGTAGCTAGCCGAAAGGCTGAACTGGTTAACAAGCGTCGGAGAAATGTTGAACGTTTCGCTGAAGCTGGCGCTGCGTGACCGCACGTGCCGCCGGGGAGCGCCCGGGTTGGCCGCGTTCTCAAAAATCGGCGCCGCACCGTCCAGCCCGCTCGACCAGCGCCCATTCCAGGTGAGCTTGTGCCGCGTTCCAAAGTTGTGGTCCAGTTTCCAGACGGTCCCGTTCGGTGTGTTGGTCTCGGCGGCGTTGACAAAGAAGTTGTTGCGCAGAAAGGGCCCCACATTGGTGTTGGGCTGCGGGTAGTAACTGAGCGTGCGCATTGCAATCAGATCCATGCGATCCAGCGGAATCCGGTTGCCCGGAAACGGGTCGCGCAGGTATTGCAGATTCGTGGCAGAAACGGGTTGAACCGGGTTGAAGTCTGGGTTCGGTCGCGTTGTCAGCGGGTCGTAGATAACGACGGGTTCTCCCGCGTTGTCTACCAAGTCGGAGAAATCGCCGCCCCGCTGGGGCACGGTGGGAATGTTCGCCAAATAAGGACGGGCAATTTTCTCCCGCGTTCCCTCATAAGTTGCTGAGAAAAATGTGTTATCGCGGCTGTGGTAAAGCCAAGGGATGCGAACCGGGCCGGTCAAATTGAACCCGAACTGGTTCCGCCGCAGCACAGACTTCGAGCCGCTGGCTTGCCGCACCTGGTGAGGAAGTGCGTCGAGCGCATCGTTGCGAAGATACTCATAGAGGTTGCCGCGATAGTCTCGTGTCTTGGGACGCGACGATTTTCCGTTGGCTGTGCCCGCAGTGGAGGAGACTCTTTCGGCCTGAACTCGGAATTCCTGCAGAGCCTTCTCCAACTCCTGTTGAGCTGCGGAGCCGGCTTCGTCGGCCGTGGCAAGCTCCTTCTGGCTGCTGTTGTGTTCGGCTTTCCCTGATGTCTGCTGGCACGAATGAGTTCCTACGGCGGCAAACCCGTCGGCAGCGCAGAGCCACGAAATCAGAAGGAGGGCCAAGGAAAGGAAAGAGGGCCAGAAGCCATTTCGTGGAAGCCAGTTGGTCTCTGTGGACTGGCTGAGCCGATGCGCCTTTAGTTCGAGCACCTGGCCACTATCCACGACTTTCGCCTTCTCGACGCTGGAGCAGAATCTAATGTTAGGGGACACTTCCTTCATTATTATTACTGAACTTCGCGAATTAGGGGGACAAGTCCCATGTGTGCCTGTTCGCTGCGACCGCAGGCTGGATTCGGTTCCCCTCGCCCCAACGCGGGAGAGGGGTTGGGGGTGAGGGGGATTCCGATAGAGTGGACCAGCACGCGGAACCCAGCACTGGATGAGGGTTCTGGAGCCCTGCAGGATCAATCAGCCGTGCGCGCGCCCCCTCACCCCATGAAGGCTTCTCAAGCCTTCATCCTCTTCCCACGTTGGGGCGAGGGGAACCGAAGTCGATTGAGTTTCTCGAGCGACAATCAGTTTCGTCACCATATTCTGCGATCCTCAACAATTACTATTATTTCAACTCACTCATCCCGGTCGGAGTATCCCGTAGGATTTCGTGGGTGTCAACCGCTCGTGCAAGCCACACCAGGCAAGATCAGCGAGGTAACACCACTCTTCGGCTATCTGCCATCAGGCAGTCTGACGACTGCGTCTGTAGTTCCACTTGCTGCCGACAAAGTTCACGATTCGGTCAAGATTTGTGTTGCCAGCCGACGTATCTGAACACAGAGACACAGAGGCACGGAGAGGTTACCGGATACCAGATTGTCCAAAGCGAGCCAAGAATATCGCCTGCCCTCGGATCCCCGATGGACTCTCTGCGCCTCTGTGTCTCTGTGGTTAGTTTTTTTCTATTCTCGGCTGGATTGAGGTCGCTCGCTACCAATAGCGTGCAACCTCACACCGCCCAGAGAGAACCAAGGGCGCCAAGAACGCCAGGAAAAAGAGCAGCTCCAAGCCGCCCCGTCAAGTGGAGTGGAATTTCCACTCGGCTTGATGGCCACCTGCTTCCTTCCCTTCTTTGCGTCCTTGGCGTTCTTGGCGGTTGTGTCTGCATCACAAATTTGACCGAGCTGTGAACTTCACCGCTGCCAAGTGGCACTAAGGCATCAGCGGATGCAAGAAGGCCTCCCACCTTGGCTGGAGCGGAAAAACTTTTTGCATTTCATCGGACATCTGCTACTCTTTTCTGCGAATCAAGACAACGTTATGGCTGCCTGATTTTCCCCCACAGCTCTCATTCGGCGCCAAAATTCGCGTCTGACCCGCCTGAGTCTCTGTCAATTCTGCTCGCTGACGGACTGGGTAGCACCACCGATTGGAGGTTTGTCTTATGGCAGATCGGCCTGCAGAAGGAACCATGAATCGCCGCAAGGCCCTGAAGAACATGTCGCTGGTTTTGGGTGCTGCTTCTTCGGTGCCAGCACTCGCCGGCCTTTCCGCCGAAGCCGTCTTTGCCCAAGGCAAGTCTATCCACCAGCACGTCTTGGTGAAGGCCGCGGCGAGCCCGACCGCACTGAAAGTGTTCAACCCGCATCAAAACGAGACCGTCGCCGTACTCAGCGAACTCATCATTCCTCAAACCACGACCCCAGGCGCCAGAGCAGCCAGGGTGAATGAGTTTATCGACATTTTCTTGAGTTCGGTAAGTGCTTCCAGGCGGCAGGAATTTCTGGAAGGGTTGCAGTGGATCGACTCGCGGAGTCAGGCGCTGTTTCAGAAGCCATTGGTGCAGGCAACGCAGCAGCAGCAGACCGAACTGCTGACTCGGCTCAGCGTGCCCAATTCCACCGAAACGCCAACCGGACAGAGTTTCTTCAGGCTGATCAAGAGCCTGACCGTGTTTGGCTATTACACCTCGAAAGTGGGCATCGAGGAAGAACTCAAGTTCGAGGGATGGATCGAGTACCAGGGATGCACACACCCGGAGCATCAGGCATAGCTTGCTCCGCGGAGATGCTACCGTGTTCGAACCCGAGACGGCGAGCCGGAGAAACGGCGAGACGGCGAAATCCTTTTCTCCGGTTCGCCGTCTCTCCGGTTCGCCGTCTCGGTCACGTGAAAATAATCTGTTGAGGTTTCCGATAAATGGCCACGAAAACTTACGACGCAATCGTCATTGGCTCCGGCATCACCGGCGGTTGGGCCGCCAAGGAGTTGACCGAGAAAGGTCTGGATGTGCTGCTGTTGGAAGCAGGAAAGAATATCGATCCGACCAAGGACTATTCCGAGCACCAGATGCCCTATGACGTGAAGTATCGGGGGCTGACGGACGTGAAGTTCATGGAGGAAAACTATCCCATCCAGCGCCAATGCTACGCCTGCCGGGAATACAACCATCACCTGTTTGTAAACGACAAAGAAAACC
>JAKEER010000103.1 GCA_022616615.1 Acidobacteriota bacterium
CTTCTCAATTCCCCCCCATCCTTCCCGCCTGCAATGCGCTCATGCGTGAGAACCAGCGCCCCGCCTGGCTTGCTGCCAACTGTGGATTGCACGACAGAAACTACTTACGTTCCCATTAATAGGCTTCCTGGCCACCGGGCTGCACGACAGGGTAGAATGCTCCTAGACATCAGATCTGAAACCTCAACCTCAACTCACTCTTGAAAGGAAACCGTCATGAACATAGGGCCCGTCAAACGCCGCGCGCCGGTCATTGCGGCAAGTGCTCTTCTGCTGGCCTTCGTTCTCCCTGTTGTGGCCAATGCTCGGCCGAGTCAGAAGGTGGGGCGTCTGCCGAACATCATCATTATTCTTACCGATGATCAAGGCTATGGGGATGTAGGCTGCTTCGGCGCCCGGGGGCTCAAAACGCCGAGCCTGGACCGGATGGCCCGCACTGGCATGCGCTTTACAAACTTTTACGTCTCGGAACCCGTGTGCAGCGCCTCCCGTGCTTCGCTTCTAACCGGTTCTTACGCGGTTCGCGTCGGCTTAGAGGGCGCCCTGAACCACACCAGCACCGTCGGGATTCACCAACACGAGGTTCTGCTGCCGGAATTGCTCAAGCAGCGCGGCTACGCCACGGCGCTGTTCGGCAAGTGGCATTTGGGCCATCACCCGAAGTTCAACCCGACCCGCCATGGCTTTGATGAGTACTTCGGCCTGCCCTATCCCAATGATTGCACGAATAAGTATCACCCGGTAGTTCGCACATTTCCGCCGCTGCCGGTGATGGAAGGGGAAAAGGTGGTGATGGAGGAGCCCGACCAATCGCAGTTTACCCAGTGGTTCACCCAGCGTGCCATCCAGTTTATCGAGCGGAACAAAGAGCGGCCATTTTTCCTCTATCTGGCTCACGTCATGCCCCACGTGCCGATCTTTGCTTCCGCGAAGTTTAGGAGCAAAAGCCGGGGCGGGCGCTACGGCGATGTGATCGAGGAACTGGACTGGTCGGTTGGCGAGATACTGACGGCGCTTCGGAAGCAAGGTCTGGACGAGCATACCCTGGTGATCTTTACTTCAGACAACGGGCCCTTCCTGTCCTACGGCAGCCATGCGGGCTCGGCCGGTCCGTTGCGTGGAGGCAAGCTGACCTGTTTTGAAGGCGGCGTCCGAGTACCGTGTATCATGCGCTGGCCCGGAAAAATTCCGGCCGGCGTCAATTGCGGTGAACTGGCCGCCACGATTGACCTGCTCCCTACCGTGGCGCGGCTGGCCGGCGCCGGGCTGTCACCGAACGTCATCGACGGCAAGGACATCTGGCCGCTGCTGTCGGCCCAAAAGGGAGCCCGGACGCCTCACCAGGCTTATTATTTTTACGCTGGCACGGAACTGCAGGCTATTCGCAGCGGCGACTGGAAGCTGCACTTCCCTCATCCCTATCTCGAAGTGGATGGCGAGCCGGGTACGGAGGGTAAACCTGCCAACTTTGCCAATCTCAAGCCTGACTCGATCCAAAAATCTGGTCTGGAAGGGATTGCTACCCGCCATGGCTATCGGGTTGAGCACACCGGGCTGGAGCTTTATCATCTGACTGAGGACCCCGGCGAGACGCGGAATCTGGCGGTCAAGCACCCGCAGATCGTGCGCCAACTCGAAGATCTGGCTGAGAAGGCCCGTGCCGAGTTGGGCGACTCGCTGAAGAATCGGAAAGGGACGGGCATTCGTCCTGCCGGGAAATTGTAAGTTGCGGAACTCGAAGGCACTGCTGAAACCCAGCCGTGGCAGACAAGATTGTCTGCCTCTGGAGATTGGACGTTCTCGTGCGTCTGAACGCTTGCGAGTTTATTGATAGACGTGCGTTTGCATTCAACAGATGGTCAGAACAGCGCTTCACCCGGCAAAGGACTTAGGCAGCGTTAAGAAATAACCTGCCTGAAAAAAATCCCCTCCTTGGCTGAGGAGGGGCATCGCCAGTGTCAGTCAGCGCGGGGTGGTGGGCTTCGCACCAGGCATCATGCGCGGCCGCAACGACGAACCACCCCCGCCGTGGCCGTCGGCCACGGCATCCCCGCCTTAACCAAGGAGGGGAGCTTCTGCGCACTTTATTTCTTCACAGGCACTTAGAATCGCACGAAGCGTGAGGTTGGGACCGTGAGACAGGTGCTTGAAAGCCCGGAGCGCAAGCGACGGGTATCGTCGAGTCCCTCGCTGGCGCTTCGGGCTTTCAAAATGTCCAATCTCCAGTGGCAGACAAGATTGTCTGCCTCACGCTATGGCAGGCAAACCCAAATGTCCCAATCTCCAATGCTGCTGCCCGACGCCACGACAGGATGAGAATATCCTACTCGTCCTCGTTGTCGCTCTCGTCCTCGGCTTTTCGATTACGAGTACGAGGACGATTTTCGAGGAACCGTTTTCCTGGTGCGGGCTTCCTTGACAGGCACAGAATCATCACTTAGAGTTGTGCTGAAAATGTGACTTGCACATCACTGTATGAGTTTTCGCCTGCAGCAGACCGGCCTCAAAATAATCGCCACAACGCTCACAGCAGCAGTCCTGTGCGGGAGTGTGGCGTGTCTGAAGAAAACTGCTTCCGAGGATTCAGTCCAGGCGTCCAAGCGGGAGGAATTGGCAATTGATGTGAAAAGAGTTGAACGTAAGGACGTCCGGAGGGTCATCGATATCACGGGCACCTTGCTGCCCAATGAGGAGGTGGTGGTGGCTTCTGAGATTGATGGTCCGGTTGAAAAGGTCTTTGCCGACCTTGGCGATCAGGTCAGGAAGGGCCAGTTGCTGGTGAAGATTTCCGGGAGAGAGTTCCAGATTGGCGTGGAACGCGAACTGGCGGCTCTGCACCAGGCCCTGGCGCGCCTGGGACTGGGCGAAGAAAACGAGGAGTTGAAAAGCGACCAGGAAGCCGCCGAAGTGCGGCGCGCTGCGGCCCAGATGTTTGAGGCCGAACAGAAACACAGGCGCGCCGAGGAACTCTTCGAACAGGGACTAGTCTCGAAGGAGAACCGCGATGAGATGGAGTCGCGCTTCAAGTCAGCCCGTGCCAACTACGATTCTGCCTTGCACACCGTGCAGACGCTGAAGGCGGAGGTCCGCCAGCACCGGGCTGCAATGCTGCTGGCACGGAAGAAACTTCAAGACACCGAGATCCGCGCGCCGTTTGATGGGGCCGTGCGGGAGCGCATGGTGGCGATTGGCCAGTTCCTCAAAGTGCAGGCCCCGGTCATATCACTGGTGCAGACACATCCGCTCAAATTGAGGGCAGAGGTTCCGGAAAAGGCCGTGCCGGCGATTCGAGAAGGCCAGGAGGTGGGTGTCACGGTCGATGCCTTTATCGGCCGCACGTTTACTGGAAAGATCTCCCGGGTGAGTCCGGCAGTCAGTCAGCAGACACGCTCGCTAACAGTTGAGGCGATCATCAGCAATGACCAGAACCTCTTGAAACCTGGATTTTTTGCAAAGACCAAGGTCATTTCGAACGAAACGGAAGCGGTTGTGAGCGTGCCCGGCCAGACGATTCTGAATTTCTTTGGCGTCAACAAGGTATTTGTCGTGGAAAACGGCAAGATTCGCGAGAGAGTGCTTAAGCTCGGTGATCGGTTCGGAGATGATGTGGAAGTTCTGGAAGGGCTGAAGGGCGGGGAATTGATCGCTTCCTCTGAATTGTCACGGATGGAAAACGATCTGCCCGTGCGGGTGAAGCGATGATGGGGGTGGCACTAGCGACCCTCCTGGCCCAAACTACGCGTCGTTCCCCTTGCCAAGGAGAGTTGCGAAAATCTCATTGGACATGTGAATCAGAGTTCCCTTGAATCAGTCCTTGGAGCGGACGTCACGTGACACCCTGTTGTCCCCCTTGTTCAGGGGGACAAAATTCCAGGCGCTCCCTCGAATTTTTCACGGCTCCCAGAGGGACTACAAGGGTGCTAAATCGGGAATGATGATTATAGTCTTTCCGCCGAGAGCCCTTTGTCTTTGGGCGTGCTCAGGTAACCTGCAATTTTGTCCTTCTGAACGTCGTTGACTACCAGTTCGTACCGCAGCTTGGTTCGGCCCACCAAAAACTGCACGGGTTCGTTGACAGTGCGATTCTTTTTTTCCAGCTGGTTGTCATCCACGACAATGCGCACACCGTAGCTCTTCTTCTTGGCGTTGGCGTCTAGCAACAAGATGCGCACGTCGCCCACTAGAGCCACTTTCTTCTTTTTGTCCAGTTCGAACTCGTAGAAGTTGCGCTCGCCCTTCAGTCGCAGTTGCTGCAACTCGTCGCGGTTACGTGCAATCTGCTGAGACAACGTGTCCTTCACGTCGACTAGGTCGCGGCGCGTGCCTTCCAGCTCCTTTCGCGTCGTTTCCACATCTGTCTTGACCGCTGTGACGTCCTTGTTAACAGCGCCAAACTTGGTGGTCGCTTCTTCCTTCAAGGCGCTCAACTGCTGTGAGTCGGCTTTCTGATTGATCTGGGCGTTCAGGCGCTGAACCGACTGCTCTTGCTCCGCCTTCAGGCGCTGGGCATACGACCGTGCCTGGTCCAGTTCTTTCTGGGTTACACCCAACTTGGTTCCAACGACTTTCACGTCGGAGCCCAGAGCCGTCAGAGACTTCTCATTATCGCTCAGCCGGGCCGCTAGCTTGTCTTCCAGGGCAGCCATCTGAGTTTGCTGCGACTCCTTAAGTTGCTTCTTAGTAGCTTGGAGGTCGTAAAGCGTGTAGCCGAGGATGCCTAGCAAGATGAGAAACCCAAACAAGCCATACCGGGGGCTCGTCTTGCTGCGCCCGATGACAATCGGGGTGCTTCCCGTTGACGTTTGCTCCAAGGGCTTGCCATCCGTAAAGCTGTTCATAAGCTGAAACTTCCTTTCGAGGTTATCTGCTGCTTCGTAGAGAATTCTATCCGTGTTTTCAGCGAAACGGTGAAGATTTCTTTGGCGCAGGGCTGGCAAGAAACTGCCTGGGGTCCAGCCTGGATCCTCGAACCCTTCAAGCTGCCGACAGCCATGAGACGCTCCTGGGGCTGAAAAAGATGCCGTTGTCGGGTCGCAACGAGATTTGCTTGTTCTATATTTCCATGCCATGAGCCAGACGCAGCTTGCTCTTACCCTGACAAGTCTGCACCCAAGTCTCGACCGATCAACGACAAGCACTCTAGCTTAGTTTCTGTCGCGAAACCCGAAGCGCCGGTCTCAATGCGCCTTTGCCACTTGATGTGCGGAAAGGCTCTGACTTTCCGCACATTGGAAATTGGACATTTTGATTCCCCTCCTCGGCTGAGGAGGGGCGGGCGCAGGCACAGCCAGCGCCGGGGTGGTGCGACCGGTCCTTGCGGAAACCTCGCGTTCGTGCTGCAAAGACTCTTCCTCGATACGAGACGCTTGAATGACGGTTCTCGGTGCATCCGCCAGACCACCCCCGTGCCGCTGCGCGGCACATCCCCTCCTGATCTCAGGAGGGGAGCAAGAAAAACGTCCAATCTCCAGGCACAGCGGGCGGCGGTGCCGCTCTGTGGAAGCGGGTTTTGGCGTTTCGCTACAGAAGCTAGCCTAATTGTAACGACCACACACGTCGAGTCGGACCTCGGCAGCCAGAGTGGAAGCGGCTTCCAGCCGCTTGTCGACAGCGGCAGGATGCCGCTGTCACTCTCTACTTCTGAGCAAGGCATGCCTTCATTCCCAACCAGCGCGACAGACGCGTTCGATTTTTGGCTACGATGGAGTATCCGATGACTTCCAACAACAGGAAAACGGGCACAGCGTAAAGCACGATGACAAGCAGTGACCAGGGAAAGTAATGAATGAAAAAATAGTTCACGGCGAAGGCGCCGCGATACACCCTCCCGCGTGGTGAGATGACCTGCAGCCTTCGGGCACAGTCGGCGTGGCTGATGCCGAAGCGCTGGGTCTCGGATTCCGGCACGCGCTGATAGGGCTCGACGTAAAAGCGCCGCCTGACGTCGGTTCTCATGGCCCAGTCTGCGAACCAGGTGCAGATGCCGCAATCCCCATCGAACAGCATGTAAGCGCGTTTGCCGAGTTCAATCATATCCTTGCGAATATACCGTAGTACTTCGATTCACCCATTCAGGCGCGCGGCTTCGCCGCCTGATGTGGGGAAAGGCGGAGACTTTCCGCCTGGAGATTGGACGTTTTTCGGGGTCCCCTTATAGTATTCGAGGCCCCAAGGACTCGAAGGAAGATATAGAGATAGTAGTAGCCGCCTTTCTTTCTCCTGAGATCAGGAGGGGAAGTGCCGCACCGCGCATTGATGTCAACTTAAGGTAGGACGGGCCCACGATTGGCGAAAAGGACGCCAATTGTGGCTACCCATGCTCTAGTCAGTCGTCTTGGTAGCCATGATTGACGCGCTTTCTGCGTCAATCGTGGACGAAACCGCCTTAAGTTGACATCAATGCGCACCGCGGCACGGGGGTGGTCTGAGGGATACACCGAGAACCGTAATTCAAGCGTTTCGTATCGAGGAACAGCCTTTGCGGCACGAAACGTTCGATCGGAGGTTTCCGCAAGGGCCGATCGCACCACCCCGGCGCTGGCTGTGCCATCGCCCGCCCCTCCTCAGCCGAGGAGGGGAGCGGAGATCCCGGATTTCCCCGGCATACGCTGGGGTTTCGCGCGAATGACTGGATTCCAGCTCCGTTTGCCGTGAAATACGTCACCGTAATTGCGAATCGCAGAACTTAGCGTCCGTCTACCAAAGCGGCGCGGGCTGCGCGCACTAGCTGAGAAGCTTTCGCGGCGGTCTCGGCCAGTGCGGTGAGGTGGCCCATCTTGCGTCCGGGTTTGGGCGCGAGCTTGCCGTAGAGATGCAGCTTGACGCCGGGCAGGGCACAGGCTGCAGCCCAGTTGGGCTCCCCCCCCTGCCAGAGCATGCCAAGAAGATTGGCCATCGCCGCCGGGCGCAGCATTTCCGTCGAACCTAAAGGCAGCCCGCAGACCGCCCGAAGCTGCTGTTCGAACTGGCTGGTAACGCAGGCGTCAAACGTGAGGTGCCCGGAGTTATGCGGACGCGGCGCCAGCTCGTTAATCAGCAGGTCTCCGCTGCGGGTGAGGAAAAACTCGACACACAGCAGTCCGGTCACGTCCAGCTTTTCGAGCACGGTGCGCGTGATCTCCACCGCCTGGCTGGCCACACCTTCGGGGATATTCGCCGGCGCCACCGACACGTCGAGGATGTGATTGCGATGGCTATTCTCGATTACTCCCCAGTGAGCAAAATTCCCCCTCAGCCCTCGAGCGCCCACGACGGAAACCTCGCACTGAAAATCGACAAAGGTTTCCAACACCATTTCCTGTTGTGGCACCGAGCCGAAGGCCGGCTCAGCCTCTTCTGGAGACGCGATCCGGATTTGGCCTTTACCATCGTAACCATAACCGGCCGTCTTGAGCACTGCCGGACATCCCATTTCCTTCAACCCTGTTTGCAGATCCGTGAGATTCTGAATCTTCTTGAATGGAGTGACCGGAAGGCCATGAGCGGCCAGGAACGTTTTTTCCCGCAACCGGTGTTGGGTGGTGTGCAAGACCATTCCATCCGGCCGCACGGGAGCGAATTCCGCGGCTGTCTGGGCCGTGATGGCGGGGACATTCTCAAATTCGAACGTCACCACACTCACGCCACGTGCAAACTCTCGCACCGCATCCAAGTCCTGGTAGGAGGCGTTAATCTCCACGTCGGCTACCTGCCCGGTCGGAGTGTCGCTTTCGGGGGAAAAGGTGTGGACGCGATAGCCCATGCGGCGCGCCGCGATGGCAAACATCCGGCCCAATTGGCCGCTGCCCAGAACTCCAATGGTTGAACCTGGAAGAATTTGTCGGAAGTTTTGACTCAAGGCAACTGCTCGGTCATGACTTGGTCGGTCTGATTCTGGCGGTACTGCTTCAATTTTTCTCGCAATTCAGGACGCGAGTTGGAAAGAATGGCAACGGCCAGCAGAGCCGCGTTCGTGGCCCCGGCTTTTCCGATCGCCAGTGTGGCCACCGGAATTCCTGCCGGCATCTGGACGATCGAAAGCAAAGAGTCCATCCCTTTGAGCGCCGGGCTTTCCACCGGCACACCCAGCACCGGCAGCACTGTCTGTGCGGCCGCCATGCCTGGCAGATGGGCAGCGCCGCCCGCGCCGGCGATGATCACTTCCAGTCCACGGGCCTCGGCCTTCGCTGCATACTCGGCGAGCCACAACGGCGTGCGATGGGCCGAGACGATACGGCACTCGTGCGGCACGCCAAGCTGCGTCAGCAGCTCGTCGGCGTGCCGCAGGGTTTCCCAATCAGACTTGCTCCCCATGATGACGCCGACAAGCGGGCTAGAAGGGTTCTGCATGGCAGTCGTATCTTAATTGCCGCCCCCAGGGGGGTCAAGGTGAAATGCCTAA
>JAKEER010000104.1 GCA_022616615.1 Acidobacteriota bacterium
CAGTCCAACGAATTCTTTGTCGGATGCTCGCCGAACTCCCGTCCCAGTTCTCAGCAAGGTCCCGTCGCGGCGAGACCCGACAAAGAATCTTATTCGTTAGCAAGGCGGCATGAAACAGCGATTGAACTCAAGAGTGACTCTTACTGACATTGCCCGGGACGTGGGAGTTTCCCTGGCCACGGTTTCTCGGACGCTCAATGGCACGGGCCGAATCAAAGCCAGTACACGGGAGAAAATATTCCAAGCGGCACGACGCCTGCGTTACCTGGGAGAGACTGAATCCCGCTCCATCGGTTCAGCACAACGCATGATTGGTCTGCTCATGCCTTGGTACGGCACCGCGCTGGGCATGCATGACAGCATTATCCATGTCGGGCAGGAGGCGATCCGGCATATCGCCGAAGAGCAGGACTACGGGGTCATTTTTGGATCGTTCGGTGACAAACGAAAGCAGACCGTGGGCGACCGGCTCCTCAACGCCGGTGACTTGGCTGGCGTGATCCTTTTCAGAACGAGAGAGGAAGAGGAACTAATCCGCCCGATTCAACAAAAGGGAATTCCTTACATCATCATCTATCGCAATCTGGAGGGAACCAGTCTCAGCTATGTCGGAATCGATCACCGGGCGGCGATGGCCAGCGCCATGCAACACCTGCTGGACTTGGGTTTTGGGGAAATCGGACTCCTCTGTGGCGACACTTCTTATCCTAGCATGAAGGCCTATCAGGAAACCTTCCTCTCCACTCTGAAGAAGAATAGCTTGGCTGTTGAGTCAGGTTGGATTCGGCAATCCTCCAATTCTGAGCAGTCTGGGTATGAAGTGACGGCAGCGCTCTTGCGCGAATCGCCGCCTCGCGCACTGATCTGTTGTAGTGATCGCATTGCTTTTGGAGCGCTGAAGGCTGCTGCGGACGCCCGAAAGCGCATCCCGAAAGACTTGGCGATTCTGAGTATCGATGGGACGGATCAAAGTGGATTTACCCATCCTCCCTTGACGGTCGTTCGAATCCCCTGGTTTGACATGTTCTGCATTGCGACTCACCTCCTCCTCGAAATGATTGATCGGGCGCCGCGCGTCGCTCAGGTTGCCGTGAAGCTGCGAACCGAGTTGTTAGTTCGCGAATCGACCACGCCAAATGTTTCACGGCCGGTTAACCCTTTGTTGCATGAGCGACTCACAAAGAAATCTGTGGAGAAGCTACAGTGAGGCGTGTGGGCTAATTGCCGGCGGCGAAGTCAAGGCGGCTTTCAACGCACCAGGGCGACCGTCCGCGAATGGTGCGTGGAAAGGCACGACGCTAGGCACGACACACCCTGCCAAGGGATTTGGTTTTACTACCGTAACGTTGCCGTGACATTACTAACGGCTGGATGCCTCCAGCTTTTCTTTAAGCGCCAGGGCTGCCCGGCTGTCCGGCAGGATCGAGAGCTCCAGATCCAATTCCTTGCGGGCCTCGCCAGACTTCCCTTGAGCGAGATAAATCTCCGCTAGGAGCAGATGGAGTTCGGGCAGCTTGGGATCGATGTCGATGGCCTGCTTGAGAGCCCGCACCGCCAGCTCATCTCTCCCCTGCAGACGATAGTTGTTGGCTAATGTTTGGTAGAGAAGAGGCGAACGGGGATTGAGTTCCTTCATTCTCTGGAAAGCCCATCCAGACAGCTTCAGATAGGCTTTCCCTAATTGATAAGCATATTCCGGGTCTTGCGGATGATCTTCACGCAGCTTGCGGTATTGATCCACCACTGCCACGGGACTTCCGGCGAGCTCATAGGCTCTGATCAGTTGCAGGCGTCCCAGCGTTTGGCCGGGATCCAGCTTGAGGGCTTGTTCGAGCTCGCGAATCGCTTCAGCCATTTTTCCCAGAGACATCAGGCTGGCTCCCATCAGAAAACGAGGAGCGGCGTAATCCGGCTGCAAGCGCACGGCCTCACGAAACTGGCTCAGAGCGCGTTGATGAGCGCCCTGCTGTTGATAGACAATCCCGAGGTTGTTGTGCAGAAAAGCAGTCTTGCCCCCTTGGCGAAGGACTTCCAGGAATGCCCACTCAGCTTCCTTCAGTTGGCCAGCCTTCTGCGCCTCGACACCTTTGGTAAAGCGCTCTTCGAGAGTCTTTGACAGCATTTGTTCTGCCAGGCAAGAGACTGGAAACAGTGTGTTCAGCCAAAGTGCGATCCAACCAAGGCACGTAACCGTGAGGCTACGCTTGGCTTCTGAGAGTCTGCTGTCAGCAGTCATGGCTTAGGCGCCTCTTCTTTGCCGGAAGCCTGGGGTTCGGGTACGATCCCCTCCATCGCCCGTGCTTTGCTTTCGAGTTCGTCTTGAATCAGGCTCTGAGAAATCCGGAAGGCTTCCTTGGCTTCGAGTTGCTTGCCCAGCTTCTGATATGAACGTCCCAGCAACGTGTAAGCCTGGCGAAATTTTGGCTCTATCTGGATGGCAGTTTTCAAGTGCTTCGCCGCCGCCTCGGGCCTGTTCAGGCGAAGCAATGCATCTCCCATCGCCAAATGAGCAGCCGCAGACTTCGGATCGATCGCCAGAGCATTTTGAAAGTTCTCGACTGCCAGCTCGGGCTGCTGCAAATAGAGGCGGCTCGCGCCGAGTCCATACTGGCTATCATAGTCGCGAGGAGTGAGTTTGACTGCGCGGGAGTAGTAGGAGACGGCTTCTTCAAAGCGGAACTGGGAACGCTTCAAATCCCCCATGATGTTGAGGACTTCCACCACGTCAGGGTTGGCCTTCAAGGCGGCTAAATACTCCTCTTCAGCTTTAGGAGTGTTTTCCTGGGCGCGGTAGGATTCCGCCATGAGCTGGTGAACCCGCGCCGAGTCCGGCGCCAGGCTGAAAAGCTTTTGGTATTCAGACTGTGAGAGGATCGCGCACACATGGCCTAGAAAGTGGAGTGCTTCCTGGCTGCTGGCATCCAAGCGAAGCGCCTGGCGCAATTCGTCAAAGGCTGTTTGAAGATTCCCCTGAGCGAGTTCGGCCCGGGCGATGAGCACTCTTGGCGCAGCCGCGGCAGGCTGAGTTCTGGCTAACGCACGTCCCACTGCGATGGCAGTCTTGAAGTCGCCCCGGTAAAGCGCCCGAATGCCTTCCGGAAGCGCCGGCGCCCGCTGAGCCCATGCCGTCGTTGACGCCATGAAGAAGCAAAGCAACAGGGTGAGACCGATCTGGCCGATCTTCGAAAAAAGTAGTCCAGCGTGCAGACGGCTGGTTGGTCTTGCGCGTGTGGTTTGAAAAGGCATGCGATCAGGTCTGAATGAATTCACCTATACCCCCGGCGCGCCACAGCCGACGGAATGATGTGGGCCGAGCTCCGCCAAGTCCCCTGCCTCACCGGCGGGCTCGTGGAACTCGGCCTGCCACGGCAAGGCATTCCGTATTTTCAACAGAGTTTACCATGCCGCCGCAGCGGCGCCACGACCGATGAAAAAGTCGGAGCCGCTCTCCGAGCGGCGATGGTGGCATTGGGAGCGGCTAGGTCGCCGCTGAGAACAGCGGCTTCCCCATTCAGGTTATTTTCATCGAAGCATCCACACCGCTGTGGTGCGCGGTGTGATGTGAGAAATGAAAATGGCAGTCAAATCCCCTCTTGGGAGGGGAAAGGGCCGTCAGGCCCTGGGGTGGGTAGCGCCTTCCAAGCGACGGCCCACGCCGTCTGGCTGCGCGATCGCTGTCGCGGGCGACCGCTGTCGCTGCGCCGTGAAGGCTTATCAACCCTTCACCCTCTCCTGAGAGGGGATGTTCTTAGGAGCCATCCATGCTCCTGCGGAGCACCACAGAGCATGAAAATGGTCAAACGATTCCCCTCTCGGGAGGGGCGAGGGCCGTCAGGGGAGCTGTGAAAAAATTCGGTTGGGCGTATAAACCTGATCCGGTAGGGACGCGGTGCTCCGCGTCCGTGTTGGGTTTACCGTCGCGGACGCGCAGCAG
>JAKEER010000720.1 GCA_022616615.1 Acidobacteriota bacterium
TCAAATTCGAGAACTCCCTCTCCCGTTTGTGGGGAGAGGGTGGCCAAGGGCCGGGTGAGGGGGCAAGAACCAACGGAGCCGTGTCCCTCGGTGGTATGAGGTCGCTCGCTACTATTACTTTGTTAAGTCGTGAAGCCAATCTTCACGGGCGGGACGCCCGTGCCACCTGGCATGGGCATCTTGCCCTTGCGGCGCTTATGTGGTTAAAGCGCGATGTATGCGCCACGCGATCAAGACTTAACAGAGTAATACCAGCGATTGCCTCAGCCGCCTTTCCAAGGCCTTCACGGGCAGGGTAAATGAAACCTCACCGATTGCGTCCTCCCTCGCTTGCGCTTCGGGCTATTCCAGGGCCTTCACTGGCAGTGTAAATGAAACTGTGTTGACCGTTCCCTGCCGCTGAACTTCAATCCAAAGACGATACATCCCCGCACGCGGAAAGATCAGGTTGAACTGGATCTCTGGTCCGCCGTCAGCAATGGCCGGGTGGGCGTGAATCAGATCGACCAGATCCTGGCTCGCCACCAGCAGATGAGCCCAGGCGCCGAGGTATTTTTCAAGCCCCTCACTGGTGGTCAACTGGAAGTGGAGCAAGGTTTTCAGCGTAGCCACCGGCAGGGCCGGGGTCGTCTGCAACGCGACTGCCAGGTTTTTCCCGGTCTTGGTGGAGAGGTCAGAAACCAGGCGCGGTTGGGATTCCTCCAGCCCCGTAGTGAACCCAGTCGTGGTGACGGTGAGAGGAACCCTCCGCGGCGTCCCTCCTGTGGGAAAGAAATCCGCCAGGAGACGGTAGGTCCCTTCTCCAGGAAACCGCGTTTTCAGACGAAACGTGCCGTCTGCAGCCAGTTCCGGATGCTCATGACCGAAGTACTCCAAATCGTTGCGGACAACCAGCAAATGAAAGAGCCGCTCATGCGCCACCAGGAATTGCGAGATGCGCCTTCCCGTCCCTGGGGCACGAACCTCAAAGCGGAGCTCCGCGCTCTCATCGGGCTCAAGCCGGGCGGGATGAAGGAAGCAACGAACCGAATATTCTGAAAAGTCCAGCAAGCCGGTCACCAGATTCATGCCACATTTGGGGCACGTTCCTTCTTGCCTGGAACGGACTTCCGGATCCATTGGACAGACAAAGCGGAGTTCAAGGGCATCCGATCCTTCCTGCAAGCGGGGTGGACCAGCAGAGAGGTCATTCTCTTTTTGGCTTCGCGCTTGTCCAGCCAGGCTTCCCCGATCCTTCCGTTCCCTTGAGGCATCTCCAAGCAAGAGTTGCCAGGAGACACCGCGAGCCGGAAAAACCTGAAATCGCGTCCCTCTGGACAGGTGGATGGGATCGCGAAAGAAATAGGACCGCTGCCAGCGGGCCCTGTAACTTCGAAGCCAGAGCAGCGGCTCAACGGCGCCTCCCGGGAAGCGGGCGCTGACTTGCAAAGATCCCTCTTCCGGGATCTTCAACGGACGAATTCCCACAGCCCGAGCCTTGTGTTTCAGCACCATCTGTCCATTTGCCTCAAGGACCTGCCGGACTATCGGCTCAGGCTCCTCAAGAAGTTCACCTCCAGTTTGTTCATCCCGAAAGAAACGCCGGTCTCCCTCCGGTGCGCCCCCCTCGACCCAACTGGAGAGGATGGCGATCTCTTCTTGCGACAGGCCCATGTCGCGACGAAAACCTCCGAAACCCTTCACTGCGTCCCAAGGTGGCATCCGCCTGTTCAGCACCTGATATTTTATGGCCTTGGCCCAGGGACGTGCCTGGCTGTAGGTTGCCAGCGAGAAAGGAGCTTCTCCCCCTTCGCGGTGGCAGGAAAGGCAGCGGCGTTGAACAATGCGCGAAACATGTTCCGTCCAGGTGAGGTGCGTCGAGATGAGCTCGTGGGCAGCCATGGAATTTGAAAGCAGGCAAGCCAGAGCGAGCCAGCGGATCAGCCACACCGCTCTGGCAGCGTTTTCTCTACCCACCCGTTTGTGCCCCCTCTCGCCAGGAAAGTGAAGCATGCCAACCCCTCAACGGCGGCTCCACACTCGATCTCCCGTCTCAACGCATCCGCCAATCGCGGTCACACTGTGATCTCCGCGTATCGAGTGCCCCAAAACCTCCCACAGCCATAAAGTCAGGGTCATGCGACTCCTGTCGCAATCCCCCCACAGCAAAGCCCGCAAAGCCGGCGCCGTCATTGAGAATGCCTCAAAATGGCTAACCGGCGCCAATTTGGTTTTGGCAACCCGATGAATGTCGACAAACTGCGCGAGCACGAATTTAACATGATTCTCTTCTAGGCTAGTTTCTGTCGCGAAAGTCGGAAAGCAGTACCGGTGTGGAGTTGATCCCCAAATGCAATTCTCGGCTCCCCTCGCCCCAACGGGGCCAACGGGGAGAGGGGTCGGTGTTGAGGGGGATCGGGGTCAGTGACGAATCCACGCCGTGCCCCATCGGATGCGCTTCTTGAGTTGTTTGCGAGAATCGCCGCCGCGCGCACCCCCTCACCCTCCCCTCACCCTCCAGCCCCTCTCCCGCGTTGGGGCGAGGGGAGCCGAAATCTCACGAGAGTCGCAACCAGTAAGGCTCTTGGAGTTTCGCGGCAGAAACTAGTATTACTCTGTTAAGTCTTGATCGCGTGGCGCATACATCGGGCTTTAACGACATAAGGGCCGCATGGGCAAGATGCCCATGCCACGTGGCACGGGCGTCCCGCCCGTGAAGATTGGCTTCACGACTTAACAAAGTAATGCTAGCTAGACATGACTCCTCACGAGTCATGTGGGTTCTCCCTTCAATGAGTTGGCTTGCCCGAACGAGGGATAGAAGGCATCGAGGCCAATGGCATCACCGCCATGATGGCGAACAATTTCTAATATGGCTTCCCAGAGATACAAGCCGTAACTGGGATCCAGCCAGAGGCGGAACGCTGAGGTTCCTTCGACCTGAACCGGCAGGACCATGCAGGAGGCCCCAGCCACACGTGTCATGACGAGACCGTCGGGCGGACGGCTGAAGTCAACCCCGCAGGTCTCACGCAAAACGGAGTTGCACTTGGCTCCACTGAGCAAGAATGAAGCGTCCTGCCGGCAAACGAGATAGACACCCGATGGGCGGGACTGTAACTGGGGTTCCAGCTCAGATATCCTATGACTGGTAAGGCCATCTTCGAGAAACACCTCGTGGCGGTCCGTTCGAATGACTAGACCGCTGTCTCCTAGCAAGCGCCAGCCATAGATGCGTTCGGGCGCCGGAATCCCTGCCTGTGCTAACCAAGCCAGTGATTCCGGGCCCCTCACTCCCATCTTGGGCAGACAGCTCATATCACAAATCGAGAGTTCTGTTTTGAGCTTGTTTTCCCTCGCCGCATCGTTGAACCGGAGCGGAACCTTCATATTGTGGATCTGTGCCCACTTCGGGTTGAGATCTTCCAGCGCATCGTGCACCGGACTGCGCCGCACACTGCTGGAGGCGTTCATGAAACCTCCCGCAGTACGGCTGCCGGCGCTTGGCGAAGATTCTCCGGGTCATAAAATGGCGTTCGAACGACGGTGGCTCGGACCCTCTCGCCTCCCTCCACTCGAACCTCGATGGAACTTCCAAGTTGCGATTGCTCGGGCTTCACATAAGCCAGTCCGATGACGCGTCCCAGCGAGGGACTGAAGGTCACGCTGGTCACACGTCCGGCGATCTCACCCGAGTCAATCACCAGATGGCATTCCTTGGGGATCGGGCCTGCGTGAGTCTTGGGAAGAGAAAAGCCCACCAGCGTTCGGGTCAACGGTTTTCTGGCGAGGATAGCCAGGCTCCGTTGGCCCACGAAGAATGCTTTGTCCATCTTGACAGCCCAATTCATCCCCGCTTCGAAGGGATGCGTAAGCCCGTCGGTATCCTGGCCGATGATGACATGTCCCTTCTCGAGCCGGAGGACTCGCTGAGCCTCCACGCCGAACGGCTGAATGCCGAAGTCTTTTCCTGCTTTCATCAGGCAATCCCAAACCCACACCGCCGAGTCGGCCGGGACGTGAATCTCGTAACCCCATTCGCCCACGAAGCCCACTCGCAGCAGGCGCGCAGCTACCCCACCTATCTCACCCTCGCGCACACCCAGATACGGAAAGGTCTTCGGGCTGAGATCGACAGTGGTCAAAGACTCTAGCACCTGGCGCGAATGCGGACCGGCCAGATTCATGGCAGCATAAGTCCCGGTCGCATTGACCAAGACAATCTTCATTCCCCAGACAATCGCCCAGCGTCGCATCTCCCGCGCCACCGCGTCCGACCCGCTCGTGGTCGTTGTCACATAGAAGCGGTCTGGACCCAGTCGCGCAGCCACGCCATCATCGATGATCACACCCGATTCGTCGCACATCAGCACGTAGCGAGTCATCCCCGGCTGAAGTTTGGCAAACCGGCCGGTATAGATCCTTTCAACAAACGCCGCCGCATCCGGGCCGCTGATCTCCAGCTTGCCGAGAGTGCCGACGTCAATGAGCCCGACTCGCTGGCGCACGGCAGTGACTTCCTCTGCAATCGCTTCCTGTCTGGTCTTGCCTGGCACCGCGTAATACTCCGGTCGAAGCCAGTTCCCTGCTTGCATGAATGAGGCTCCCTTCTGTTTGTGACGCTGGTGCATGGGAGTCTGGCGGTGAGGGCTGAAGATCCGGCCCGCCAGATGACCGAGGGAAACCGGGTTCACAAAGGGCCGGGCCGTGGTCATCTCCAGCGCTTCCAGGCTTTGGGTTGTAAGGCGGCAAAGAACGCGGAGTACATTCAGGTTCGAGTGCTTGCCTTGGGAAGGACCCATGCCGAACGTGGAATAGCGCTTGAGCAGCTCGAGGTTGTCAAATCCTTCCTGAACCGCGTGCTCGATGTCCTTGAGCTGAATGTCTTCGTCCAGATCGAGGAAGTTCTTCCCTTTCGGGTGAGGGAAAATCGGATAGGCGTGACTGCGTGCCGGGCCGTTGCGTGGCGGCCGATCTGGCGTATCACCCAGCCGTGCTCCGCAGTGAACCGCTGCTTCTCTCCCTGCGCAAAAGCCGTCTTCCCGCCGCTCCTTGAGGCCGTAGATTCCATTGACACGCCCGGCAGCGAACAGGCCTGCCGCTAGCCTCTCCGACACATACTGTTCCAACGTACAGCTATACCTCATGCGCGTCCGCCCCTGTCGCAATAATCCATCTGCGGGTGTCCAGCCGACGCTCATCGCGATGCCATCACAGGCAACTCGGAGGGATTGGGTGAGATCGATACGACCCTTCGAATCCAAGCGAGCTAACCGAGCGGCGGCAATCGACCGCAGGCCCCGCGCCGGAATCACTTCGTAAACACAGGTACCGCTATGGATCGGAACACCTGCGGCTTTGACCTGCTCAGCTAAAACAGAAGGTTCACCCTGAGGCCGCAGGTCGGCGAGAGCTTGGACTCGGACTCCTGAGGCTATAAAGTCGAGTGCGGCCTGGTAACCCTCAGAGTTGGCCGTCAAGACAACCACTTCCTGAAATGGCCGGACGCCGTACTGGTGAATCAGACGTTGCGCAGCCGAGGCCAGCATCACTCCAGGAAGATCGTTGTTGCGAAACACTGCCGGCTGTTCATAGCAGCCAGCGGCGACGACGACGCTGCGGGCGCGCAGTTTGGTCATCCGAGTCGAGTCGATCAGGGCGATCCAATGGTCAGGGTAGTAGCCTGCCGCGAGCGTGGAAGTCCTGAGTTCCAGGTTCTTCAAACTCTGCACTCTGGCCAGCAGATCGGCCTGGAGCTTGCGGCCTTCAGGGTCACGCGCCGTTTGATAGCAGAAGGAGCCGCCCAATCGGGGGTTCTCCTCCACCAGCAGGACATGAACACCGCCCTCGGCTGCGCTGACGGCAGCCGCGAGTCCAGCCGGTCCAGATCCCACAACCAGCACGTCGCAGAAGTCGTAGCGCTTGGGCGTGTGCTCCAGCGGCTTTCCCGGATTCACACGTCCCAGCCCCGCCATTTCGCGCATTCGACGCTCATAGAAGGGGAAAAGGCCCCGCGGGGTGTGGAAGGCTTTGTAGTAGAACCCCACCGGTAGAAACGGAGACAGCCAATCCATGCCTGCGGCCAAGTCACGGTTCACCCCACCAAAGGTGTTCACCGCTTTAACGCTGAGTCCTGGCGTAATCGGGTGAACGTCAGCGCGGATGTTAGTCTCGTGCTGGCTTTCGACCATGCTATTGCAATCCAGGTTCGACAGGCTCCAGATCCCCCGCGGCCGGTGGTACTTGAAACTGCGCCCCAGCACGCGAACACCATGAGCCCACAGGGCCGTGCTGATCGTGTCTCCGGCAAAGCCCTTGTACTGCCGGCCTTCGAACTCAAACTGGATGACTTGAGTTCGGTCTATCCATTCACCGGGTTGTGGAGGAAGCCGGTCAATCATGGATGTGCTCGTTCTCCGAGTCCCTCGCGCTCCAGCGATCTGACTTCTTGGGCTCTTTCGGCCTGGAAGGCAACGGGTAGGCGTCAACCGTCAACATCAACCAAAGACCTCGCAAGAGTGCCCAGCAGTTATGGACCATCGAATAGATAGGTCTGAACAATCTCATCAGTCAGCGTGTCTCTTTCCGCGATGAACCACGTCCCGCTTGCGATGTGGTACCACCATTCCTTCTTCAACCCGGGTTCACCGGATCGGCAGAACACGTAGTCGGCCCAGTCTGCGTCACTACTTGCGCTGGGATCGGGTGAGGGACGAACCGTGCCCCCATAGGCAAATTCTTGAATGGGTCTGAGTCCATTCACTGGACAAGGCATGAGTTTCATAAAGCAGTGACGAGTGAGAAGTGACGAGTGACAAGCAAGCAGTACTGGTGAACGCTAAGCTGGACAAGATGAGGACTGGCATTGGACTTAAGCAATGGGTTTGAGGAACCCGCGTTTATGCTCGTCACTCGTCACTCGTCACTGAATTAATGCCCCACCGAAGCCGCTCCCTTTTCACCTACCAACTCATACTCTGCAAAGCGTGCCAGGGTGAATGGCCGGATCAGTTCGTGCTCATCATCACTGGCCAAGGTGTGGGCCATCGTCTTGCCGGAAACAGGCGTAGCCTTGAATCCCCAGGTGCCCCAGCCCGCGTCGATATAGAAGCCCTTCACAGCAGTCTTGCCCATGATGGGAGAGAAGTCCGGCGTCATGTCTGAAAGTCCCGCCCATTGACGTAAGACTTTGACGTCTGAGAGAAAGGGAAAAAGTTCCAGTAGATGTCCGGCCAGACCTTCCACAAAGTCGAGTGTCGAGCGTGTGGAATGGAGTTCGTAGGGATCGAGCGCCGCCCCCATCACGAGTTCTCCTCGCGACGATTGGCTGACATAGAGATGAAGGCTCGCTGAAACAATGATGGCGTTGAGCCAAGGCTTGAGCGGTTCGGTCACGCAGGCTTGCAGAGGATGGATGACCAGGGGAGTGCGCAGACCAACCATCTGGGTAATGCGTGGGGTGTATCCCGCCACCGCCGACAGCACCTTGCGAGTCTCGACGAACCCTCGGTTGGTTTCAACTCCAATAACCTCTCCGCTCTTGACCCGAATCCCCGTCACAGCCGTCTGCTGGTGGATCTCCACGCCCCGCTGGTCCGCCGCCCGGCCGTAGCCCCAGGCCACCGCGTCATGCCGGGCAATAGCGCCGGGCGGGTGGTAGAGCGCCCCAACAATCGGGAAGTGTCCCCCACAGTTGAGGTCGAGTTCCGGACAAATCTCCGCGATCTCCACGCGTCCCACCAACTCGCTTTTCACTCCGAGGTGCTTGTTGACTTCTGCCCGCCACCGCATCGTTCGGAGGGTTGCATCCGTATGAGCCAAGGTGAAGTGCCCGCGCTCGGAGTAAAACAGATTCAGATCCAGGTCGGCTGAAAGATCCTGAAACAACCGGACACTTTCATCGTAGAACCGGACGCCCTCCGGCGTGAGGTAGTTCGACCGCACGATGGCGGTATTGCGGCCCGTCCCGCCGCTGCCCAGGTAACTTTGTTCCAGGACGGCGACATCAGTAATGCCATGATCTCTCGCCAAGTAATAGGCTGCCGCCAGCCCATGCCCGCCGCCGCCGATGATCACGACGTCGTATCGATTCTTCAAGCCCTTCGGGACGCGAAACATGCGCCCGTCCGGATACTCCTTATTGAGGACATACTTGAGCAGACGGTAGGGCATCGTGTGTACTTGCTCCGGCGTCTCAGTCGAAAACAACCGTCTTGTTTCCGTAGGTCAGAACTTTGTGCATCAAGTGCAACCGGACAGCTCGGGCCAAGACGACTTTCTCAAGATCTCGTCCTTTCCGAATCAGATCTTCGACAGAATCCCGATGGCCGACCCGAATGATTTCCTGCTCAATGATGGGACCATTGTCCAGTTCCGACGTGACATAGTGACCCGTTGCCCCGATCAGCTTCACACCGCGCTCGAAAGCTTGGTGATAGGGTTGGGCGCCGATAAACGCCGGGAGAAACGAGTGGTGAATATTGATGATCCGGTTTGGAAAGCTGGCCACGAATGCTTCGCTGAGGATCTGCATATAACGGGCCAGAACAATCAACTCGATCCCATTAGCTTTCAGTTCTTCAATCTCTGCGGCCTCCTGTTGGGTCTTATTCTCCGGGGTAATGGGATAATGCCGGAATGGGATTCCAAATCGCTCGGCAATCTCGGCGACGTCGGAATGATTACTGACGATCAAAGCAATGTCCGCCTTAAACTCACCCGCCTGGCGCCGTAATAGCAGGTCCAAAAGGCAATGGGGCATGCGCGAAGCAAAAATGGCGATCCTTGGAACGTCGTCGCTGAACGCCAAATCGAATCGCATGCCACACTCCAAGGCGATGCCCTGGAAACAGTCAGCGATGCGTTCCCTCGGTATTTGGAACCCTTCCACCTCCCATTCCATCCGGGCCAGGAAAACGCCGGCTTCAAGATCGGTGTGTTGGTCAAAGTGAAGGAAGTTACCGCCATTTCGAAAGACGAAATCAGAAATCCTGGCGACCAGACCTTTGCGATCAGGACAAGATATCGTCAGCTTGGCAACTTCTTTCACGGGTTGTCTCTCAACGGGTGCAATTAAAAGTGGCGGGCAGCCCGCAGCGGGCCGGAGCCCTTGCTGACGCGCGGGCTACTGACTGGCACCGGCGCTGTCAGTAGCCCGACCGTGA
>JAKEER010000721.1 GCA_022616615.1 Acidobacteriota bacterium
GGCAAAAAGATTCTGCGCGAGGCGTTTGCTGATCTCCTGCCTACGGAAATTGCTTGCCGGGTCAAGACACCGATTGAGTTCGGCTCTGGGAGCACGGCCCTGGCACGCGTAGCGGTCGAGGCTATCAGCGATGAAGAGTTTAACTGTGCTCGCGAGCGCATTGCTCAGGACGATGGAGTAGGCCTACGGGATAAGGAGCAGTATTTCTACTATCGGCTCTACCGCCAAATCTTTCCTGCTCCGCGCGACCAGCCTCGAGGGATGAAAACCTGCCCGGAGTGCCAAGGCCCAGTTCCACGTGTGGATATGACCTACTGCCGCCTGTGCGGGGCTTACCCGACCTAAGGGCAAGCGAATGCGGAATCGCCTGTCTCCACTGAGACGTGACCCTTATGCCGCAGTCGTAAGTCACTAGGAGAGCAGAGTGAAGCAAATCCAGCTTCGTTTTCTCGGGACAGGTGATGCCTTCGGGAGCGGAGGGCGCTTTCAAACCTGTCTTTACGTTCACGGCTCAAATGGGAGCTTTCTTATCGACTGCGGCTCATCGTCGCTGATCGCTATGAAGCGCTTCGGTATCAACCCATCCCAAATAGGTTGGGTCTTCTTAACGCACTTGCACGGAGACCATTTCGGTGGCGTGCCGTTCCTGATCTTGGATGGCCAGTTCAATCGTAGAGACCGTTCGCTCGTCATTGCCGGCCCGCTTGGCGTACGTGCCAGGGTAGAAGCAGCGATGGAAATCCTCTTCCCGGGCTCATCCCGCGTCAGGCAGCGCTTTCCTGTCGACTTCGCTGAGTTCCAGGAGCGTACTTCTAGCCCGATTGGGCCGGCAACCATCACGCCCTTCGCCGTCGCGCACGCCAGTGGGGCTTCCTCCTACGCGCTGCGCGTTGAGTACGCTGGCAAGGTGATTACCTATTCAGGCGACACCGAATGGACCAACAGCCTCGTGGATGCTGCCCGGGGAGCCGATGTCTTTATCTGCGAAGCATATTCCTATGAGAAGAAACTGAAGTATCACCTTGATTACCGCGCCCTGCAGAACCATCGCAGCCAGATTGAATGTTCGCGTATTATCCTGACCCACATGAGTGCTGACATGCTTGCGCATACGGCCCAGGCGGAGTTCGAGTGTGCAGAGGACGGTCAGACCATCGTCATTTAGGTAGCTGGAAATGCGGATATGTTCGTTTCTTCCATCTGCTACTGAGATTCTGTACTCACTCGGCCTGGGTGAGTCAGTGGCTGGCGTAACCTACGAATGCGACTTTCCCCCCGAAGCTCGTAAGAAACCAGTAGTGGTGCACACCAGGCTTCCTCACACATCAAGTCCGGCTGAAATCGACCGACAAGTACGGGAATTTGTGGCTCGTGGTGAGAGCCTCTACCAAGTCGATTTAGAGGTGCTTAAGCGGATCGAGCCGGATCTGGTTGTTACCCAGGATCTTTGTCATGTGTGTGCTGCCTCGCCCGGCGATCTGGCTTCGGCGCTCACTGCGCTGCCGCATGTTCCTCGGGTACTGTCACTTAATCCCACGCGGCTCAGTCATGCCTGGCAAGACATTCGGCTGGTAGGCGAGGTTACGGGCCGCGCCGACCAAGCAGCTGCCGCGGTAGTGGAGTTGGAGAAGCGTCTATTGGCTGTGGAACGCTCGGTTGCCAATGCGCCTCGTCCGCGGGTGGCATGTCTGGAATGGCTGGATCCGCCGTTCATCGCCGGACATTGGGTCCCCGAGATGGTCGCCAGAGCCGGTGGGACTGATGTTATGGGTCGTCTCGGTGAACCGGTTTTCGCGTTTCTTGGGAAGCCGTAGTGGAGAGCCGAGCGGAGATCGTGGTGATCATGCCTTGCGGTTACGGGCTGGAACAGGCCGTAGAGGAGTTGGAAACTGTGCGGTTCCCCGGCGGATGGGATGAGTTACCTGCAGTGCGCTCTGGTGGCGTATTCGCCGTTGATGCAAGTCGTTACTTTTCGCGTCCCCGGGCCGCGCTTGGCGACCGGAGTTGAGATCTTGGCGTTCCTGTTCCATCCCGAGCGGACTTCTGTGTCACCTCCCGCCGGATCGGTTTTGCGCTGCACTCAGACATCCGTCGCAACTGACCCCAAATAACTCAGCGGAGCCTAAGGAGCAATGCAGAAGCCCCGAGCTGCAGTTTCTTGGAGCGGAGGTAAGGATAGCTGTTTAGCTTTCCACCGAGCCCGGCAGCAACTAGAAGTTACGGCGCTGATAAGTATGTTTACCGAAGATGGAAGCCGAAGCCGATCTCACGGTCTCCGGCCAGAAATTCTCCAGCGTCAAGGAGATGCCCTCGGCCTTGAACTTGTGTGCGGGCGGGGTTCCTGGCAAACCTACGAAGCTGGGTTCAAGCGGGTACTTGGCGATCTTCGCGCACGAGGATTCACCCATATGGTCTTTGGCGACATTCTACTCGAAGAGCACAAGCAATGGGTGGAGCGTGTGTGCGGCGAGGCGGGGTTAGAAGCCTGGGAGCCGCTATGGCGTCAACCGACGAAAGAACTCTTGCGGGAATTTCTCGATACAGGTGGGCAAGCCCTGATCGTTGCGACGAAGGCTACGCTGTTAGACGAAACTTGGCTGGGTCGGCAACTGAACTCGGATATGTTTGCATGCTTTGAGCGACTGGGTATCGACCCCTGCGGCGAGAATGGCGAATATCATACACTAGTGACTAATTTCCCAGCTTTTCGTTTCCCGCTGAGGACACGCGAATGCGGTCGTTTGCTGCACGACGGGTACTGGATGCTCGACCTTAAGGTCGTGTGATGTTGTGCCCAAACCTTGTCTTTTCGACGCC
>JAKEER010000722.1 GCA_022616615.1 Acidobacteriota bacterium
CAGCGGCCCACATGACAAACAGCAGCGGCCAATGCGTCTCCCGGTCGGTGACGTAGCGAATGGGATTGGGCGAAACACCATGAGCAGAGAAGATCAGGGCCGGGAAAAATAGGAGCAAGCAAAGCAACAACATCTGAATTCTGGGGTTCAGCCAGAGCCGTTTCTTCCAGCACTCAACCAGTCCGGCAGCAGCCAGCAGCGTTACCAGAGGCCCTGCATGGTAGAGCGTCATGCCGAGGATATAGGGAATGCGATAGAACCGTTCCCATTCCCGAAAACCTTCGATCACGAAAGTTCCTGAAGGGCTCAGGCCGCCTTGCCACACAGTCCAAAGCAGCGGCGCCCATCCAAACAACGCCAAGGTTCGCAGGGAAGACTGCCAGGTAAACAGTTTGCCCATTTTCGCCCCGTCGTTCTTCCAATGAAATAGAGCGGCGGCGGCAGTGACAATCCATGCCTCATAACGCGTGAGGCAAGCCAAGCCTAGGCAGAGCGATGCCAGCGCCAGGTTGCCCTTCGTCTCCTGCTTAAACAGGAAAGCGAGACCCGCCGAGAGCGCCAGCAGCATCAGGATCTCCTGGTAGGGCACGAGCGAGTGAACGAGGATGAGCGGGTTGACGGTGAACAGGAGCGCGCAAACCAACCCAATTTCACGCCCCCACAGAATCGATGACAGCCCATAGAAGGCGGCGCCCGCTAGGCCGCCAAGCGCTACCATCAGCCAGCGCAACACCGTTGGATCGTTGGAAAGAAGGTTTGCCCCATAGATGAGAAGCTGCAAAAATGGCAATTGATAAGCGAGAACGATCTTATCGGCATTCATCATCCGCATCACGGAATCCCCACCGTAGATGACTGGGTGGGCAGTGATCAGCAGCAACCGGATGAGTACACCGAGAATGAGGACCAGCGCGGCTGGCGCCAAAAGAGGACGGGGAACCTTGGATGGACTCTCTTGCATGCGGGTTTGAAAATCACGACTCGGTTTGGGGCGTTGTGTTTCAACTCTTCTGTTCGTCAAACCCGCGAAAGCGGGAATCCAGGAATGGAGAAGTCTGGATTCTTTCACGGGAAAGACGAAGACCTGCCGGGGCTTGTCCAGCTTAGGATATCCCGAGAGATAAACTGTTCTCGAAGGCGTTTGTAGCTGGAGGGATAACCCCGTCCTACCAATGTTTCACACGATCGAATCTCAGTTGCTGGACTACTTGAACTTTCGCAATAGCGACGCGCCTTGCGCCGCACTGGACGAACAGAGTTGGTCGCGCGCGCTGGCAACAACCGACACGGCAGGACTCACATTTCATCTGCTCGCCAAGCTGCGCAGGCTGGGTCACGTTGGCAACCTGCCTCAACGGGTTCAGGAACGGCTCGCCCGCAATGAGCGCGATCATACAGCACGTGTGATGGCCATGTCGTCCGAGTTTGTGGAGTTCAACCGCCTGCTCCAATCGCGGTCGATTCGCTACCTGACGCTCAAAGGCTTAACCTACTGGCCAGACTTCGTCGACTCCATCGACCATCGCGTTCAATATGACCACGACTTCCTGGTTGATCCAGACGACGTGCAGCAGACTTCACAGCTCTTCGCCGAGCTGGGCTACACGCCGCTGGAATCGCCCGGCGAGCTGGCAGTCGATCATCTGCCCACCCTGGTGAAGAAAACGGGCTGGGCGTGGAAAGGTAATCTCTACGACCCCGATATCCCCCGCGCCGTGGAGTTACACTTCCAGCTGTGGAATTCTGATTTCGAGCTCATTCCGATTCGTTTCCCCATGGATGTTTGGACGCGGGCCATTCAGCAGAGCTTCCAGGGGAAGAGGGTCCCGACACTTTGTCTGCAACACACGCTGCTCTACGGAATCCTTCACGTTTTCCGCCATCTGTTGCGCAATGACTTGCGACTCTCGCATCTCTACGAGATCAGCTATTTCCTCGAAACCCACGTGACCGATAGCGCGTTTTGGGAAGATTTTGCGCAGCAACTGCAAACCTGTCCTCAGAGCTTGAAGGCGGCGGCGACTGTTCTTGAACTCGCGCGTCACTGCTTTGGGAACTGTGTCCCTCCAAGGATGGACGCGATGATCCGCGAACATCTTCCTCCGGCGGGCGCCCTGTGGATCGAGCGCTTCGGCAAGAAGGAAGCGCTGCATTGCTTTCGCAAGAGCAAGAGCGCCCTGCTGCTGCATCTCGCCTTCGTTGGCGGTTCCCGGTGGAAGCTCCTGCGTCGGAAGTGGATTCCACGGCACTGGCCGCTGCCGTCCTTCGGAGTCCAGGTGCCGGAAGCGGCGTGCGGAGCGGCATTTCGCCTCCGGCAGAGAATCCACTACGTTATCCAGATTGTGAAAAGAGCCGGCTTTCATGTTTCCGAACTGGCCCGCTTCGTGTTCGAGTTTCCTTCGTGGCAATGGCAATTGCATTCCCTCAGAGCGCGCGACCTTGCGGCGCATAGAGGAAACACCCGTGAAGATGTGCCTAAGAAACTGTGACCGTGACACTCCAACTGACTACTCAATTTCGCAATCACGGTGACGTATTTTCTGCCGATCGGCTGATCGGCGCAACCCAGTGAGCGCGAGAACCATTCTGACTGCGGCTTCTGCCGCCTGATGTGCGGAAAGTCTCCGACTTTCCGCTGAACTCTCATTTCATCGGGGCTGCGCCCCCGTTTCGCGGGGCACAGCCCCGATCCACTAAAACGGCCACTGCGGAAAGGCACAGCCTTTCCGCTCATCGGGCGGTGGAGCCGCTAGCGAGACCGACCCGCAAGCTCGGAAACTTACCCCAGTCCGCTAAAGGAGCACCCCATGCACCATGTGAGTTTCTTGAGGCGTGCCAGCCTCTTGCTTCTCCTGCTCGTCTTTCCCGTTCATACCTGCGAGGTGCGGGCCCAGGCCCCTGCCAAGGCGCCCGCCAAAAGCTGTCTTTGGAAGGTTACGTCGAAAGAGAACGCAATTTATCTGCTCGGCTCTGTCCACATTCTCAAGGCGGACGCCTACCCTTTAAGCAAGGCCATCGAGAGTGCTTTCACGGGCTCGAAGAAGCTCGTGCTGGAAGTGAGTCTCGACGCGATGAATTCGCCGAGTGCCCAGCAACTGATTCTGACCAAGAGTTTGCTGCCAGAAGGCAAAACACTGAAGGAAGCGCTATCTCCCGAAACCTTCAGACTTGTACAGCAGAGGGCGGAGTCGCTGGGATTGCCGATGACGGCGTTGCAGAGAATGAAGCCCTGGTTTCTTTCGCTGTCTCTGACCGTGATGAAAATGCAGCAGCTTGGATACGATGCGAAGTTTGGCGTAGACAAACACTTCTTCGATCGCGCCACAAAAGAGACTAAGGAAGTTCTTAGTCTGGAAACACCCGATTTTCAGATCAATCTTCTTGACAGCCTACCGGCCAAGACTCAGGAAGCCTCGCTGCTGCAAACACTGAGGGAACTCGACCAGTTCGAAAGTGAATTTGACCAGATCATTCGCGCCTGGGTTTTGGGCAATGAAAAGAAACTGGAGGAATCGCTGCTAGAAAGCTTCAAGGAGTATCCGGATGTCTACGAGAAGCTGATTAACGAAAGAAATCGCAACTGGCTTCCCAAGATTGAGGCCTTTCTGAAGGACGGCAACCACGTTCTCATCATCGTGGGTGCTGCGCACCTGGTGGGACGGGACGGCGTCATCGAGCTGCTCAAACAGAAGGGGTACGCTGTGGAGCAGTTGTGAGTCGAACGTGACGGCAGGATGAAATATTCCCCTTGGACTGTAAAATTCAAAATTTCGTTTCCCTCACTGCCAGCCGTTGGAACTGTGAAAAAATCGAACTATCTCGGTTCCCCTCGCGAGACGGAGGGGGAACTGTGAAAAAATCACCGCATCGCTGTAGGGAATGCCCGCTGTGGCGTTCCCCCGGGGCTACCGAACACTGATTTCAAATGGATCGCCACCCATCAGGGAGCGGGACGGCGCCCGGCCTCTACGGTACCGAATTTTTTTCACAGATTCAGGGCTAGGGGTGAGGGGGCGATGCACGCCGCAACGATTCCCGAAGATGGCCGAGACTTGCCAGACGCGGAGAGACAAACCTATGCGGTACACAGGCCTCCTCACCCTCCCCTCACCCCCAAGCCCCTCTCCCGCGTTGGGGAGAGGGGAGCCCACTTTTTCGTTTGAATCTCAATTTCTTCACAGCCCCCATTGCCAGGCGGGATTCTCAAGGAGTCTCATGCAACATCGATTTCGCATCTTTCTTGTCATATCTACTCTGCTCGCAGCCTTCGCTGCTGAGACCTTGTCTTTGGCGGCGACACAAATGAACATCGAGACCTTCGCGGGCACTGGCCAGCGCGGATACTCAGGCGATGGCGGGCCGGCGAAGCAGGCGCAGGTCAGCAATCCTTACGGCGTCGCCATTGGCCCGGAGGGCGCTCTCTACGTCTGCGACGTGGACAACCATGTCATCCGCAAGGTAAGTCGCGATGGGACCATCTCGACGGTTGCGGGGAACGGGAAAAAAGGTTACTCCGGGGATGGTAAGAAGGCCATTGAAGCCTCTCTCAACGAGCCCTACGAGGTTCGCTTTGACAAGCAAGGCAATCTATTTTTTGTGGAAAGGATGAACCATGTGGTCCGCCGTGTGGACGCGCGAACCGGTGTCATCAGCACTGTCGCCGGCAACGGGAAAGCTGGCTTTTCAGGAGACAACGGTCCGGCAACAGCTGCTTCGCTGCATGAGCCGCACAGCGTTCAACTCGACAGGCGAGGAAACCTCTACATCTGCGACATCCGGAATCACCGTATCCGGCGGGTGAACCTGCAAAACGGCATTATCACGACGTTTGCGGGTACCGGTGAGCAAGCTGCCACGCCAGATGGAGCGAAGCTCGCCGGCACGCCTCTGAATGGACCCCGCGCGTTGGACTTCGACAAGCAAGGCCAGCTCTGGCTCGCGCTGCGCGAGGGCAATGCGGTATACAGGCTTGACCTAAAGCGCGGCATTCTTCATCACATTGCCGGGACCGGCGCCAAAGGGTTCACGGGCAATGGCGGTCCAGCCAAGCTAGCCACGCTCTCAGGCCCCAAGGGATTGAGCGTTGGCCCCGATGGAAACATTTATCTAGCCGATACGGAGAGCCACAGCATTCGGATGATCGATGTGAGTAAACAGACGGTGGAGCTTGTCGCTGGAGCCGGCGAAAGCGGCGATGGCCCTGATGGAGATCCCAAAGCCTGCAAGATGGCCCGTCCGCATGGCGTGTTTGCCGCGAACGATGGCCGCATCTACGTCGGTGACAGCGAAGCACACCGGGTGCGAGTTATCCGAGGAAAGCGTTGATCCTTTGATTAAGGGCTTGCGCAGAAACAACGTGGAACTTTGTCCTCGTGCTCGTCGTCGTCCTCGTGCTCGGCTTGAGCAGCAGCGTTGAACGCAACCCTTACTTGGACCCACGGCCCGCCAAAGCCGAGGACGAGAACGACGACGAGGACGAGACAGGCCCCTGGCGCACTCAGCTAACTCTCCGATTGGCTCCTCCCTGTCGGGTCCACCTCAACCGGAATATCTGGCGGCTTGTTAGGCGGCCACAGAATGGACGCTAGAACCGAAATGGCCAGTATTCCTGCAACGACGCCGAGTGCTATGCCCACCGGCATTTTATAAACGTTAGACAATACCATCTTGAGTCCCACGAAGATCAGAATGATGGAGAGGCCGTACTGCAAGTAGTAGAACAACTGGATGATTCCGGCCAGGGCGAAGAAGATGGAGCGCAGTCCCATGATTGCAAAAATGTTTGAAGTGTAGACGATGAATGGGTCTTGACTGATGGCCAGCACGGCAGGGATGGAATCCACGGCAAACACCAGGTCGGTGGATTCCACCAGCAGCAGGACGATGAAAAGTGGAGTCGCCATCGACTGGCCGTCTCTCCGGACGAAAAAGCGACCTTCCACGTAGTCTTCGGTGACCCGCATCCAGCGGCGAAAGAGCTTGAGCACCGGATTCTTTTCTGGACGCAGCTCCTTTTCTCCCTGCGTTGCCATCTTGATCCCGGTCAGTACCAGAAACGCTCCGAATAAGTAAATGATCCAGTGAAACCGCTGGATCAGTGCAACACCCATGCCGATGAAAACGGCGCGCATGATGATGGCGCCAAGAATGCCCCAGAAGAGCACGCGATGCTGGTAGCGGCGATCCACGCGGAAATAGGAGAAAATCAACAAGAAGACGAAAAGGTTGTCAATGCTGAGGGCCTCTTCGATAAGATATCCGGCAAGAAACTCTAACGCTTTAACCGGCCCCTTCCAAAAATAGATCCCCAAGTTGAAAAGCAACGCTAGGCCGATCCAGACAGCGCACCAGATCAGGGCCTCTCGAATGCTGACTGCGTGCGCACTCCGGTGAAATACTCCCAAGTCGAGCACCAGCATCAGGACGACGAAAGCACCGAAGCCAAGCCACAACAGAAGCTCACTGGACATGAATGATCCTCAGAACCAAAAGTAGGATTTGTTTCGCCGTTGGCTAAGAGACTGCTTTGCGGTAGGGGCAAGCTCGAATTAAGCAATAGGCGTGAAGACGAGCGCCGCCTGATTTCACCGCACTGCCAGATTAAGCGAAACCCAGAGAAAATAGAAGCCAGACCGAAAACCTGCAAGCACCTTTGATTTCAGTGAAGGCCTCACCTCGGTACGCCAAGCCCCATTCGACATGGCTCCTTGCATTCCGCATTTGGAATCGGGAAAATGACTTCCGGTTGAAGCAGCGCTGACTCAGGGCTTTCTCGGAGATGTTGCTTGCACACAATTGAACGAACTGCCATCCGGGCTGCGATGCTAGGAATCCTAGTCAACGGAACCCTGGCAACGGCGAAGTTGATGGGAGGGATTCTCGGCAATTCCTACGCACTCATCGCCGATGCCGTGGAATCGATGACCGACATCTTCAGCTCGTTCGTCGTCTGGCGGGGACTGTCGGTCGCGATCCAGCCGCCAGATTCCGACCATCCCTACGGCCACGGCAAGGCCGAACCGCTGGCGGCTTCGTTTGTTTCCCTCACGCTGCTGGCCGCCGCGCTGGGTATTGCCGTTCAGGCCATCCGAGAAATCCTGACGCCACACTTGGTCCCGAAGCCGTTCACGATCTGGCTTCTCTTGGCGGTGGTAGTGATCAAAGAAAGCCTCTTCCGTTTTGTCTTTCGCGTCGGCATTCAGGCTGCCAGCAGCGTCGTGCGAGCTGACGCGTGGCACCATCGGAGCGATGCTATCACCTCGGCGGCAGCAGGCATCGGCATCGGGATCGCGTTGTGGGGTGGTAAAGGTTACGAATCGGCTGACGATTGGGCCGCCCTCTTTGCTAGTGGCTTCATTGCCTGGAGTGGCATTCGGCTGTTGCGCCCGGCCGTTGACGAACTGATGGATGCCTCGCCTTCAGAGGAAATGCAAACGGACATTGCCGCGATTGCTTTGAAGTGCCACGGCGTACTGGCGGTTGAAAAAGTTCTGGCCCGGAAAACCGGCTTCGTTTATTGGGTGGACATGCATCTGGAAGTCCCCAAAGACATGACGGTGGAAGAGGCCCACACGGTTGCGCACGCTGTCAAGGACAGCATTCGACAGCAGCTTCCCCAGATCACCGAGGTTTCGATCCACGTGGAACCGTATCCACAAAGACACTCTCAGCCCTCAGCCATCGACCGTAAAGCGTTTCAGGGCCGCTGAAGGGAATCGATTGGCTGTGCCCTCTGCTTGCGCATTGCACCCGCAGACCTTGTTCAGGTGCGGCGCGCTGCAAAAACAACCGCAGGCTACCGGGCGCCACAGGCACTCTCTCAGCCTGGTGGCTTTCATGCGCTCGTCGTTCACGCTTTCATTTCTTCCCCAGCAGATCCAGCGCCGCTGCAGTCATGGCTTTGACGCCGGTCTTGATCGCCGGCTCAGGGGCTGGTGCGTAAACACTGGAGTGCAGTGACGGCAGGGGCTTCGCGCCTGGCTTCTGGCTTTCTTCGATCCTTTCGCGGCTGACGGCGCCGAGCCAGAAGATGCAGATCGGAATCCTTTCAGCCGTTCGGCCAAAATAGCCGAAGTCCTCTCCGCCCATCACCGGTTCAGACGTCACGACGTTGTTCTTTCCCAGAATCCCTGCCATCGCGCTGCCCGCGCGGCGTGTCAGCTCCGGGTGATTGACGGTAGGGCCAATCGATTCCGCTTCTCTCACCCTCATGATCGGTTCTCTTCCAGGCGGCACACCAGCCGCTTGGGCCATTCCTTTGGCAATCCGCTCAATACCGGCCAGCAGTTGGGAGCGGATGGCCTCGCTGAAAAAACGAATCGTCAACTGCAGCTGCACGTCGTCGGGAATGATGTTGTGCTTGGTCCCGCCGTGAATCGACCCGACCGTCACGACGGCGGGGTCGATGGCGCGCATTTCGCGGCTGACAATGGTCTGAAGCCCCAGAACGGTTTGGGCGGCAAGAACAATGGGGTCCTTTGTGACGTAGGACCAGGCCCCATGCCCGGAGATGCCCCGGATGGTCAGATCCACCGAACTCGTCCCCGCCAGAGCAGGACCTTCTACGATGCCGACCTTCCCGGCTTCCAGGCTGGCAGCATCGTGAAGCGCCAGAACATAGTCGGGCTTCGGAAATTTCTGAAACAAGCCTGCAGCCAACATGGCCTTGGCACCGCTGCCGCGCTCTTCAGCAGGCTGGCCGATCATGACCAGCGTCCCGCGCCACCGATCCTTGAACTGGCTTAGCAGCCGTGCCGTTCCGACGAAACAAGTCATATGGAGGTCGTGACCGCAGGCGTGCATGACCCCGACTTCGTTACCTTGCTCATCTTTCGTCTTCACGCGGCTGGCATATTCCAAGCCGGTTTGTTCAATGACTGGCAGCCCGTCGAGATCCGTACGAATCATGACCGTGGGACCAGTTCCATTCTTCAGAACACCCACCAGGCCGTGCCCGCCGAAATTTCCGGTGACTTCGAAGCCAGCGCTGCGAAGCTCCTGCTGGAGGCGCTCAGAAGTCTTCGCTTCTTGGAACGAGAGTTCCGGATTGGCGTGCAGATGACGATAAAGCTGGAACAGACTTTCGTACTCAGCGTTGACCCGAGATTCAACCTCAAGCAGGGCGGGCGTTTGGGCAGCCATCCTTGTTTGTCCGGTGATCAGCGTCGCGAGAATGGCCAGGAAGCCAAAGGTCGTTGCGGTTGAAGGCATAGCGGAATCCTCCTTGTAGATCCCCCCTTTGGGAGCTGATCCTTACACCCAAGTCCGCCTGGACACGAGGGGAGTCGGGCGCGAGAGCAAGGTCCTCTGCTCATCTGAGGGGGTGCGGAGGCCAAGCGCCTCGGCGGGGTGGTTGATGTTGGCGTCGATGCCAGGGCCCGGAAGCTCCTAACGGCAACCACCCCGGGCGTCAGACTGCTGGCTGCCGCCATTCCCTCCTCAGCCCTGGAGGAGAGTCCGCCTGCCGTGTCCAGCCAAATATGCGGGTAAGGATCAGCTTTTGTTGAGAGGAATACTACACCATCTGGCTTACCACACCCTGCACTTCGGAGAAGCTCCTGAACTCACGGTAAGGAATCCCTTCCTGCTGACAGAACCGCGCCAGGCCGGCCTTGGCAAAAACGGAATCCGCCTCCAGAGCGGCGCTCCTGTCCGAGAGGCCGTCGCCGAGAAAAACCGTGCGCCGAGCGGCCTGCTTCGC
>JAKEER010000723.1 GCA_022616615.1 Acidobacteriota bacterium
CCACTCGCCACTCCTTGTGAGCACCATGAGCAACACCTCCGCTTCGAACTACATCCTCGATAACTATGCCCCTACCGACCGTTTGGCTGTGGTCATCAAGTACCAGCGTGGTGGATTGATCCAGCGTATTGGCCGTGCTGAGAAGGTTGCCGCACCCGACATCCAGGGTTGGTTGCAGCGAGAGAATACTCGTGGCGGCAATGTCTACTCGTCCGTTAACGCTCTCAACCCTGATGCCGCGGGCCGAACACGGGGCGATGTCGGAGAGATACGGAGACAACGTCCTCCGCCGTATCGCTCGTGAGGCTCGTGTCCCCCAGCCCAGCTACGTCCTGAGCACTTCGCCCGGAAAGTACCAGACCGTATGGAAGGTGGAGAGCTTCACCCTCTCCGATGCGGAAGCTCTCCAGCGCTCGATGGCAGCCACCTTTGGTACCGACCGGGCAGTTGTCGATGCTGCGAGACTGTTGCGGTTGCCCGGCTTCGAAAATCGTAAGTACGACCCACCTCATTTGGTCGTCGCCGCAAGGCTCTCATCTGAAATCTATCGTCCCGAACACTTCCAGGTTCCCACTCCTGACCTGAGCGAACCCGTGATGAGGCGGATACGTTTGGAGCGGCTGCTTGGCATGAGCCGCTGCGCAGAGACTCCGATCGCGATACCGAAAGGCCAGGCGAGAGAAGGCGCGAAAACACAAGTAGGACCGTGCTCATCGCTTGCGGCCAGCACTGAACGGGAGTGCCTGTGACCATTCTCGTCCGCTCGCCTTCGACCACAAGGACATGGCAATGCATTGGTCGCTTTTGCCCCGCCTTTCTCCTCATTGCGGAACCTTCGATGTTTTTACAACGGTCTGTTTCTATTTCACCAGAACGACCCAATCCCTTCCTGGGTCACTTGGCGGTTTTCCAATGGAGACTCTTCCTGGACCTTTTAGGTAGATCACACTGCCGTTCTGCAGCTCACCGCCAACACGGGGATTGAACCAGGAGACTTTGTAGGTCTTGACTTGCCTTTCCAGATTCAGTTCGGTGCTGCCGCCCTTCGGGAGATAGATCGCATAGACCTCACCAGGCTTGGCAAAGCAGTAATCGTCAGGCGTGCTCGTGAGGTCATCGCCGTGCGTCATTTGAGTGAACGGCAGATGGTGTTGGAAAAACTCCAAAGCGTAGCGAGTTTGATCCCACATCTTGTCGCGCGGCCGCCAGTCTTCGGCATTCAGGTCGTTGTGCGAGTACTTGTATCCGAAATACCACTCCACCCCCGCGCCACCGGCCATCAAATTGCCCGTCCTACCTCCATAAAACGCGATCTTCGGCAGGAGATCACGGATCAGATCATTGAAGCGCTGGAGAAGGGAACCGCGCCCTGGCAGAAGCCCTGGAACTCCGGAGCCTTTGAACTACCGTTCAATCCGAGTTCGGGAAAGTCCTACCGCGGCGGCAATGCCATCCACTTGATGGCCACGGCTTCCCGGCACGGCTATGAAGATCCTCGCTGGCTGACTTACCGCCAGGCACAAGAGAACGGCTGGCAGGTTCGGCGTGGAGAAAGAGGGACCCAGGTGGAGTTCTGGCAGTTTCCTGGATCAGCAACAAGGCTGTCAGGCGCGCGAGAAGACAACGATCCAAGGGAACCAGCCGACCGCGACCGATTCATCTATCGGGCCTAGACAATTTTTAACGGCTCCCAAATCGATGGTCTCCCGGCTCATTCACCGCGCGTGCGGCAGGAATGGGAAGTCGTTCAGAGTGGACAGGCCATTCTGGATTCGTCGGGAGCACGGATTCTGCATGACCAGTCGGATAAGGCTTTCTCCAATCGGCTCACGGACACCATCCATCTTCCTCCCAAAGCCGCATTCAAGACAGCGAGCAACTATTTGGGCGCCGCCCTCCACGAAACATCGCATTGGGCTGGCGCTCCGAACCGCCTCAACCGAGAGACACGAAAGTTACCGCTTTGGAGATCTCAACTACGCCCGCGAAGAACTGCGCGCCGAGCTGGCCAGTGTTTTTCTCTTGGCGGAACGCGGAATTCCACACAACCCAGATAACCACGCCGCTTACCTGAATTCTTGGCTCAATGCCTTTAGGGGCGACAAACATGAAATCTTTCGCGCCGCACGCGATGCTCACAAGACTGCAGATTTCTTAATGGCTCTGGAGATGGGAAAATCACTCGATCAGGCATTGGCTCAAGTGGGTAAAGCGCGCGAAGAGTCAGAACCCTTCGAGTCAGAACCAGCGGCTTCTGGTTCGCTGCAGCATGTCGTCAGCTCAAAGTCGAGACCCGTAGAAATGGAGCTTTGAAGAGAGGAATGCGGCAATCACCAGGACTGGGAACGCTGGCGCTACACGAAGCTCGCAACCGCAACGTCCCGGAGCTTGGCCAAGCTCCGCCGGTGAAGCTTGATTCGTTCAAGCTCATGCAACGTTTCAGCGGTCACATAGCTTTCTCCGCAATGGGGGCAGACGACGACGGGCACGTTCTCGATGACGAGCAGATCGGCTCCTTTGCCATAGCTGCGCGTTATCTGCCGGATGTGAGCGCCACGCTTCCCACAAATGTCACAGAGGATTGCTTTGGTGTTATTTCGCATAAACGGTGAGGATGACCAGTTTGCCGTTCATCCCAAACTTCGCTACGACGACACCCTGCTGCTTGGAAGCCAGAGTATCGCCTCGGATGAGATACTTTACTTCTCGGGTCGCACGATCACGCTGCTGCTCGACAATCTCAACGGTGAGTATAATACTTTCGACGTCAAAGATGCTCAATCCGTCGTTGTCCATTTCCTCTTCCGCGTGCAACGTCAGAACGTATTGACGGCGGCGAATATTGTCGCGTATCCGGTTCAGCGTCCGAGCAGTCACGGTTCCATTTTACTCCAACTCCGCCAACGCACAGGAAATGAACCGCGGACTCGAAGATCGCTCTCTTGGAAACAAGATACCTCTTCCTGTTCCCGCAACCCCACCCCTTCGCGCCAACGGCTCAGAAAAGCAGTTCTGCAGAACAACGCAGAACACCTTTCCAGCCGCAACTGCGGCGCTTGGCCGCCACTCGCAAAGACCGGAACAGACGCAGCTTCCTCCTCGCGTCAGTCGCTGCGTCTGCCGGTCCTTGCGAAAGCGCGTCGGCTCCCCTAAAGGAACTCGTTTGAGATTCATCGACACGTGAGGGTTGTGCGGCAAAGTTGTCAGTCTGGGCCTCAGAACTCAGCACTCAGTTCCTCTCACTCAGTACTCCTCCACGGCGATTGGGAGGAGGGTCGCGCCTAGGTCGCCCATCGGCTGTGTCATCCACTAACTATAAGGCAGCGAAAGAGATAGTTTTCCGATCGCGACCTTGATGGCCATTTCCCAGATCGTGCCGGAACTCACGAGCAGATCGTTTGCGGGATCCTGAAGCGCAGCGCTGGCTCGGGGACTGAGCCTCGAGGGATCATCCACTGCCCAGATGAGGATATGGGTATCGACCAGGAACTTCACTGCATGTATCCCTTAAAGTCATCCAGCGGTGCGTCAAAATCCGGGGCAATGAAACTTACCGTCCCCCGCAAGCTGCCAAGTCTGCGTTGTCTCTGGCTGACAGTCGGTACCAGTCGGGCTATGGGAAGGTCGTTCTCTGTGATGATCACCTCATCTCCCGGCGTTAGCCGGTGAATGATGTCCGAGAGTTTAGCTTCAGCCTCCTTGATCGACACGGTAGTCATAATGGCTCCTTTTGAAAGTCTTGTCGGCCTCACAAGCCTTTTCGAATATCCTTCTTCCAGCTCAGTGACTCAAGCTTAGATCGATAGGTCAAACCTGCGGTTCGTTTTCAGCGTCGCGACCCGATGGCGACCAGCGCGGAATCGAATCCCCCAGGATTGGAGAGAACCTTACCAACCAAATCCTTCATAAGGTCACTCCTCTCCTGTTTTCGCGTTGATACAATTTAGCGGTTAGCGAATGTCAAGAGCGGTGCAAAAGGGAGCCAGCGAACTCAGGCCCCTCCGCGAGGACGCAGTAAGACAGCTCTATTATAGATGGCTTCCGATTTGTTCAGTGGCCACAAAATTGAGTGGCAACATTTTCAGCGTTGATATTGGCTCCCTTTTAGACCGCTCCTAACAAGCGCAGCGTCGCCCCTGTCACACAGGCTAGGGCTCCCTAATCACCGCGCAGCTATGTGTGGCCACCGTAGCCATGTCGCTGCCGGAAATGAATTGCTTGACATGTAAACTTAGCCGATTATATAATTGGCCTGACCAATTACAGGAGGAACAACTCGAATAAGAATCTAGCCGTGGTCCAAGAGATCTTGGACAAGATGCGTGCGCTCTTGGAGTCGGGGAAACTGGCCAAAGGCTCCAAGCTGCCTTCTGAGCGCGACTTGTGCGCGATGCTTTCGGTAAGCAGGCCTTCAATGCGAGAGGCGCTGAAGGTCTTGGATATTC
>JAKEER010000724.1 GCA_022616615.1 Acidobacteriota bacterium
AAGCCCTTCACGATGAACCATCGTGGAGGAGTTAATTCACTCATCGATCTTTCCTTTCTCCTCGATCCCCCTGCTGGTAAGAACGGCTTCATCCGGATTCAAGGGAGCCATTTTGTCAAACCCGATGGCAAGCGGATCCGGTTCTGGGGAGTCAACCTGACCGATTGGAGTAAGGGCTCGGTGATGATGCCGCCCAAAGAGGACGCGCCAGTCTGGGCGGCTACACTGGCGCGGTTCGGGGTAAATTGCGTTCGCCTTCATTTCCTCGACCTGGACTCCCCACGAGGACTCATCGACCGAACGCGCAATGACAGCCGTGAGTTCGATCCGCAGCAACTCGATCGATTGGACTTCTTCATCGCGGAACTGAAGAAGCGCGGAATCTATGTGAATTTGAACCTCAACGTCGGACGTTCCTATAAGGCCGGCGATGGTGTTCAGGACTACGATAAGATCCGTTGGGCCAAGGGCCTCACGCTATATGACCCTCGCCTGATCGAACTGCAGAAGGAGTATGCCAGGAAGATCCTCACACATCACAACCCATATACGAAGTCGGAGTATAGGAATGATCCCACAGTGGCGATCGTTGAACTCGTCAACGAGAATGCGCTCTATATCGGATTTCGTGCTCCGACTCCTTACTATGACAACGCGCTCAACGAGATATACAACGCCTGGCTCCGCAAGAAGCTGACATCCGAGGAACTCAGCAAATTGCGCGCGCAAGCTGGAGCATCGGGTGACCAACCGGTCCCGCGTCTGAAGGGAGCAGAGGTTGGGGCAGCTTCCAAAGAGAGGTTTTACACGGAACTCACATTCTATATTGAGATGGAGAGTGTCTATTTCCGGGACATGAAAGCTTATCTGAAGGATACGCTGGGCGTGAAATCGCCCATCGTCGGAACCGCGGATCATTCTCACTCGGGGAGCAGTTATCCGTTGCTGTCATCGACTTCGTTGTTGGATATCGTTGACGGCCATACATACTGGCAGCACCCGGGGCCCCGTGGGATACCGAATACTCCCCAGGTTAACGATCCGTTCAATTCAACAGTAGTCGAACTCTCTCGGACGGCATTTGCGAACAAGCCCTACACGGTCAGTGAAGTCAATCATCCCTACCCCAACGAATGGGCGGCCGAGGGCATTCCCACCCTCGCCGCCTACGCCGGATTTCAGGATTGGGATGGCATCTTCTGGTATACGTTCGAGCCGAAGCTCTCCGCTGATTGGAAACCCTACGTGGGTGACCCATTCGATATTTCGCTCGACCCGGTGAAGATGCCTCAACTTGCAGCAGGGGCCTTGATGTTTCTTCGTGGAGACGTGAGCGTGGCGCGGGAAACTGTGGAGCGGTCCTATACCAGGGAGCAGGTCTACGATAGCTTGCGCCTGCCGAGGACGGAACGTCCGTACTTCACACCCGGGTTTCCACTTTCGATTCCGCTCCAGCATGGCTCGCGCATTCGCTCGCTCGAGGGCAAACCAACCGGAAAGTTCACGGCAGTGGATGCCAATCCCATAGTTTCCGACACGCGGGAACTATCCTGGTATCTCTCTCCTGACAAGAAGGGTCTGGTGACGCTCGAGACCGAGCGATCGCAGGCATTGATCGGATTTGTGAACGAGGGCCGAAAGAGTCTCAGGAATCTCGACGCAAACGTCAGCAACAATTTTTGCAGCATTGTCCTCACCTCCCTCGATTCCAAGCCGATCTCAAGGTCCACAAGAATGCTCCTGACGGCTGGTGCTCGGGTTGTGAACACAGGAATGAAATGGAATGAGAACCGATCGGCTCTGGCAAATTGGGGAGGACCGCCCACCCTGATCGAACCGGTTACCGGAAAGGTGATACTTCGGAACATAGAAAAGGCGACGGAGGTCCGGGTCGCGGCTCTCGATGGCGCCGGACGGCCTATCGGCAAGCCGGTCAATGCGAAACGGACCAAGGATGGATGGGAGATCGAAATCGGAGAGCCTGCCAGTACATGGTACGAAGTGACAGTGAGGCAATCGGGATCAGGTCAATTGTGAATGGCGGGTTGGATTAAAAGCACGACACAGCCTTTGTCCCAGAGGCACACATGGTTTATTAGCCGGTGGTGAAGCGTAGCGAAACCACCGGACCGCGGCGCCAAACCATACCAGCCCCGGCTAGGGGCGTCAGACCTCAAAACTTTGTCCGGCGCTCCTGCCGGAGCGCTGGCTTGGCTGCTGACTCCTCCCGGTGATTTCATTACCGGCTAATCTCCGTTGCCCCTTCGGGACTTTAGTCCTCATTCTCCGCGCCACTCTTCCAGTTTTTTGCGCACCTTTGCAGCATTGGGGTCCTCGATCTGCTCGCGAATCTTAAGCGCAGCCTCGGCACTAGCGATGGCCTGCGTGCGTTCGCCCAAATTATCCAATGCGAGGGCACTGTTCCAGAGCGCGTGACCTTCGCCTCTGCGGTCGCCGATTTCGCGTGCGATGATCAGGGCTTGCTCATAAAAATCGATGGCGCGTCTGCTCTCACCGAGCGCCGCGTGTGCATTGCCCAGGTTGTTCAGCGCGTTGCCTTCGCCTTTGCGGCTGCCAATCTCGCGTGCGATTGCCAGCGATTGCTCTAAGAAATCGATGGCTCGTTTGCTCTCGTCCAGGTCCGCGTAGGCCAGGCCCAGGTTGCCGAGCGCAGCATTTTCGACTCTGCGGTAGCCGATCTCGTGTGCGATGGCCAATGCTTGCTCATAGAACTCAATGGCGCGTCTGGTCTCGCCTAAAGAGTAATAGGCGATGCCCAGGTTGTTGACCGTAGCACCTTCGTTTCTGCGGTCGCCGATCTCGCGTGCGATGGCCAGGTGTTGCTCAAAGAACTCGATGGCGCGTCTGGTCTCGCCCAGGTTCTCGTAGGCATTGCCCAGGCTGCCGAGCGCCTGGCCTTCGCCTCTGCGGTCACCGATTTCGCGTGCGATGGCCAGGTGTTGCTCAAAGAACTCGATGGCGTCTCTGTTCTCGCCCAGGTTTTTGTAGGCAATGCCCAGTCTGCCGTGCGCTCTGCCTTCAACATCTCGCCGCTTCAATCTCCGGGCGGCATCGCGCATTGATTCCGACCACTTAATTTGCTCATGTGGGTGCTGACGCAAGGAGAGCACAGACGCACCGGAATCGGGATAGTCGATACAGAGTCTAGCTGCGGCTTCATCCTCACCAGCCCGTGCTACAGCCGATGCCTGTCCTGCCCTGATATTCGTCCATTCCTGATCGAACAACTCCAGCCCACGTATGATCTCATCGCCGCCCTTGAGGTATAGAGCCTTGACAGCAGCAAGTACTGATTGGTAGTGCGCCGAGTGCCGCTGCCTTACGGCCTCGCGTTCATCTGTGCTCAGCCGCGAGTCGGCGAATAGTCGCGCTAGATCATGCTGGCGATAGAGGGCGGTGGGTTCGTTCCATTCCACGAGACTGAAGGCGAGTAGTTCGCCTAGACTCTCTTGCGCTGCCTCAGTACCCAACTCCCAAACTGCCGCACCTGCCGCTTCATCAAATGTGTCCGGGAAGACGGCTAATGCGCGCCACCGCTCTTGCAGTTCCGTACTCAACAACTCGTAGCTCAGGCTGAGTGATGCTTCGATCAGCTTGAGCCGCTCTCGCACACCCGTCAGCCGCCGCGCGTAAACCGCCGGCTTGAGGTTGGCGTATTTCGCCAGTGCGCCACCAGCCAGCCGCAGTGCGAGCGGAAGATAACCGCACAACCTGGCGATCTCTCCGGCCTGATCGCCGATCCGCGGCGCGATGGTAAGAAGGAGCCGGCACGCATCTGCCGGAGGCAGAGAATCGAGACTCCTGGCGAAGAGTCCGGGCAGCGTGAAATGCTGGCGCGAAGTGACCAACAGCATACAACTGGCGGGTGGGATGAGCGGCTCGACCTGCTTCTCGTCCTTGACATTGTCCATCAGCAACAGGGCGCGCTGGTGATGCAGCACGGATAGATATATCCCGCGTAGTTCACCTTCGCTTTCGGGCAGTTTGGCAGTCGGATAATAGGCGCGGATGACGTGAGCCAGCGCATTGGCGACTGGTATCGGCAGCGGGCCGGAGCCTTTCAAATCGAGATAGAATTGTGCGTCGGGGTAGCGTTCTTTCAGCTGCTCGGCAAGCTTGAGCGCAAGCGCGGTCTTGCCTACACCACCAAGACCCTGCAGACCAATACTGGTGATGCCGCCGTTTTCGAGCGCGGCT
>JAKEER010000725.1 GCA_022616615.1 Acidobacteriota bacterium
ATAATGAGGTCATCGGAGAAGGCTGGAACCAACCGATCGGCCGCAACGATCCCACCGCCCACGCCGAGATCGTCGCCCTGCGGCGTGCCGCGGAGCGGATCGGAAATTACCGCTTGATCGGGTGTTCTTTGATTGCGACCTTGGAACCCTGTGTCATGTGCGCGGGCGCCGAGACCCGTACCGAACACGGCGCACTGATGATCCTCGAATTGCTGGCGGATGCGCCGGAAATCACCGGCGGCAAGGTGCAGCCGTTGCCTACCGACGGAACGAACTCAGCGCTGAATATTCCGCACTCGTCCATCGTCTTCGATCTATACCAAGTCACCGAGATTCAAGCCGAACTGCTCGGCGACAACGGCGTTGCCACGGAGAAGGTCAAGCGCACCAATCTGATCAGTTTCACCTGCCTGAAGTCGTTGGCGTTCGACCAACGATTTGAACGCAAGGACGCTCACGACCTGATCTATTGCATCGAACATGCGCCTGATGGTCTCGATGCCGTCGCCCAAGCATTCCGCAAGGAACTGGACGGCAAGCATGGAGCCGTAATCCAGGCTGCGCTGGAAATCCTGCGCAAGCGCTTCGCACATGACGACAGGACCGAGGGCTATCACAAGGACGGTCCCGTCTCGGTGGTCAAGTTCGAACTTGGCGAAGGTGATGAACCCGAGCAGCGCGAGGCGAGGGCGCTGCGTCAGCGCCAGGAGCTACGTTATCAACCAACTGCTCAGTCGAGTCGGCAAGTGATCAAAGGGACTGCACTGCTCGCTAGCTTGACCGCACCTTGTGTGGCGAGAGGGGATGACGAGTGGCAAGGGGGCTGCCACCGATGAGTGACGCTGGAGACACAAGAAGAACACCGCGCGAACTGATCGAATACATCCGTCGCGAAGAGTACGGGGTTGGTATCGACGCATCCGAGCAAGAGCACCGACGATTAAAAAGTTTGCGCAGCAAACTCGATAGAACACTGACGCTGCTTGCAGAAGACCTTTACTCAAAGCAGACGCATTTTGTCCTCGAACTTATCCAGAATGCTGACGACAACGCTTACCCGAACGGCGTCGTGCCGGGCCTCAGCTTCAGTCTTTCGCCTTCACGGCTGGTGCTGGTAAACAATGAACTCGGATTCAGGCAGACACACGTTAGTGCCCTCTGCGACGTAGGTAAGAGCTCAAAAGAAAAGAAGAAGGGCTATATCGGCGAAAAGGGTATCGGCTTCAAATCAGTATTTACCGTTTCGGACGCACCTGAAATTCACTCGAACGGCTACCACTTCCGCTTCAACAGAACGGGGGAGGACAAGCTCCTTGGTTACGTTGTGCCGGAGTGGTGCGATCCTTCAGAGGCAGTTGTCCCCGATGCGACAACAATCGTTCTGCCAGCCAAGCGGGGACGAGAGTTTAGCGTCGCGACACTAGAGAACCTCGACGCCGGGCTCCTGCTATTCTTGTCCAAAGTGAGGGAGCTTGCGCTGCATCACGATGGCAGCACAAAAACGTTCAAGCGTCGCGACGAGGCAGGCTTCTCTCACCTTGTAAGTGCGGTCGTACGACCAGACGGACAGGCCGAGACGGAGGACACGCGCTTCTTGCGCGTCTCGGTGGCCATTCCAATGAATGGCGCCGGGGATGAGAAGCGGCCCGACATCGAGACTTCGGAAGTGGTCCTCGCGTTCCCAGTCGCCCCGAACGGCGTGGCGAACCCACAGGCGAACTCCGAAGTTTTCGCATTTTTGCCGATCCGTCCCTTCGGATTCAAATTCTCCATCCAAGGGGACTTCATACTCAGCTCAAGCCGCGAAGATATCCATACGGACCGAAAGTGGAACAGGCGCCTTCGTGATTCCATCGCAAAGGTCTTCATTAGTGCGGTCGATGAGTTCAAGAAGACCGACGCGCTCGCATTTAGTTACCTGAAATTCCTTCCGAACGACTCGGAGGTAGTCGATCCATTTTTCAAGCCTGTTATCAGCCAAGTCATCACGTTACTTTCCGAAACGAAGTGCCTGCCATCGGCCGGTGGCGATTGGAAGATTCCGCGGGAGCTAAGGTTTGGCAACCGACGTTTTCAGGAGCTTTATCCTCCCCTGACGGCCCAGAAACTATTCGGTTTCGACTACGTCGACAGTCGCGTCGTAGCGGATGAAGACATCTTGCGCCGCTTGGGGGCCAAGCGGATTACCGACGGTGATTTCGTCAACGTCTTCAAGCTGCACGGGGACTGGCTCAGGGCGCAGTCCCTAGAGTGGAAGGCAAGCTTCTATGCGTGCGTCGCGGACTTGGATAGGTCATCTCTCCTCAAGGCGGGGCTTATGTCGACGCCTTGCGTTCCGACAACCGCTGGAACCCTTGTCGTGCCCGCTCAGACGAGTGTCTTCTATCCGCTAAGCCGGGGAAGAAAGTACGGCTTCGAGCAAGAACTCACGATTGTCGACAGCGAGTTGCTGGAACAAGCCGCGGCTCATTCGCCGCGAATCCATGAGCTCTTTGCTGCGCTTAACGTGAAGAGGGACGAGCCATTCGATTTGGTGAACTCCCACATCCTGCCAAGACACAAGGGTGAGGCGTGGAAGACCTCTGAAAAGAAGGCGCTTCTTGGCCACCTCCGATATATCAAGCACGAGCTTGAACAGTACCTCTCCGGTGCGAAAAGCGCGGGCAAGTCGGAACAGGAAGCAATTGCGGCAGTGCGTGATGGGATGTGGCTTGGGACGAAGCAACAGACAGACGGAAAGTGGATGTTTAGTCGGGCTTCCAATTTGTACGTAAGCAAAGAGTATCAGCCTCGGTTCTGCATCGAAAGCTTGCTGGGTACCGCCATATCGGGCGCATTGCTTGTTTCCCACGAGTATTTGTCGATCAGAGCAAGGGACGCGGAGAGCGAGGCGGATTCGTGGGGACAGTTCCTCTCCCGCATCGGGGTGCAGGAAGCGCCAAGAATTGAGAAGCTGCCAGACGGAGACGCCCAAGGCACTGTGGAGTTGCGCGCTTTAATGGCTTCGCCGCAGTCATCTGTACGCAAGGCTACGCTCGAGTGCCTCGACCACTACTGGCCTCTCTACTCGGGAAGCTTGGCGTTTTCGACCAGGGTAGGCAGAAGCCTAATTAACAAGGAAACCAAGCTGGCGGTTGCGCTCCGCTCAATGATTGCGCCGACAAGAAAGCGGGCAAGCATTCCCATGAGTGACGCCTACTATTCGAGCGAAGAGCTGAAGGAACTGTTCGGCGATGCACCGGTGTACGTCGACGCGAAGCTGACACGCACAGACTTGCTTCAGGCCTGCCACTTGACGTTCCGCGCTGACGCAAGTGCATGTGTCAAGCGCCTAAAGCAGCTCAAAGTAGAGGGTGGCGACACTACGCCTCAACTTCATGCGATTTACCGTCGCCTAGAGCGCCTCTGGGACAAAGAGGCCGCCTTCATCAAACAGGCCTTCGCCCAGGAGGGACTGATCCGAGTAAAAGGCCTCCACGCAGTTTGGGCTCGCCCCGGCGAAGTTGCGTGGCGTTCCAATGGTGCCTTCCTGGACTCGTTGTACCCCCCACTGCAAGGGCAGTATCGCGACTTCTCTGCCTTCTTCAACAACAAGCTGGGGATACCCCGGGAGTTACCCACGGCCGAGATGGTGGCCGCACTTCCGAGGCTGGGAGAGATCGAGTCCGGCGAGGAGAGGTCTCGGGAAGCAATAGCCATCTACAGGCGTGCGAGTCGCGACTTGACGCCCAGGGCGGCGAAAGAGGAGGTCCCGACACCTGACTGGCTCGATACCTTTCTGTCCGAGGAGGTGTTTCTCAATCAGCGCGGCGAACTCGTTGCGAATGACGCGCGTCTGTTCGCGAACGACTCCCCTGAGTTGGGCGGGCTATTCGCCGACGACCCCGACGTTTCGCTCTTGGTGGTGCCCTTCGAGGATTTGCCGAGAGTGCGATCGCTTCTCCACGCTGCAGACATCCAGTCGCTCACAGCGTCAGTCGAGGTCTCTGTAATAGAGGCTGAGGGGGGGCAGTTAAGGGAGGACTTGACCGCGAAGATCCGTTCCGTGGTTGTCTTTATTGGACGTGCGTTTTACGCCAAGAGTCACGTGAAGTTCGAGTCAGCGCTTAAGCAAGGGCTGTTCCAGCGTCTTCGTGAAATGGAAATCGTGGAGGTCCCCGACCTTCAACTTGAAGTGACCGTGGCCAACGTGTCACGAAGGGCAACGTGGGACATAGCCTCGACGGGAAACAGAATACTGGTCAAGCGTGGCGCCAGGTCGGTCAAGGACCAGCTTGCCATAGAAATTTGCAAGCTTCTTGGGGCGCCCGAGGAACTTGCTGACACTATCAGTCGGCTGCTGCTCGCCGAAGATGCTGAGGCCGCCGAAGACTTCCTGAGAGTCCGACGAATCAGCGCCCTGCCTCCAGACATGGAGAAGGCACTTTGGGGTGGAGAAGGAGAACCCTCAATTGAGCCTGCTTCAGATGGCGTACCACAAGAGGAAATTCAAACGCCCGACGAGTTGGAAGAAGTGAGCGCGAGGAGGGGCGAGCACGGCGTTCGTGGCGATGCCGAGGCGCCCGCTGAGGGCAATCGGTGCACCAGCACTACGGCCCCAAGCGATCAGGAAGCGGCAGTCCCCGCTCCGGCGGGGCATTCACCTGTGTTGGACGAGCGGAAATCGCCAATACAAGTACCACCGTCGTCTGCTGTCCCGGGAGCTATGCCCAACAGCGCTTCCTCTAGCTCACAAAGCCAAACCAAGCTCAGTCCCGGCACAAACGATGATGGCACAGAGGGGCCGGGGCAGGCGCAATGGCACCGTGACGCGCCGATAAGTCCTCGTTTCGAGCACTCCAGGGGTGGCCCGAGTGGTCGGCGATCCCGAAAGCGGGGCGGGCCGCTCCGCACCAAGAGCGGCCGGCTGATGAGCTACGCCGCGTCTCCAGCCGAAGCTGAGAGAGCAAGCAAGGAAGAAGATCCGGCAAGAGCCGCCGCACGTGATGCCACAGCTCAAGCCGCTGTCGACTACTTCATGGCTACGCAGGCAGCGCGCTGGAAGTCCTTGCTGCCGATGCCTCACAACAACCCGGGATTCGACATCAAAGCCGTCTCTCATGATGGTCAAGATGAGTTCATAGAGGTGAAGGGGCAAAGCGCCGCGTGGACTGAAGACGGCGTTGCCCTGACGCCTACCGAGTTGGCAGAAGCGCAGCGTCGGGGTGAGAGTTACTGGCTATGCGTTGTGGAGTACACGAGCGACGAGAAACGGCGCACGCTGTATCTCTTGAAGAACCCGTACGGCCTGACGCAGCAGTTCCGTTTCGATTCTGGATGGAAATCCGCCGCACTCAGCGAAGCAGTTGTCCCGTTGAAGCCTGACGCAGGCCTGTTTGTCGACCTGCCTGGAGAAGGGAAGGGACGAATAATTAGCGTACGGAGAAAAGGACAATTCTATAAACTACATGCCATTCTCGAAGGCGGCCGCCAAGTCAACAAGACCTTTAATCCGGCCACCATGAAGCTGTCGACGGAATAGACATGGCTCGAATGATCCCTGCACTCAACGACGAGCAGCTCAGAGCGTTCCGTTCGCGAGCCGAGGCGCGCTTCTATGAAGCCTGTCGGGACCAGTTGCCAAACGAGATAGTCGTTGTTCACAGCGCGGGTTGGATTTACCGCGATGGGCGCGGACGAGTTCGAGAAGGTGAAGCCGATTTCACGATACTTGCTCCGCGGTCGGGTGTCTTTGCTGTCGAGGTCAAGGGCGGTGGTATTGCTCATGACGCAGGATCTGGCAAGTGGTACTCCGTTGACCGAGACGGCGAGCGCCACGAAATTAAGAACCCGTTCCGCCAAGCATCAAACGAGCGACACGCCTTGCTCGACCAACTGACCGGGCACCCAACATGGAGGCAGTGGAAAGGTAACCGCCTGACTCTCGGCCATGCCGTCGTTTTCCCGGACATCAATGACTCGGCAGCACTTCAAGGTCCAGACCGGCCGCGTGCCATCGTAGGCGTGGCTCGAGATATCGGGGAGCTTGGGGTGTGGCTCCACCGAGTGGTCCGATTCTGGAAGCAGGCTGGCGACGATCCGCTCGGTGCACAGGGGGTCAGGCTCGTTGAAGACATCTTGCGCAGGTCGATTGAAGTGCGACCTGCACTTCGATCGGCCATTGACGACGCCGAGCAGAAACGCATTCGGTTGACAGCAAACCAAGCCAAGGTCCTGAGAACAATCGGCGGCCGCAGGCGAGCCGTCATCTCCGGTGGAGCAGGGACAGGGAAGACGTTAATAGCGGTCGAGAAAGCGAGGCAGCTTGCTCAAGGGGGACTCCAGGTGCTTCTGCTTTGCTACAACCGGCCACTGGCTGATGCACTGGCAATTGGGCTTCAGGACGAGACACGGGTCGTGGTCCTTAGCTTTCATCAGCTCTACGACAGACGTGTCAGGCAAGCAATGGCGGCAACCGGGCGCAACCTGCTGGCTGAGGCAGCAGAGGCATACCCGGGGAATAGCGACAAGCATCGGTTCGACGTTCAAATGCCGTATGCCCTTGCACTTTCAAACGAAGTTCTCCACGAGAAGTTCGACGCAGTGGTTGTCGACGAAGCGCAGGATTTCAGCGATGAGTATTGGTTCGCCATCGAGGAGCTGTTGCGCGACCAAGTCAACGGTTACCTCTACATATTCATAGACCAGAACCAGGCGCTATATCCTCGGCACGGCAACCTGCCGGTCTCAGACGAGCCTTACTACCTCACGTCGAACTGCCGAAACACGGCTCCCATTCATGACGTGGGGTACGCGTTCTATGCGGGGGACCCCATCGATGGGCCGGACCTACCCGGTCCTGCTGTGGAACGCGAAGCCATTGACGGTGATGAGGCTCAGGCCGATGCCGTTGCGCGCCGCGTGAGGCAGTGGTTGACGCACGAAGCTCTGCGCCCGGAAGATGTGGCGGTCCTCATCGCCAAGAGGCCGAAGGCGTATGTCTATGACCTCCTGGAAGTCAGGCCCATTCATGGCAGTGTGGCGTGGGCGGTTGAGGATCACGGTCGCGCGCGCTCCGTGCTGGTAGACACAGTGGCCCGATTCAAAGGTTTGGAGGCGCAGGCGGTGGTCTTGTGGCTGGGAGAGGAGGTGGTCGATGAAGAGCAGTGGGAGACAGTTTATGTTGGCAGCACACGCGCAAAGTCCCTGCTCTGTGTCGTCGGAGCCCCTCGTACTTTGAAGGCGCTTCGGGCAAAGTAGCCCGTCGTCCTTCGTAACATGCCGTTCACCGCGCGCTTCGCTGGCGAGTGTACCAAGAAACTCTGGTGCTGTGCAGATCGCCCGTTCTCTCCGCACCGTGCGCCGGTAATGGATGCGATCTCAACACTTGCCGCGCGACAATTGAGCCGCTGGAGTAGGCGCCGCGCAAATGGGTCCATTAACCTGGAGCTGGCGGTAAAAATGACGGTAAATCGGAATCGCACGTCTCCAAACCAACGTATTAACAATGGGTTGCGTGTGCAGGAGATGATTGAATGGGAATGAACGGCGAGGGCTCGGCGTTGCGGCCAGGGCACCTGACAGCAGCCGATGATGAGCACTGGATGCGCCAAGCGCTCGCTCTCGCTCGCCGCGCCGAGGAACACGGCGAAGTCCCCGTCGGCGCCGTCGTGGTACGGGATAATGAGGTCATCGGAGAAGGCTGGAACCAACCGATCGGCCGCAACGATCCCACCGCCCA
>JAKEER010000726.1 GCA_022616615.1 Acidobacteriota bacterium
AGGAGATTCTCGGGCGGCTTTTTCTTCCAGGCGGGCTGGACGTGGGCCAAGCAACTGGGACACGGAATCGATGGCGGGGAGCAGGGAGCGCAGATCGAAAACACCTACGACCGCCGTCCCGAATACGGCGACGACCTTTGGATGTCCCGCCACCGCTTTGTGGCAAGCTACCTGTGGGAGTTGCCGGCCGGTTCTGGGAAACGCTGGCTGAGCAGTGGCGGTCCCTTGAGCTACGTGCTCGGCGGATGGCAGATAGGGGGCAACGCTGTGCTGCAAACCGGCCAGCGCTTTACCCCCAGCTTCAGCGGGCGCGACGTCTCCAATACCAACACACTTGGCGGGCGCCCCGATCGCATTGCGAACGGCAACTTGCCGTCAGATCAACGCACCCTCGACCGGTGGTTTGATGTTTCGGCCTTCGTCACGCCGCCTGTGAATGCAGGGCGTTTTGGTAATTCCGGCCTTGGAATTCTGGAAGGGCCGGGAGCCATCAACTTAGACTTTGGCCTCTACAAGAACTTTGCGCTGGGCGAAGGGGCGCGGCTCCAGTTCAGCGCCACGACGACCAACGCTTTCAATCGCCCGAACTTTCGGATTCCGGCGGCGAACATCTCGGCGCCGGCCACGGTTGGCCGCATAAGCACGATGCTGGATGTGGGCGGACCGCGCGTCCTAGTCCTGGGCGGTCGCATTGAGTTCTAGGGCCCTGTAGACGGACGATCAGCGGGCGCGAGTGCCGCAGGAGGGCAGAGTGCTCATCAAAATCGCCTTGGGTCTGCCGGTGACGACCCTCGCGTAGGGGAGGATATCTCCTGGCCGCGTTCCGCTCGAACAGCGGCGTTTACTTCCGCCTAAGAGCGGGACTACGAACTAGGGGCGCCTTTTTAAACATCCTCTTAGTTTAAACCGGGCCTTTCATTTGCTACGCATCACCGGACACTCCCTACTACTTGTCAAAAAAGCTCAAAAAGCTTGACAAACTGGCTGCTCACGCATAGGTTTCTCAGCAAACAGACCACGTTTCTCTCAGTAGAACCTTAGGAGGGCTTATGAAACGCGCCAGTCTCTTGGCTTTTCGCGGCGTGAGCCTGGGTGCATTGACACTCGTGCTTGCGACCGGCCTGGCAAACGGGCAATCGACGTTTGGCACGATCCTGGGCTCATTGAAAGATCCGGCGGACGCGGTGATCGTCGGCGCCAAGGTCACGGTGACCAACGAAGGCACCAACATCAAAAAGGAGACGGCGTCTAACGCCTTGGGCAATTACGAAGTCACCCACTTGAACCCGGGCCTGTACACCGTTGCGGTGGAAGCCGCCGGTTTCCGGCGCCACATTAACCAGCATATTAACCTGGAGACCAGTCAGATCTTGCGAATCGACGCGCAGCTGGCAGTGGGAGAGGTGACAGAAAGCATCACCGTATCGGCTGAGGCGCCGGCAGTCGAGAGCGAGACGGGCACGATCAGCGGTTTGCAAACCGGCCGCCAACTCCGCGAACTGCCGATGAACTTCGTGCGCTCGGACGGCTTCAGCGGAGGAATATACAGACTCGTGAGCATGACGCCCGGGGCCATCCGCTATGAAGGAACCGGTTCGAATTCCATAGCCGGCGCGAGGAGCCATCAGGTTTCGTGGCTGGGGGATGGCGTCAACCTCGGCGATCAGGGGGGTAACAACATATCGTCATCCAATCCCAGCCTGGAATCCATACAAGAAATGAAGGTGACGATGGTCAACAACAGCGCCGAATACGGCAATGTGGCCACGGTGACAGTGACCACGAAAAGCGGCACGAATCAACTGCATGGCAGTGGGTTTTATCAGTACACGACGGGGAGCCTCAACGCCCGGAACTTCTTCCAGAGCGGCGTGCCCTTCCGCGTCTATAACGGTTTCGCAGGCACGATGGGTGGGCCGGTGATGCTGCCGGGTTACGATGGCCGCAACAAGACTTTCTTCTTTGGCGCTTTCGAGGGCAACACGAACCATCAGCGCCTCCTCAGCAACCTGAACGTTCCCAGCGCGGCCCTCCGGCGAGGGGACTTTTCTCAGGTCTTCACCGGCGCCGGCAATCTGATCGTCATCCGAGACCCGGCCAACGGCCAGCCGTTTCTCGGCAATATCGTTCCCGATTCGCGCCTCAGTCCGGTGTCCCGCAAGATTCAGGACCGCTTCTATCCTCTCCCGAACTTCGGAGACCAGACGCTGTTGTTTCAGAACTACCGCGAGACCTATCCCCAGGGGATCTTCTACAGGCAATATGACGGGCGCATCGACCACCAAATCAACGACAAGAACTCGCTGTTTGGGCGGTTGTCGGTGAGGGACCTGCCGGTTCCCATCTGCAATCCCTGCGTTCCTGCAATTCCCCTGGCCGATCAATTGCGACGGGTTCGAAATTTCTCGTTATCCTACACGAGTGTGATTTCACCGAAAGTCCTGAACGAATTTCGGGGAGGGTTCTCGTGGCACGAGAATAAAGTAACCGATACCATCCGGGGCCTCCCTCTCGTGAACGAGTTAGGCATCACGGGGCTGACATCGACCGGGGACAACCCGGGCATGCCCGCCGTAAACATTACCGGCTTTCTTCCGCTCGGGAGACCAACCGGGACCTCCAGTCAGCGGGACCAGGTCTACGATTTCACAGATAACGTGACGATCACAACGGAACGTCATACGCTGAAAGCGGGAGTCAATTTTAAGGAGAATCTGCGATCACTCCTGTCGATCCCCAATGCGATGTTTGGCGACTTCAGTTTCACGGGCGCCTTCACGGGTCACGCCTATGCGGACTTCCTCCTTGGCATTCCACAAACCAGCACCCGAAGCACCGAGCCGCAGCGAACCTACGGCCGGAATCAGGCCTACGCCGTTTACATTCAGGACGATTTCAAGGCGCATCCCAATCTGACTCTGAATTTCGGCCTGCGCTATGAATTGATCACTCCGTTTGCCGACAAATTCGACCGGATGTTCAACTTCGACACACGCACCGGCAATCTGGTTGTGCCCACGCAGACGGTTTTGCAGAGGGACGTGAACCCAATCTTTCCGTCTAGCATTAGGATTGTCACGGCTGATCAGGCGGGTTTCCCCGGGCGCGGACTGCGGAATTCGGACGGAAACAACCTTGCGCCGCGATTCGGGTTCGCCTGGCGGCCGTTCGGACATGCGCGTTCTGTGGTTCGAGGCGGGATCGGAATCTACCACACCCCGCTTTTCAGCAGCACGTTTAGCACCCTGAGCGGCGGCGGACCGTTCAGCACCACGGAAACGTTCACCAATAGCATCGTATCCGGGGTCCCTCTGTTCCAGTTTCCGAATCCCTTCCAGGCGGTCGGCGCCTTCGGCACGGTGAGCGTGGCGGGCGTGGAGCCGAATCTCTTCTCTCCGTATGCGATGCAGTGGAACCTGACCGTCGAGCAGGAATACGCGTCGGTCGGATTTCGCGCCTCCTACATCGCGACCCGGTCGGTGAATTTGCTCTATAGAAGAAACATCAACCAACCCATCGCCAGCGTGGCGCCCTTCAATAACAACCGCCGCCCCTATCCGCAATTGGGGAATATTCCGTTCGTCTCCAATGGCACGAATACCATGTATCACGCCCTGCAGTTAGAAGCCGAGAGGAAATTCTCGGGCGGACTTTTCTTCACGGCGGGCTGGACGTGGGCCAAGCAACTGGGACACGGAATCGATGGCGGCGAACTGGGAGCCCAGATCGAAAACACCTACGATCGTCGCCGCGAGTACGGAGATGATTTGTGGCTTTCCCGCCACCGTTTTGTGGCCAGCTACCTGTGGGAGCTGCC
>JAKEER010000727.1 GCA_022616615.1 Acidobacteriota bacterium
CGAGCAGATCTTTGTCTTCTTTCTGATCGGCTTCGATTTCCCAACGATAAAAATAGGCCTGCAGAACTGGGCCGATCTCGGCAGACGGATCGCTTACCAACCACAAAAGATGGGGACAGCATAATCCGCTGTAATGCGTATGTCAATAGAAATATACATACTTTAGCGGAGACCGAAAAACTTGAGGCTCGCTACTAGTAGCGAGCAGCCTCATACCGCCAAGTCCCAGTTACGTGGCATGGGCGTCTCGCCCATGCTCGGCTCACGGGCGGGACGCCCGTGCCACGCACTACCCCTCTTTTTGAACTTGACCGTTTGTGAACTTCTCCGGGAGCAAGTAGACCTAGCCGGACAACTCAAACCGAGGCCGCCACCGCCAGAACGCGGCAGGCGTCCTCGGGACGGCGGCTCCCCAGGGAAAATACCCCCTGCATTCTGGGCCTGATCCAAGATCTCCGTCATTGGTCGCTCGTTACGCAAGCAGCTCTACTCAAATTCCTCAACCAGTTTCTGCAATCCTGCACACAGCGGCGGTAGGTAGTTCTCCCACGACAGATGCCCGGTGCGCACCGGAAACTCCGGATATCGCTGCTGCACATGCTGCTGGAAATAGACTCCCATGCGAGCCATTACTTTGAGGTTGCGGACGACAGTGCGGCCGATGCCGTGTCGAATGCATTCAGCTTCCTTGAATAGCCTGTTGAGGATGACCACGAGCTTGTCCGCCAGATCGGAGTCGTCCACCTCCAGCAGGAGGTCGTGATGGCCGCGCTCGCGCATAAGATTGCGGATGCGCTCGTCCATCGTCACACCTGCCGAGGCAACGAGCGCGGGCATACAGGTAACGATGCCATGATAGCGGGAAGAAGCCAGCAGATCGCAGCGGCGCAGGATGCTCACGAGTTGATACATGTCGTACTGATCGGAAACGAACCGTGGAACGCCGCCCAACCGTTCTCCCATAATCTCGCAGGCGCGGCGGTCCAGGGCCTCCATGCCGATCATTACCGGAAAGACCCGGTGATCGCGGCGGAACGCCTGCACACCTTCGGCGAAGGCTTTCAGATACTGGTGAAAAGCTTTGCTGACCGCTGCCCCATCCTTGAAGAAGTAGAGTGACCGATAGTGGCTGTCGCTAAACATCCCCAGGGAAGAGCGCAGACCAAGCTTCACGAGCGACGGCCGCACCGGCCACCAAAACGGGTTAATCGGGCACAATCCGAGAACGGGCGCCTGCCCATCCCAGCCCGCCTGGCGCAACGCCTTCTCACCGTATTCCGGTCCCAGCGGTTCGAAGGTCCAGGCCGTGTCGGTGCCCAGCTCGGTAGGTACACCCAGGCGTCCCAGCACTGCCTGCGATTCTTCGTTGCGAGTAATAACAAGAGAGTCCGCGCAGTAGCGCCGGCTCATCCCCTGGATCAGCGCGTCCATCTGCCCAGCCTCGGCGCCGTAGCCCACCGATAGTTTGTTTTCTGCCGCGGCGATGCCTAGCGAGCCAATCATCATCGACGTCAGCGCATTGGCAAACTTGCTCTTGAACATCGAGCCTTCGCAGGCGATGACGCCGTGATAGCGGCTGATTTCCTGGAACAGAAACGGTGGAAACACGTCCGGCAGCTTCACCTGACGGGTGCCGCGGAAGTATCCCTCGGAAAGTGCCAGGTTGTGCGACAAAACACTCAAGTCGAGTTGCTCGTCACCCAGGACACGGCGCACCTGCCGGATCATCTCTTCCACCCGTACGTCCGCGCCCGTGTTGCGATTGCCGTTATAGCCGGCAAACAGCAGCTTCAGCGGTCTCCCGGGTTGCCACGCTTCTCCGGCACCCAGCATCCAGCGGAGTTTAGAGAGCTCTATCAAGCTGCTGACCCACACTCCCAGAGCCAAGTCCATCATTGGGCGGACCTCCCCGCAGCTTCGGGCCATTCCCGGTAAGGATAGGTGAAGTTGTGTTTTCTGGAGAACTCAAACAGCGAGAAGCCGTAGTGCGTGAAATTTACCGGCGTCTTGCCGGTTTCCTGCACCACACGCTGGTTGTCGAACACCGTGTTCCACAACAAATAGGGCAGGAAGACCTTGAGCAGAGCTGCTAGTTGGCCAACGGAAGTGCCGCGACGGTTGGAAAGCCAGCTAACGATCCCCTCGAATGGCTTGGCAAGCCCAGGCAGATAAAGCGGACCGCTTTGTCCTCGGGCTTTGCTCAGCGTCTCGGTAATGTCCCGGCAGGTTGGAGCGTGAGTGCCTGCCGAAAGATGATACGTGTCGTGCAGCGGCTTCTCCTTCTGATGGAGGGTCACGATCGAGTCGGCCACAAAATCGACATTGACAATGTCCAGCCGGTCGGTTGGACGCAAAGGCAGCGCGGGAAGGCGGGCCAGAAACACGAAAGCCTTCACCATATCGAACTGCGTCGTTTCGCCGTGCCGGCTGTCTCCCAGCACAATGCTCGGACGGAAAATGGTGAGCGGAACGTTGGGGAGAAGTTCGCGTGCCATATGCTCGCAAAACTTTTTCGTGCGTGCGTAAGGATCGTAGTCTGAGCGCTCCCAATCGATAGAGGCGGCTTCGGTGACGACTTCATTACTTCGTATACCCGCAACTGCCACCGTGCTCACGTGACTGTAGCGACGCAGCCCCTCATTGGCCAGTACGCGGTTGGCAAACTTCAACACCTCCAGGGTGCCACGCAGGTTGACATTCAAGCACGTTTTCTCAGACTTTCGGTTCAACGACGCAGCGATGTGGAGAACCGAGTCGGTTGTTTTGACCAACCGCGTGTATTCGGTGGTGTCCAGGCCGAATCGTTGCTGCGTGATATCTCCCAGGAATATCTCGATGTGCGTGTTGAGCCACTCGTCAAAACGCGCGAAATCCAGATGAAGCTGTAGGGCCCGCCACAGCTTGAGTTCCGCCGCCCGCCGGTCATTGGCGCGGACGAGAAGATTCAACTTCTGGCCGTAGCGCTCCAGCAAGCCGGTGGCAACATGGGCGCCCAGGTAGCCGGTGGATCCGGTAATGAATGTCGCCATATCGGCTGAGTTGGACACCTCCGGCAAAGCTGAACAGCGTTAAACATGGCCCCAAAGGGGCGCTTGGCGGCCAATTCCCGCTTAGAAAAGTGGAGCTGTGAAGAAATCGAAATTGAGCTAAAAAGTCGGCTTTTCAGACCTTCAGGGGGCCAGGGGTTGTCCTGCAAGTCCGCGGGTTGAGGGGACGACAACCCCTCGCACTCGCTTCGCGAGTGCCTGAAGATTGGACGCTTTTTCCGGTCTTTCGCACGGCTTTTCGGTTGTTGTGAGCGCGGTCTGTGTAGAGCCGTAACCAAACAAGCGTTTCGCTGGCGGAATGCCCTGACTCGACACGAAGCGTGCGTTTGACGCAGCCACCCTGGGAGCGC
>JAKEER010000728.1 GCA_022616615.1 Acidobacteriota bacterium
CTGAGCCGGGCCATGCAGTGGCTCAACACCAGCTATAGTCAGTGGTTCAATCGGCGGCAGGGGCGGGTAGGGCACCTGCTGCAAGGACGATTTGGGGCGGTTGCTGGTGGACCGGCCACAGTGGGGGCTGGAGGTCAGTTGTAACGCGCCGCGATACTTTGCTCTGATTTTCTCACGATGTTTGCGGATAGTTTTTTCGAGCTCTTTTCGGTCAAGTGGATGTGCGGCTTGGCAGGAGAGTTTTTCGAGTGGGATAGGATACTTTGTTGTGTAAGCAGGAAAGTATCCCTTCCAGAGCGTCGCGAGTAGAAAAAGCATAAGGAAGGCCTCGACCCAAAGCGTCGAGGCCGCGTCGCGTCTGATTCTCCGAGGGCTTTCGCTCCCAAGGCTATCGACCCAGCTTGGGGGAGAAAAAGAAAACCCCGCCCGAAGGAGTTTTCCTTCCGGCGGGGCGAGGCTGAGAACGTCGGGCAAGCCGGCAAGCCAGCCTCGGTCGCTTCAGCCCTCGGGCCTGCTTACCCTGCAGGCAGGTTTTGTCACCGGCGCCACCCGGTGACAAACTGGGGAGAAGTGGAGAGGGGCAAATGGTAGGGGCAAGGGGAGAGGACAAGCAAAGGTCGTGTCCTCCAACCGCTGCTCGGACTAATATCTAACCCGCATCCACTCGCCCGGGTTCCCGATCCACTCTCTGCGTCTCCCCGGCTCTGCGGTTTGGTTGCAACCACGCGCCTCATGCTAGACCTGAACTCCCAGCAGGCGTGCGGCATTGCCGTGGTAGACCTTCTGTAGAATTCCTTCCGGCAGACCGAGTCCGTAGATCTGCCAGCGGCCTTGCGGCGGCACCGGCGCGGGGGCATAGTCGAAGTATTCGTCCTCAGTTTCAAGGAAGCGATAGTAGATTTCGTAGAGCTTGTCACCAAAAATTTGCTGCGGTGTTTCAACGCCATTGGGCACCGCATCAGTTCCGAAGAGAATCCGGTCCTGAAATCGGTCGAAAAATTTGCGTGCGGTGCGCGGCTGCCGCCCCAATTCTCCGATTCGCGCCCCAATCTCCACCTGCATGTTTGGAAAGCGCTCCAGGCACTCGGAGACCGAGGCCAAATTTTCGGCGTTATTGCCTACGTGGAGCGCGATGAACTGCGTCTTCGTATGGCGGGTAAAGACCCGGTTGCGCGCTTCCAGCAGCTCGCGATTGCTTGGAAAATCCCGGCCATGAAATGACCAGGCAGGATGATTGGCCAGCTCTTCGAACCGCTCGTTGAAGCGGTCGGTATCGAGAAAGAAGGCCTCCGGATCGGAGACATGAATGGCAACCGGCAGGTTAAGTTGCCCGCAGGCCTCCCACATCGGATCGAAACGTGGATCGTCCACCTTGACCAAAGGGCCCGTGGTGAGATCTTGGCGGAGGTAAAGTCCCAGCGTCTTGAGAATCTTCAATCCCCGGGCTCCTGCCTTCTTCGCCCGCTCGATTTCCACCGCTTGAAGCTTTGGATAATCAGGTTGATGGGTGCGGCTCCACATGGGCTCGGTAAAGGTGAGAAAACGGCCGGGATGTGCCTGGTCGAATCGCTGAAGGCTCTTGCCCAGCCCGGCACCAGTGCCGCCCGTCAAGTTAACCATCGTGCGGATGTTTTTCCGCTCCATGACCTCGAGAAGTTCTTCCGGAGTGGCAAGGAACTTCCGTTCCTCCCCCATCGCCACTCCTTTTTCACTCCTTGCCGAAAAAGCCAGATGCGTGTGGATGTCGATGACCGGAAAGCGGGCGCGCTCCACGGGATGCGAGGAGACGTGCAGCATGCTTCTGGGTTCGAAGTCGCTCAGGTCAAGCCCGGTCTTCTTGCGCGAACTCAAGGCCTGAGGTTCTGGTGCTGCGCACAACAATCGAAGCGGTGAGAGGGAGCCGAGCGCAGAAACGGAAGCGGCGGCCAACCACTGTCTGCGGGTACAGGGAGGCATGAGGGTTTCTCCTGAGAATGGAGGTCAAAGCAAGCGGCAGAGCCAGTTGGAGGCAGGCGCTGCCAGGTTGTGTTCCATCTGTCGTGACGCGTACAACCTTTGGTCTGGTCTGCTAGCCGCGTTCACGCGGCTTCTTCCTAATTCAGGCCAGCCATTATACGGCTGGTTAGCACAGTCCGCCGATCTCCCGGCAGCCCGCTTCAGCGGGCTTCAGGCTGCGAGCTCAACCTCAATCCATTTCACCTGGAATCACTTGCGTTCGTGGCTGAAACCTGAAGAAAGCCCGTTAGAAACGGGCTTGGGTTTTATCATTGCTCCCATCGACCAACCAGCCGTAAAACGGCTGGCCTTTAATCTCGAAACAAGCCGCGTGAATGCGGCTCTTGGGCAGACCTTAGTTCCACTCTCCCAGATTCCAATCTGAACTTTGACGCCCTGTCTTTCGGCCCGGCAAAAAGGTAGAAACTCCGAAAACCTTCGTTCAAGCCTGGCACGGCAAAAGCTTCCTCCGCAGTTTGAGCCTCCTGAACCCAGGAGGGGCGTCATTCACAACGTTAGCGCTACAGCCTCACCACGCTGCCCAGACGGGCCGACCGTTGCAGGGCCTCAATCACCCGCATGTTCTTCACGCTCTCTTCCGGCGGCACGGCCAGAGGTTTTGCTTTCAGGATGCAGCGGCTGAAATGATCGACCTCCGCATGGAGATGGTTGGGCAGCGGGTTGTAGATTACGTCAACTTCCGGGTCGTTCAACAGCGCCTGATAGCGAGTTCCGCTCAAGACCATTCTCACGCCCATAGGCCTCAGCTTTTCCCCGGTTGCGGCTCGCCACTGCATAAGCCCTTGCATACTTCGAGGCCGCGATCGCCGCCGCCAGCGCCAGCCCGATTTTGGCTGCTCCCAGCATTCCCCAATTCAATTGAGTCTCTTCACGGATGTCCTCGTGATCATCTCAGCCTGCAGCAACACAGGATAATCGTCGGTCTCGAATCAACTGTCAATGTTAGGATGACGGGAGGCGCAGCGTCAAAGTCCCCCTTAACCCCTCTTAACAATGGGGGACAGCGGTTTCGCAGAAACCGCGTGGGGGTGGTTGCTCCTCCGGTCTACGAACCTGCACGACAACGCCCAAGGCCTGCGGCCTTTGCCCCCTTTGTTAAGGGGACTTGCTCGCCTGCCCGCCGCTTTCGGGATGACTCCTGACCTTGACGGAGCGTGCCGACGCCCTATCCTCGATTGCAGCAGACACAGCGGGGGTGTATCATTCTTAAACCGCTTCGGGACCTAACTGGGCGAATGCTTCGAACGAAGGTGGGCCTTGCCTTTGTGTCAGCAGCTGGGCATCGACATTTGACAGGCTGATGATTATCAGCATTCCAAAAGAGACAGTCCCTGGAGAGCGGCGGGTTGCGTTGGTGCCAGAACTTGTTCCCAGGCTCGTCCAGTCGGGAATGGAGGTCTTGGTACAACAAGGGGCAGGCACCGCGGCCGGCTTTCCCGACAATGCCTACCTTGAAAAACGCGCCCACCTTGAAGCCGAAGTGTTCAGCCAGGCCGATGTGCTTTTGAAGGTTCAGCCGCCAACCGTTCAGGAGGTGGCTAAGCTCAAGGAAGGAACCCTCGTCATTGGCCTTCTCCAGCCTTACAATCACCCCTTCGAGATTCAGGCCATGGCTGAACGCGGGCTCACGTCGTTTGCCATGGAGTTCATGCCGCGGATCTCCCGGGCCCAACCCATGGATGCGCTCAGCGCCATGAGCACGGTGGCTGGCTACAAAGCGGTGCTTCTGGCGGCCACTCACCTGCCGAAATTTTTTCCCTTGCTGATGACTGCAGCGGGGACAGTGACTCCGGCGCGCGTTCTTGTCGTTGGCGCGGGCGTGGCTGGCCTGCAGGCCATTGGAACGGCGAAAAGGCTAGGCGCCGTGGTCGAGGCCTACGATACGCGACCGGTCGTGAAAGAACAGGTGGAAAGCCTCGGAGCAAAGTTTGTGGAACTGGCGCTGGAAACCAGCGTCTTAGAGCGCAAAGATGGATACGCGGCAGCCCAATCGGAGGCCTTTTACCAGAATCAACAACAGCTCATGACCCAGTGCGTGGAGTCGGCTGACGTTGTGATCACCACGGCCCTGGTTCCAGGGCAGCGAGCGCCAGTGCTCATCACCGAGGCCATGGTCCAGCGGATGCGTTCTGGATCGGTCATCGTCGATTTGGCGTCCGAGCAGGGCGGCAACTGCGCTCTGACCGAACCTGGGCAGGAAATTACAAAGTATGGCGCACTGATCATCGGCGCCTTGAACCTTCCCGCCACGGTTCCGTTCCACGCCAGCCAGATGTATGCAAAAACCGTGACCAACTTTCTCACGCACCTCCTCAAGGATGGGAACATTGATCTGGATTTGAACGACGAGCTCACGCGCGGCCCTCTGGTGACTCATCAGGGCCAGGTTCTTCACGACGTGGTCAAGAAGCTGCTTCTGGCGGCAAGCAAGGGTCCCATATAGTGTGGCGCCTTCGACTGGCTTTCTACCGACAGTGCGCAGAGTTGTCCCTACGCCAGTCTCAATGATCGATCCTGAAAAGCATTTGTTATTGGTCATTGACTATTGCTTATTCTCTATTGCTCTTCGGAACCGTTTTCTTCAATAGCCAATAGAAAATAGTTAATGACCAATAGCCAATCGTCTTCGTCGACCGGTCCTGTTCAATGAAACGGCTTTGACCTCCCGTGGCGGAGCAGCTCATGACAACTGAGCTTGAAATTGGGTTGTACATTTTCATCCTCGCTGGCTTTCTCGGGTACCACGTCATTTCCCGGGTCCCGCCGTTACTGCACACTCCCCTCATGTCTGCCACCAATGCTATGTCGGGCATTTCGCTGGTCGGGTCGCTTGTGATTGCTGGAGCCGATTACAGCACGCTAAGCACGCTGCTGGGATTCATCGCCGTTGCCTGTTCTTCCACCAACGTGGTCGGTGGCTTTCTCATCACCGACCGGATGCTCAAGATGTTTAAGACGCGGCAGGATCACCAGGCGCCGGGCCATCGGGTGGCGTGGCGCTGGGGAGCGGTTTTGGCTGCGATCGCACTGTTGGCCTGCCTCGTGGTTTTTCTGAACGGGCTCACGCTGGCTGCTTCCTACTTTCAACCCGCCCACGCGCTGAGCTTCTTCTACATTGTTTCGGCCGTCCTCTTCATTCTGGGGCTGAAAGGTCTTAGCTCGCCCAGATACGCCCGGAAAGGGATGTTTCTCGCGGAGTTTGGCATGGTCCTGGCGGTTGTCGGCACTCTCTTCCACGATGAGATTGTTAACTATCGATGGATCGGTCTCGGGCTGCTGGCTGGCTCGCTGATTGGGGGATCGATGGGGATGTGGATTCCCATGACAGCGGTCCCGCAACGCACGGCGCTTTCGCATTCTCTAGGGGCGCTGGCAGCTACGTTGGTGGGAGTCTCTGAATACGTGCGCCACGGCGCCACCGGAGGACGTGTCTTGATGACCGCCATCGCCTTTGAGGTGGTGATTGGTGGTCTGACATTTACAGGAAGCCTGATGGCGGCCGGCAAACTCCAGGGACTTCTGCCCGGTGCTCCCATCACTTACAAGGGACAAAATGTCTCGAACATCGCGCTGCTCACTGCCATCGTCGCGTTGCTGGTTTACATGGTCGCCGCGCCCTCAGCCAGTGCTTTCTTCTTTGCCATGGTGGCGCTGGCTCTGTTGTTTGGGTTTCTGCTGGTCGTTCCTATCGGCGCCGCCGATATGCCGGTGGTCATCTCCCTGCTGAACTCCTACGCTGGGCTCGCCGATGCGGCCATGGGATTTGTGCTGATGAACAAGATCCAGATCATCACGGGCTCACTGGACGGAACATCGGGCTTCCTCCTTTCCCTGCTCATGTGCCGGGCCATGAACCGATCCGCAATGAACGTACTTTTTGGCGCTTTCGGCAAGATCGAGCCAGAAGCCGAGGGCCCGGCCGTCGAAGGGAAAGGGACCGTCCGCAGCATCGTTCCAGAAGAAACGTCGGTCCTGTTCGATACAGCCCGGTCCGTCATCATCGTGCCAGGATACGGGATGGCCGTGGCGCAGGCGCAACATGGCGTCAGCGAGCTGGCCAATCTGTTGCTGAAGCGGGGCATCACTGTCAAGTATGCCATTCATCCTGTGGCGGGCCGCATGCCAGGCCATATGAATGTGCTGCTGGCTGAGGCCAATGTCCCGTATGACCAGTTGTATGAGATGGAACAGATCAATCCGTATTTTGCGGAAGCCGACGTGGCTCTGGTGGTGGGCGCAAACGACGTGACCAATCCGGCCGCGAAGAGAAACAGGAGCAGCCCGCTCTATGGCATGCCCATCCTGGAAGTGGAGCGGGCGAAGTCGATCATTGTTCTCAAACGCAGCCTCCGTCCGGGCTTTGCCGGTGTGGACAATGACCTCTATTACAATCCCAAGTGCATGATGCTCTTCGGCGATGCCAAGGACAGCCTCCACAAGCTCTTTGCTGCTCTGAAATTATGATTGCCCAGCGTAACCTGGACGAGCCAGAACCAAAGGGGCCGACAAGCCACTATTCGATAGGAGGTGCGTCATTCCCGCTTTGGCGGGAATACGAGGCAACTGGAAGCAGGCATCAAGCCGGATACTTCCCTGCAATGTAGTTTTCCAGCTGATGAATGGTTTCGTCCTGGGCAGTAATGATCCATTTCACCAGATCGCCGATCGAAACGATGCCGACAACGCGGTCCTGGTCGACCACAGGGAGGTGGCGGATGCGGCTGTCAGTCATCACGTTCATGCAGTCGTCAACCGTGTTGTGCAATGCGACTGAAATCACTGGGCTGGCCATGACTTCCTGGACCTGGAGCAGCTTCGACGATTTTCCCTGAAGAATGACCTTGCGAGCGTAATCCCGTTCGGAAAAAATCCCCACCGGCCGATTGTCAGAGATTACTAGCAAGGCGCCGATCTCGTGATCAGCCATCATGGCCAGAGCGTCAAAGACTGAGGTATTGGGAGACACGGACCAGACCTGCCGGCCTTTGGATCTTAAGATGGAGTTCATGGTGTCAGCGAGCTTCATGGTTGTGCTGCCCGGTGCCTATCCGCCGGGTCCTCGTTGCAGGCGGGTATCTTTGCGTGCTGAGCTGAGGAAATCATAACGTCGTGGTGAGGGAAGGTCAAATCGGGCTGGGTCGAGGCCAGGAGTGCGTCAAAGTCAGGAGTCGCCACCAAGGCTTGTTTCTGCGCAAGGCAAGTCCTCCCTTAAAAGGGGGCAGAGACCGCGGGGTGAAACCTTGATAAGGTTTCACGGGTTGTCTGCGAGTCCTGGGGCCGAAGGGACGACAACCCTCGCGCTCGCTTCGCGAGTGCCGTCTCCCTTTGTTAAGGGGAGCTGTGAAAAAATTCGGTTGGGCACATAAACCTGATCCGGTAGGAACGCGGTGCTCCGCGTCCGTCTTGGGTTTCCCGTCGCGGTCGCGCAGCAGCGCGACCTTACCATTGAGTTTTTTCACGGCTTCAGGACTTTGACGAGACCCTGGGATCGACGTGAAGGCCCGACTTTAAGCCCATTTATCAGGGAAGGAGGCCGTGAGTCGCATGGCAGCGCAAAAGCAAGGAACGATTGTTTACTGGCAAAGTCTCTCTCCTATTCTGGCCATCTTTCGCTTGGCGCCAGAGGTTGGCAGCCGCTTTCCTGGCTATGTTCCTGGCCAGTACATTGCACTCCGTCGTGAGAATTGTAAGCTCACGCGACGCGTCAGGGACGTGGACGGCAACGTCAGCTACGCTCCGGACGTCGACGAAAACGGAGTGCCCCGCTACGGGTCCGTCACTCACTCCTATTCCATTACTTCTGCCCCATCTGAAACACTTCAGCATGGCTGTCTTGAATTCTATGTTGTGCTCGAGAAGGGTGAAAGCCAGTACCCTGGGAGGTTTACCGAGTCTCTTTTTCGCGATCAGCCGGAGGGCGATCGCCGTTTGACTTACTTCGATCGCATTGCAGGCGACTTTACTTTGGAAAAGCGAGCCACGGGCTTTTCCAGCGTCTTGCTCGTGGGAACAGGAACTGGCCTGGCGCCTTTCCGCGCCATGATCCAACAGCTCCATCACGAAGCACTGGAGGGAAAGAAAAGCGACGTGCGGTACACTCTCCTGCATGCCAATCGCACGCCTGAGGAGCTGGCTTATCATCAGGAACTGTCCGACATTGAAGCTTCCCGGTCCTTCGACTTTGCCTACGTTCCCTCAATTAGTCGCCCATCGCCGGTTGATATGAACGACCCTACGCTTGGCAAGGGGCGGGCCAACAACTTGCTGCGCCGCCTTTTCGACATGCCCCTGAAGGAACAAGAGGCGCAGGCCACAGCGCCGCCGCCCGCCAGCGGCGCCGCGCAGGACCAGCCAGCCTTGGCGCACGTCGTCCGGCCGGTGTTTCCCGAAGGCCATCCTGTGCGAGAACTGCGCCAGCGCTTCGATCCGTCCAGCACCGTTGTTCTCACCTGCGGCAATCCCGCCGCCATGGCCGATGTCCAGGCAATCGCCAGCGCGAATCAGTTTCGATTTGAAAAGGAAGACTGGTAAAGGCGCATGAACGTCGCGACGGGCACCGTGCGGCCAACTGTGCCAAAAGCATTTGCAACGGTTACTAGAGTTCCCTTGCAGGGCAGGCTCGAACCCTGCGCTTCAGCCGATGCCCGCCAAAGGCGGCGGGCCTTTGCGGCAGCACCCGAGCAACAAGCTGCTGCGGTTTAATCGCCGGTCGTTAGGCGAGTTGTATCTACCGCTGGACCATTGATTCCGCAATACAAAATACATAGGCTTCTATCATGCCCAGTTGATACATGCGCGGTGCACAGACCGCTCTGATCTTCGTCAATTTTGCGATAATTCCTCTCTACAAGGACGAGTCATGATTCCAGGAAAGATTCTGACGTTTTTGGAAAACGACGGGACAATAGCCGTTAGCGGAACGCGGGATGCGAACCTCATACCTCATATTCATTATGTGTCAGGGTGGGAAGTAGAACCCGACAAACGAACCATTCGGTGTTCCATCAATCGAGCCTACGAGGATCATCTGATCAGTTCACTCGAAGACAACGGCCGGTTCTCTCTCACCGTCGAACAGATCGGTTCACACGAGACGTATCAGTTCAAAGGGAATTATGTTGGCTCCTCGCAACCCACTAGCGCAGACTTGGCTGCGCACCAGCGGATGAGAAATCGGTTTGCCAAAGCCGTCAACCAGCTGTTTGGTGTTCCAGAGGATAAGTGCCGAGCCTATATCGCTCGACCGAGTCTCGTCGTGCGGTTTACGGTGCACGAGATCTTTCTCCAGACGCCTGGTCCTGGCGCCGGTCACAGAGTCTTTCCTGCGGAGGAGAAATGACGGACGAAAGCAAGCTCCCTGACGAAATCAAATCGGTGATGGAAAACGGGCCTCCGGCGATTGTCGTGACCTGTTCGGCTGACGGGATCCCGAACGCCACGATTATCTCCCACGTGCATTATGTGGATAAGACGCATGTTGCCCTATCGTTCCAGTTTTTTAACAAAACCATTCGCAACGTCCGCGAGAACTCACACGCTTGCGTTGCGCTAAACGACGTCATCGCCAATGCCAAATGGATCATGGATGTTCAGTACGAGCATTCGGAAACCGAGGGGCCAATCTTTGATGAGATGGATATGCAGATTGAAGCGATCGCTTCGGCGAGCGGAATGGCGGGTATCTTCAAGCTGCGGGCTGCGGATATCTACGTTGTCAGGTCCTTCAGGAAGCTAGACCTTACCTCAGAATCGTCTATAGAGTAACTCATGGCCTCAGAGGGTATGAAAGACCAAGACGATCTCGTTAAGAGACTGGCTCAAAAATCCGCCGAAGTCAGGGTTCTTCGCCGCATCGCCGTGGACATCAATTCCACGCTTGACCTGGACCCGATCTACGACATCGTTCTGCGCACCATGGATGAGTTCTTCGGATTTCACCATTCGATCATTCTCCTGCTCGAAGATGCAGACACGTTGCGTGTCGTGGCCACTCATGGATATGGGGATCAAGCTCTTGGGGGCACGGTTGCGGTTGGCGTTGGTGTCATCGGTATGGTCGCGAAGCGGCGTAGGTTAATGCGTGTGAATCATCTGCGCGCACAACATGCCTACTTCGCGCGCATTCGCAGCCAGATGGAAGAAGCGGGACGCGCCACCGAGCTGGGCGAGATCGTTGCGGTGCCTGGTTTGCCAGACGCCGATAGCCAGATTGCGATCCCGCTCGTGATCAAAGATAAGCTGATTGGAGTCTTCTCTGTTGAGAGTCGTGAACAAAGACCGTTTAGTGAGTACGACGAGACGCTCGTTACGATTGTGGCCAGCCAGGCGGCGAGCGCCATTCAGAATGCCCTGTTGTACCGTGCCGGGGAAGAGCGTCGCAGGGAGTTGGCTGAAGCACACGAACGCTTAGGACAGCTGAACGAAACGCTGGAAGACCGGGTGCGCACGCGCACGAGAGAGCTGGAGCGGGCGAATCGCGATTTGCGCGAGACGCAGGCACAACTGGTGCAATCCAGCAAAATGGCTTCCCTGGGCACGCTGGCGGCAGGCATAGCGCATGAGCTCAACACACCCATTGGTGCGATTCACTCCAACGCTGACGTGGAACGTCGCGCAGCCGGCATCATTCGAGGCATCTTGCAGGAACCGTCGGTTGCCAAGAAACTCGGCCAGCAGCCTCGACTGGACCGCACGCTCCGGATCTTTGACGACATCAATCAGATGACGCTGGAAGCGACCGAGCGCCTAACAAGAATCGTTCAGTCTCTAAAAAGCTTTGCGCGTCTTGACCAGCCTGATCTGGAGTTAGTGGATTTGCATGAGGGTCTGGAGAGCACCTTGACACTGCTCGACCACCTCATCAAGGACCGGATTCAAGTGGTCAGGAATTACGGCGAGTTGCCCAAAGTGCATTGTTATGCCAGTCAGATCAACCAGGTATTTGCCAACGTGCTCACGAATGCCGTCCAAGCGATCGAAGAACCGGGAAGTATCACGATTACAACCCGGCAAGATGAGTCATGCGTATTGATCCGGGTGGCTGACACAGGAGTTGGGATTCGGCCCGAGCACATCGAGCGCATATTCGATCCGGGATATACCACCAAAGGAGTAGGCGTAGGGACGGGCCTAGGGCTGTCCATCACTTATCGCATCATTGAGAACCACCACGGATCGATACACGTCCAAAGTGAGCTTGGCAAAGGGACGACATTCACAATACGACTGCCGATTACACAATCCAGATAGACCTCATTTGCGGCCGGAGTCCGATAGTCTCGGACCGAGAAACAAACTAACCATGGACTGCGCCCTAGATATTCCTAGGCACGACTCCCTGAAAGCCCCAGCGAGGGTAAACCCGGTTGACCCTCGCTTGCGCTTCGGGCTTTCACACCGGCCCAAGACTGAAGGGGATGTTCGGTTGCCATCGGACTGCTGGTTTACGGCGGTTATTGCCCTTTACGACCCGCCCGCTCCTGACACGCCTCGGCCTGCCAGTCCCAGCGCCGTCCACAGGGCTTTCTACAGTAACGTTCAACAACTTGAACTCGACATTTCTACTATTGCGCCCATCCATGGGCGCGTGGTGCCGTGGAGCGATTTTGTAAAGGATGTTGGCAAGACCGACTGATGCCCCTAACCTGGCTGAGCTAGAACCAATTAGGTCTGCGTCATTCCCGCGAAGGCGGGAATCCAGACTCCTCGTCGGCCCCCTGGATTCCCGCTTTCGCGGGAATCTGGAGACTGGACATTTTTTGGAGCGGCAAAGCCCACCCTGGGAGCGCGGGCGTCTCGCCCGCCTCGGAGCGGCCGGAGGCCGCTCCGAGGGCCTGCGGCCACAATTGCGGGCGGGACGCCTGGCGGGACGCCCGCGCTCCCAGGGTGGCTGCGTCAAACGCACGCTTCGTGTCGAGTCAGTGCGTTCCGCCAGCAAAACGCTTGTTTGGTTAATGCCCAAGACCCCCTATGGTCCCCCTTCGTAAAGGGGACAAAGACGAAAGCCAGACCTTGGTCGGGCCAAGGCGGATCCACATGGTTTCCGCCCGCCTCGTTACCTCGGCGGCTACACTGGGGTTCTGAAGGCAGCTATCTGCCGACAGCTTCCTTCCAGAGGTCAGGGTAGTCTGTGAACCCGCCATCGATGCCCATCTGAACGAAACGTCGAATTTCCTCTACTACGTTTTCCTTGAGGCTCTTTCCATTTTTCTCCAGCTCGGCCAGCGGACGTCGAGCCGACGCTGTGGTAGAACCACGAAACGTGAACGGATGCATCTTCAAGCCGGCGCGATGAAACGTTTCGACGTCGGCGGCAGTTCGCAGCATTTCCTTGGCCGGTCCCACGCCGCTGGCATACTCTGCGATCTCGCGGGCCAATGAGTCTGTCACTTGCACGGTGTTCATCCGTCGTTCAGGATCTTCCATTGGCAGCAACTGGATGCGTGGATAGTTGGGCGCCAGTTCACGAAGCCTGAGAAGACTGGCTTTCGAAAAGGACTGGATGAAAACCCCTGGCAGTGAATCGTCTCCGGGTGGCGTCGCGGGCTCGAGGCCGCGTGACTTCAGAACCTTTGCCAGCGCGCCCACCATGTCTTTGCCGAGCGGCTCGTAGAAAGGAACGTACTTGGTCTCAACATAAAGCCGGGCGCGGCTGCCGATGATGCCAATGGCTTCGTCCAGCGTCGGGATCTTCAAGCCGATATAGCTTTTCTGTGCTGCAAACGGATTGGCCTGGTTGAACCAGGAGCCCGCATCGAGTTGTTTGATTTCCGCCAGCGTGAAATCGACTGCATACCAGCCCTTCTTAGGAGCGCCTTTGCC
>JAKEER010000105.1 GCA_022616615.1 Acidobacteriota bacterium
AGAGACAGGCTTCGGGGTCTTGCTGCCGGTCTGCAAGGTGCTGCCGCGCCGTCCGAATTGAAAGTTGACGACGTAGCCCTTGCCTTTCTGCTCGACCTGGATGTGATACACCTTGTCGCTGCGCTCGTCCTGGTAGTGCAGGCTTACGTTTTCGGGTAGTGCCTGGGTTGCTGTTGCCATTGTTTCTGCTCCTTTCCTACGCCGCCAGGGCCACGGCTACCGTGGCCTCGGCGGGTTCGGGCTGGGTCTGTTCTGCTTCTGCACACTCTTCTTCGTTCGCGCGGTCGAGAATGTAGTCAGCGGCTTTCTGTGCCTGCGCCGCCGCCATCACCACCAAGCGGGAATCGTTGCGGAGATTCTTGAGCCAGGTCTGAATGTAGGCCGCAGAATTGTCGCGGGTCGCTTCGATGCCGACGCTCGCGCAGAGCATCGCCGCGCCCATCTCCGCGACGAGCTCTTCCTTGCTGTAGTCCTCGGAGCCGAAGCGAATTACGTCCATAATTCCCTTGCGGTTCAGGCGGGACTCGTGGCCGGTGGAATGGGTGAGCTCGTGGAATAGGGTGGAGTAGTAACCCTCAATCGAGTGGAAGCTGTCGCGGGCGGGAATCTCTACGGTGTCGAGACCCGGAATATAGCAGGCCGCCGCGCCCAGCCGGATGCGGGGCGGGTTCGGCATCCCGACCACCACCGCGTCGGCGGCCTGAATCGGCGCCAGCGGCGCGCGCGGCGCGGGCGCCTGGATGACCTCGCATTGCGCCACGTTGAAAACCGTGTAGTAGCGGAGGACAAACCGCTGGCGGGTTTCATCCTCGCCGGTTTCCTCGTTCCGCACCTTGTGGGTGTCACGCTTCCAGAAAACCACCGTGCTGCCGCGCTCGCCCTTGCGAACGTGGCCGCCGCGCTCTTTGGCCTGCCGGAAAGTAACCCACCAGGGGGAAGCAAAACCGCGCATCCCCAGGAGGATTACGTTGATTCCCCGGTAGGGCCTGCCGCTGCTCAGGTTCTTGGGGGCTTCGATGTTCCACGGCTTCTGCCAGGGCACCACGCCTTTTTCGAGCTGTTCCAGAATCTGCTTGGTTACCAGGTCGTAAACCGTCATGGTCGTTTCTCCTCTGGGGCCTTCCTAACCAGCCCCCCTAACCAGCCCCCCTACTTATTCCCCTAAGTGTAAAAGCAGGGGGGCTGCTTGTCAAGTCTCTTCGTATCAGAGAGATAGCCCGTAGGGGCCTGCATACAGGGGCTTTAGGGCTTTTCTCGTTGAGGGGGGTCGGTAGGGTAGGGCCGGAACGCTCGAAAGCGGGCTGTTTTGGGCTTATGGCTAGGTCGAAAACAAGATCGTCGTCAAAGAGCTTACACTCGCAGCAGGTCTCGGACGCCGCTTGCCAAGTCTAGTTAGTGTCCTCCCAGAGTAGTTGCTAAATCTGCTGAGTAGCGTCGTTGGGAGGCCTCCTGTTTCTGGCCCCGTAGAGTTTGGCGCAGCCCGAAGCCCGACGCGAACTACGCTTCCACTCTCTCAATGAGCAGTCTAGACATGGGACGATTGGTGAAGTACAGTTTCGCACCGTGGGGAGGGCGAATTCTATGTGGTGTGGCCTCCTTCTAGCGCTGGCGCTCACACAGTCAGCTCACGCGCAATGTGCTTCACAGGAGAAGATTGGAGTCTGGGTGGAGAAACTGGGCTACTGCAGCACGTCTTTCGGCAGCCGTAGTGAGCAGTGTGAAAGGATAACAACTGCGATTAAAGAGAAGATGAAGGCTCTAGGTGTGGCCCAAAGCCCGGAAAGAGCTAAGTATTTTGTTCGCTTTCAATACGAGAGAGTCTCCCGAGAGATTTCGTCTTGTTATGAGGGAAACGTCTTCGGTCGCACCCTTTCCATACGCCCTTGCACTTGGGACGATTATGCTGTGCAGATTTACTGGACAGAAGATCCGAGAGCGGTGGCTTGGGAGACGGAGGACAAATGGTTAAAACTTACGTTCATCGAGTACATGTCCAAGAGCGATGAGTTGACTGCTCAGTCTCTCTCCAGATATGGGACTTGTCTCGACCACTGCAACGATATTTATTTCATGGAAAGCGACAAATGTCTAAAGAAGCGAGGGGATAGTCAATTCTCAGTTTGCAGCGATAAAGCCACCAATAATCATGATGAATGCAACGCGCAATGCAAGCAAGAGGTGGAAGCTGTTGATGAGGTTAAGAGGCAACTGTACGAGCAGGTCGACGTAATAAATGGACGGTCCGTGCGAGCAAATATGAGGTCGTTTTTGGGGTTGCAGGATATTTGTAATCCTATAGGAAGTCAGTGTGAGGAATACATCGTGGTTATGCTTCAGCGCCTCATCGAGAAACACATCGTCCAGGGCGACCCGTGCAGCGCTGCAAGCTCAGAGAAGACCGATTGGATAGACCGCGAGCGCGACTGAGCAAAGGGCGGTAACGCGTCGCGTTCGCACATTCGTTTGGGGGGCTTTACTTGTCTCGGCTGCTCTGCATGGTTCGCACGGCCGGCATGGCCGGCTGCCTTTGCAAGAGGCTCCATTTGTAGCACAGCACTGCGGGACGACGGTGACTGCGGAGCTTCAGGAGTTCGCCCGGCTATACCCGTAAGCCACTGTTCTACTCTGTGGAATAGACTTGATCCAGGTTGTTGCTTGTATCCCTAGCCCTCCTCGCAGACAGAGGCAGAGGGCGGACATGCGCAGAAGGCTGTTGCCATTGTTCTCCGGGAACGTTGTTCCGTTTCCAGGGAGCGTACTCCCGTTGCACGCCTTCGAGCCGCTCTTTCAGCAAATGGCCCACGAACTCCCGGATTGGGATGAGGAAATCGGAGTGGTGTTTGGACGCCAGGAAGGGTTTGCGACACTGGGTTGCACTGTCAATATCACGAGACAGAGGAAACAGCGTCGGCAGGGTGGGGCAGACCTATTCGTCGTGGGCCACAAGCGATTCCGCATCTTGGAGGTATTCGACGCTGCCCCTTACCCGCGTGCGAGAGTCCGGTTTCTGAAGGAAGTAGATCCCGACCCGATCGAGGACGCAGAAACCGCACCGTGGTTGATGAATCTCTGCGCCGATGTGTACGAGGCGATACACGGCCAAGGGAAGGAGCCGCCCTTTGTTGTGAGTTATGGGGGTCTGGCATTTTACGCTGCCGACCTGCTCCCGCTGGAGACTGATTTCAGGCAGCAGCTTTTGGAAACAGACTCGGAGACAGATCGGCGCAGGAAGCTTGCCAAGAGGCTGGAAGCCTGGCTGAGCCGTCCTGTGGTGGAGTGATCCGAGGAACGAGAGAGGGCGCCCGTGTCCAAGTACAAGACATACTACATTCGACACAAAATGGCTGTGGAGAAGTCAACCAAGGACGACCTTTGGAAAAAGAGCATGATTGCCATTCACCTTCCCTGGAAGGGAAGGCGCAGCAACTTTAGGCGGCCTGACAGTCGCAGCCTGAACCCTTCACATTATGCCAAGCGAGGCGCAAAGCAAGCGCTAGATAGATTGTGGGAGCTCGCAAACAACGGTGGGTATGTATGTGCAGAGTACGAAGGCACACAGGAGTGCCTGCTTGGGTTTGTCCCTCCGAAATCGAAGGTGAAACTATTGCCCGGGAAGTGGGAACCTGCAGAGGTTCCCAATAGGTGGAGGTCAGACACAGGTCGAACCGCAATTTTGAAAACTTTGGCCCTACACAAAGTGAAGAAGCTGAGAACCGCAGAGCTGGCTGCGGCGCTTGTGGGGCGACCTCAGCAAGGCACCATTTCACGGTGGCGTATCGCAAGCGAAAAGAGGAACATCGAACACATTGTCCGGGGCAAACGGCCATCGTCCACGGCACTTTTAGACATGCTTCTCCCTCCTCAACAGGAAGTAATGTGCGGTGAGTTCCTACGAACCAGGGGATGCCAAGAAGGCCGGGCTTCCGAGGATGGCCCATCTGCTTCTACCGGTAGGGCGCACGATGAAGGATATTGACATCTATGGTGCCACCGGGAGCGGAGAGAGAATCTTTGCGCAAGTTACTCACGGGAAGCTGGAGCAGAGCGCCACGAAACTCCGGCGACTACGTGCTTATGGCACCCAAAGGACAGATCACCTAATACTCTTCTGTGGGACGGCGAAACGAGATGAGAGAGACGGCGTCGTCATCGTACCTTTGGAGTACGTCTATGCCAAGTTCGCCCGAACCAAAGCTGGCCGACTGTGGCGAAGAGACGTGCTGAGAGCTTACTCCTAACGTAACTCTTTGTTGGCTTACCTGCTCAACTTCATGCTGGCGTAGCGAACGAATGTCTCGCGGCGGGCTTTGATTCGGAATCCGTCGCGATAGTTGGCAGTAGCGACTTCGATTCGCGTCGGGACGTATTTCAGTCTTCTTCAGAAACTGCGACTGGAGCGCCTGTGACCCCGCGCAGCCCGCGCGGTAGTTGTTCTTGTGCCCTTGGAGCAGCAATCCAGCCTTCTGTCCTTTCTGCCGTCGTGTAGGTCATGCCCACATGATGTGTCCCAACCGATCCTCTATCCGCCGCTGCTTGGACCTTAATCTTCCGAGGGAGTTCGGCAGGGATTCCTATACCACGAGAACCTGTGCCAGTTCCACGTAGCGGCATAATGCATTGGCCAGTTGCATTTGGCGAGGGGTGCGGCACTCCGGCTCCAACAGACGCTGGCTACCTACAATAACAACGGCAGCACGGGCGCGGGACGTAGCTACGTTGAGTCGATTCAGGCTATAAAGAAACTCCATCCCACGCGGCGCATCTTCTGGCGACGAAGTTGTCAGCGAGTAAATCACAAGTGGGGCCTCCTGACCCTGAAACTTGTCGACAGTCCCGATCCGCATCCTCCTGAGACGAGCACTCAAATCAGAAACCTGCGCATTGTACGGGGCAACGATCAAGACGTCGTCTATCGTAAACCGACGCTGGTTTCCCTCGTCGTCAACCCACTGTACTTCCGGTTTCAACAATCCCTCGACTAAGCCGGCGACCTTTTCAACTTCCTCGGGTGAGGCATTCTGGTTGCCTTCGTGTCTGACTGGGGCGAACCATAGTCCAGCTGTGCTCAGCAAGGAATGGCCTTCGATCCGCTGGTTTTCCAGCCCCTCGCGTGATTGCAATCGACCATCGTAAAAGACCTCGGAAGTGAACTCGCCAATCCTTGGATGCAGCCGCCAAGTCTTTTCCAGAAAGAGTCCCTTGCCCTGGGCGATCGTCTTTGATCCAGCGAGCAAATGCTCGAGTGCCGAAGCCTCTGCGCCCTCGGGGTGACTCCCGCGCCGCGGCTGGTCCAATTGTTGCGGGTCGCCCAGCAAGACCACGCTCTTAGCGGCTTGGGCGACAGCCAGTGCATTCGCCAGCGAGATTTGACCGGCTTCATCAATAAAAAGCACATCCAACGACTCGAACAACTCCTCCCGCGCCCATAACCAGGCTGTCCCACCAACAACTGTACAGGCGTTGCCCTGCAGCGCGGCCAGAGCCACCTCATTCTTTGTTGTTTCGCTGATTCCTTCTGGAGGAGCCCCAACAGATTTCTCCGTCATCTTGTGCAGGCACGTAATCCCACTGAGGCCCATCCTCCTTGCTGCCTTGAGAACTTCCTCCAGGAGCCTGCGAATAACCTTATGGCTTACAGCCGCGACGCCCACTCTCTTACCCCGCTGAACGAGCTCACAAATCATTTCTGCGCCTGTAAAAGTCTTGCCTGAGCCAGGCGGCCCTTGGATAGCAAGCAGCGAATGGTCGAGTGATGTAACAACCCGTCTGGCTGCATCTAGCGTGGATTCTCCGGGCCGTACAACCGCTTCACCATTAGCCAGGCGCGGCGGCAATCGCAACAGCAGATCTCGCCCAGCCCTGTAGTGCCCCGCCGCATTAATCCCGGTTGAGCTAGCCCACATCCCTAGCCGGTACAAAGACTCCGCTAGTTCGGTTGAATCAACATGTTCAAATGCAAATACTGAAACAGGGTGTACTTCCGCTGTCTTCTTTGTTTTCTTGATGTCGATGGTTCGATTCGCAAAATCGATCTCCATTACCGTTCCATATCTTTCGCCTTTTTCATAAACGGTGTCGCCCTGACGAATATCCGTATCTTGCTTCTCGAAAGAATACCGGTCGACTGGAAGCTTTCCCTGCAAGCCAACGCGAGTGACAAGGCTGAGTAGTGCCACGGCTGACTTCTCATGAAGGAGCTCTTCGTCAGTGAGATCTCTCAGCCGGAAGTATTCCCACCAGTCCGCTTTATCCTCGCGGCGGTGCCAATCGAGTAGGCTTGCCAGTAAGCAACGCCCTTTCTCCTCCTCTGTGCGGCGCTGGGGATCAGTCGGAAGGTCCTTCGTCAGGTCGCCCACTAACCTAGCCACGCGCTGCTGCCGCTCGTCGACAGCTTCTGGAGCAGCTCCCTCTGAGGCTGCCGGGCGTGGGACCTTCACTCCTACTTCCTCTAGAGTTCTGCGCTCTGCCTCCAACGAGTTGCGCAGCGACCGGGCAGAAAGGCAGTCATCGGCGTTGTAGGTTTCGATGATCTTCCGAGTCAGTTCATCCAACTCAGTGAGTCTCCCGAGTTCGAGACCATGTTCTACCTGCCGCATAGCACGGCGTGAGTCGTCTAGGGACACGCTACGCCCAAAGCCGTGAAAAACCTCCAAGTCTTTGAGAGAGTATTTCTCAACGCTGGCACGCGCTGCTTGCTTGAAGATGGTGTGAATGTCGACGAGCAAGCCTGCTCGAAGAACTCGGTCAATTTCATCCTCGCGCGTTGCGTACCTACCCATTAACCTCTTGAGAGCTGATGGCTCGTAAGCTCCAAAGTGATACATATGCATTGCAGGATAGCGTGCCCATTGCGCCACTGCGAAATCCACAAACCACTCGAACGCCTGCTTTTCCTCCTCGGGCGTAATAGCCCACATTCGAGCATAGGTCGGTTTTCCTGGCTCCTCGTCGGTGACATATCCAAACAGGTACTCCATGCCTGAGAATCCCACGAACGGGTCACCCTCCAGATCAAGGAAGATGTCTCCCGCTGAGGGCTCTGGCAGCCGATAAAAGCCGTGGCCCTCCACAGGTTTGAGCAATTCATGCACTGGCTTACCCTGGCTCCGTCCCTCCACCTGAACCCGCGCCTGTTCGCGCACTCGCACGTATCCCTCTTTCGACCCGTGTTCGGGGACCTTCTGTAGGGGCAAGGGAAGTTCGGCCAATCGTTGAACCGTGTTCGTATCCCAGGCATGCAACTGCTTTCGTTGGAGCTTGCTGATGCCCGCGACCAAACTCAGATGGTCATCCTGGCGCCATTGCGAGTCACACTCCCGCCACCAACGGCACACCGGGCAATGAGGCGTCGGTTCGGGATAGGTCTGGATTCCGTCTGGATTCGCATCCGTGACGCTTTCCAAGCGCTTCTTCACATACCGGTAGTAAGCGGCGAAGTCCAAGACTCGGAATTCCTCGGCCATGAACTCCTCCGAGGGGGGAATTACATACATCTTCTCTGGAAGAAGTCCTTGAACCGTCTGCAAGAGATCCGAGTAGAGGGACAGTTGCAGAATCGTTGCAGCCTTGGTCTCGCGGGCTAGTTTGCAATCATAGACCTCATATGACCATGCACCCAGATCGCTTGCCCGCTGTACCCGGCGTAGAACATCGGCGCGACCAAACCACCGGCCGTGTGCCAATGTTGCCTGCGCGATAACGGGCACGCCCCGCGCCATTGCGTCTCGGCTTTCACTCAGCGCCCGATTGTCATCTTCAATGTCGCCCAGATTGAGAACGGTCAGACCACCCCGCTCCAGATGCCTGAGATAGGCGGCTTCATGCTCGGCCCCCCGTTCTTGGAGCACCCAGAGATCGGGAGACTTCCACTTCGGGGGCGACTTTTTCCCGAGTGCTACAGCTAGATCCAGTGACGTGAGGTGGCGACACTCCAGGTGATTGCTGAGGTCGCTTGCAGATAGCCGCACGAATTCGCGGTCAGCTTTCATCGCAACACTCGAACCGCCAAAAGCTGTAGTGAAGAACGATGGCATATTGTACACATATCGTGTTGCGCTCCAAGCAAAGATTGGTTGCCGGGTAGCCCCTGCCCCAGATTCGGCCAACAAGGTTGTCGCCGGACGACGATGGGTTATGTAATATAGGCCAGCCAAACACGGGGTTCTAGCCAATGAGTGTTATCTGGACCAAGGAAGGCTCCTACAGACGAGTAGGCTATGAGAATGAGGCCGATTTGGAATCTGCCATCGTCGAGGTTCAATCAGAGCTATTCGGCCCCAACCGAATCTACCTCGATGTCAAAAAGAAGATTGGGAGCAAGGCGGGCCCGCGAAACATCCCTGACGGCTACCTGATTGACCTCAGCGGACATCAGCCCCGCCTCTTTGTCGTGGAGAATGAGTTAGCCTCGCACGAGCCTCTGCGACACGTGGCCGTGCAAATACTGGAATTCTCTTTGTCCTTCGAGCAGGAGCAAAGAACAGTCAAGAACATATTGTTCAATGCGCTGCAGAATCAGCCGGATGCAAAGACTCAATGCGAGGAATATCTACGCAGTCATGGATTCCGAAACCTGGATCACATGCTCGAGCAGATGGTCTTTGAAGGACCTTTTGCCGCGCTGATCATCATTGACGAAATACCCGAGAAGCTCGAGAGCGTCCTCGCGGAGCGGTTTCAATTTGGCGTTGAGGTTCTCGAGCTGGCAAGGTACGAAAACGAGCAGGGAGGCCGTTTCTACCACTTCGAGCCATTCTTGGCGGACCTGAGAGCAGACACACTTGCAACAGTGGAACGAACGGCAAGACGAGACACAGCCGGCATCGATACAGCCGAAGTGGATACGGTCGTTGTCCCTGCTCAAGAGGACGGATTTCAGCAAGTTTTCTTGGGCGAGAACAGATGGTGGGCGATCCGCGTCCACGGCACCATGCGACCCCAGATCAAATATATTGCCGCCTATCGTGTGGCGCCTGTTTCGGCCATCACCCACATCGCGCCCGTAAAGTCGATTGAACCCTGGAAAGACTCCAACAAGTTTGTGGTCAATTTCTCCGAGCCAGCGAAGGAGATTGGACCTATCGAACTTGTCAAAGGTGGACGTGCTAAAGCTCTTCAGAACCTTCGCTACACGACTCGCCAACGATTGCAGGAAGCGAAAACCCTAGATGATGTGTGGTAGCCGCTAACGCATGCCCACGCTAGATTGGATCGGAAAGAAAGCAGTTTTGGGCCATCATCGGGAAGTCCCTTACCATCTTCTTAAATGTGATCCAAGGCTCTCTTTAGGTGAGCCCGGCAGTGGGAATCTGCTCGTCCAGGGGGACAACCTTCTCGCGTTGAAGGCTTTGCTACCCTATTACGCCGGCCAGGTGAAATGCATCTACATCGATCCGCCGTACAACACCGGTAACGAAAATTGGGTCTACAACGATAACGTCAACAGTCCAGAAATCCAGAGATGGCTCGGGGAAGTTGTCGGCAAGGAAGCCGAGGATCTCTCGCGACACGACAAGTGGCTTTGCATGATGTATCCACGCCTCGCCTTGCTGCGAGAAATGCTCTGCGAGGATGGGGCGATTTTCGTCAGTATTGATGACAACGAGGTGCAGAACCTCCGGCTATTGATGGATGAGATCTTTGGGCAGCGGAACTTTATCGCCACCGTAATCTGGCAGAAGATGGATAGTCCGAAAAACACAGCGATCCATTTTAGCGAAGACCACGATTACATTTGCGTCTACGCAAGAAACCAGGACAGCTGGAGGCCGAACAAGCTCGCCCGAACTGAATCCATGATCAAGCGGTACAAAAACCCTGATAACGACCCGCGGGGTCCGTGGCTGCTCAGCGACTTAGCTGCGCGCAATCCCTACGCTGCTGGGAGGTATCCGATCAAGACCCCTCAAGGTCGAGTTATTGAGGGACCGCCTGCTGGAAGCTACTGGCGCGTCAGCAAAGAACGTTTTGAGGAGCTAGAGCGCGACGGCCGGATTTGGTGGGGCAAGTCCGGGAGCAACAGACCGGGCATCAAGAGATTTCTATCGGAGGTTCAAAGTGGTGTTGTCCCTCAGACGCTTTGGTTTTGGAAGGACGTTGGAAGTACGCGGCATGCGAAGCAGGAACTGAGCCAGATCATGGCTGTTGGAGCATCGCGGGACTTGTTTATTACACCGAAACCAAGCAGCCTTATCAAGCGTATCCTCCAAACTGCGACTGGTCCCAACGATCTTGTTCTGGACTCCTTCGCAGGCAGCGGTACAACTGGGCACGCGGTTCTTTCCCTTAACAAGGAAGATGGCGGAGCACGCAAATTCGTGCTTGTTGAAATGGAAGAGAGCATTTGCCGGGAGGTAACTGCTATACGACTTGAGCGTGTGATTCGAGGCTTTACCCCACATGGAGCAAACGGCGAAAAGCAATCTGTTGAGGGTTTGGGGAGTGGCTTTCGATACTGCACACTTGGCGAACCGCTCTTTGACGAAAACGGCTACGTCTGGAAAGCGGTAACCTATACTGACCTCGCCCGCCATGTCTTTTTTGTTGAAACAGGCGAACCGCTGCCGAAATCCACGAACGGAAAACGGTCTCCGCTGATCGGAGTGTGTCGTGGCACCGCTTACTACCTGCTTTTCAATGGCATCCTGAGAGATAAGAGCTCCAATGGTGGCAATGTACTGACTGGAGAAGTGCTTCGGAAGCTGCCGAAGCACAATGGACATCGCGTGGTTTTCGGTGAAGGATGCCACCTGAGCCCGGCCCGGCTAAAGCGCGAGCGGATTACGTTCAAGCAAATCCCCTACGAGATCAAGGTGAGCTGAATGGCGTGGGAGTTGAAGCTCTACCAAGAGCGATGCCTGGCCGTCCTTGGCCAATACCTTGTCCGTGCTGCGGAGGTCGGTGCAAAGAAAGCGTTCGACGAACGGGAAGAGCTTCTAGTCAAGTACCGGGAAATCCCCCAGCTCCCCGGCCTCCCCTACATTTGCTTGCGAGTCCCTACGGGCGGCGGTAAGACCCTGCTCGCCGCTCATACTGTTGGAATCTCGTGCCGGACCTATCTCCGGGCGGACAGGTGCGTTGTCCTGTGGTTGGCTCCAACAAACGCGATTGTGGATCAAACCCTAAAGGCACTACGCGAGCGCACGCACCCGTACAGGCAAGCGTTGGATTCGGCTTTTGGCGGCGCCGTCCAAGTGATGTCGCTGCCGGAAGCCCTTTACCTGACTCGGGCTACGCTGGACAGCGACACTGTGGTCATTGTCTCCACGCTCGCGGCGATGCGCGTCGAGGATACTGAAGGGCGGAAAGTCTACGAGGGCAGCGGGGTCCTACAGCATCATTTCTCGGGGCTCGCGGAGGCCCAGATCACTCGTCTGGAAAGGACAGATGGAACGATTACTTATAGCCTGGCAAGCGTGCTCCGGCTCCGCTGCCCGTTGGTCATCATGGACGAGGCCCACAATGCCCGAACCAAACTCTCTTTTGACGCACTGAGGCGATTTGGTCCCTCTTGCATTATTGAATACACCGCCACCCCCGACCAAGAGACCAATCCCAGCAACGTTCTGGTATCTGTCTCAGCAGCCGAACTCAAGGCAGAGCAGATGGTGAAACTGCCTATTCGGTTGGTTTCCCGGAAAGAGTGGCGTGAAGCTGTTGGGGAGGGAGTCACCAAGCAGAAGCAGCTGGAGAACTTGGCAAGAGAGGAAGAGAAGATCACAAGCGAATACATCCGCCCCATAGTGCTCTTCCAGGCGCAGCCCCGGAGGGAAGGCCAAGAGACAATCACGGTTGAAGTATTGCGGAAATGCCTAATGGAGGACTTCAACATCCCCGCTGAAGAAATCGCCGAAGGTACGGGGCAGAAGTGGGAGCTGCCCGAAAACATCTCCGCACGCGACTGCCCAGTCCGATACGTCCTGACTGTGGCGGCTCTCCGCGAAGGGTGGGACTGCCCCTTTGCGTATGTGTTGTGCAGCGTCTCGAATCTTTCGAGCCGAGGCGCAGTCGAGCAGATACTTGGCAGGGTTCTGAGGCTGCCGCGCGTCCAGGCGAAACAGCATGAAGATCTCAACTATGCATATGCATATGCTACATCTGAGCGATTCCTCGAGGCGGCAGAGTCCCTTAAGGATGCACTTGTGGAAAGTGGGTTTGAGCGATTCGAGGCCAAAGCCTACATCGAGCCCGGCCGGTCACTCTTCGAGGGCGAAGTGGCGGGTCCGCTGTTCACTGAAAGTGTTACTGAGTCTGAGTATGTCAGCGAGCCCCCTCCTCTTGACGCCCTTCCGGAGTCGCTGCGGGGCAAAGTCAAGGTCGAGCCGCCAACGCAGCATCGTCCAACCGCGAAGGTCACATATACCGGCCCCGCCATGTCGCTGGAGGAAGAGAGCATCCTTAAGGCTGTTCTCAAGGCAGAAGAAGATCGGAAGTCAATTGAGCGCCTGGCGCGCAAGACGCGAGGTCTTCCGGCGTATCCAGCTGCGATGGGAGTGAAGTTTGAGATTCCCGCCTTGGCGGTACGAGTTGGTGGTCAGCTTGAAATCTTCGAGGATCAATTCCGCGATGCTGTGTGGAACTTGGCTGAATGCGATGCAAAGCTTTCCGAGGAAGAGTTCAGCCTCACCGGTCCCACCGGGCAGGCAGCCCTGGTGGATGTAGACGAGGAAGGAAAAACATTCATTAGGCACGTACAAGAGGTGTGGCAGCAATTGAGTTTTCACGACATTCGAGGCCCCAAGACAGAGTCGGAACTCGCCGACTGGCTGGACCGAGCGATAGACCATCCAGACATTACACAAACACAGTCGAGTCTTTTCCTTCGCCGCATGGTGGATCATTTGGTGACGAGTCGAGGAATCCCGCTTCCCAACCTCGTTGCCGCTCGATTTCGGCTCCGTGACGCTGCGAAGCGGAAGATAGACCAATACCGTCGACAGGCAATGTACGACGCCTACCAGCGTATGTTGTTGCCGGAGGCCGCAACTCCCCTGGAGGTCAGTCCCGAGATTTGCTTTCAATACCCGAACGACAACTATCCTGCCCCGCGCTACTACGAAGGACCAATTAAATTCGAGAAACATTTCTACGAGCTCCCTGGCGAGATGAACGGAGAAGAAGGAGCTTGTGCTCAACTCATAGACAGTCAACTTCAAGTGCAATACTGGGTTAGGAATCTGGATCAGCGTGCCGATTGCTCTTTTTGGCTGCAAACGTCAACGGACAAGTTCTACCCCGACTTTGTGGCAAAGCTCGCCGATGGTCGCTATCTCGTCGTCGAGTACAAAGGCGCCGACCGCATGGACACCCCCGACACTAGGGAAAAGAAAACGATAGGGGAACTGTGGGAGGCCCGAAGCCACAGAAGGTGCGTTTTTCGGCTCGTGGGACGCTCCAATATGGAGCAGGTGTTAATCCAGGCCCTGAAATAGACTGACGATTGAAGCGTCTCGGACCACATATGGCAAGAAGGCGGCCGGCAACCCGAAAAGAGCAATTACGAGCCTGTACGCGGGTTCCTGCAGTGGATCATTCGGTAGGAGCTGAATTTGCGGACGACCAAGATCCGACCTGGTTCGCTACCCACTTGTTCGTCTTCCTCACTGGACTGCAGTAGTGAACTGCGAGGAGAACGACGTAATTGATTGTCCAGTCAGGTCGGTGATGTTCTGGGCCCGGACTCGATAGGTGGTCGAGAAAGCCAATGAAGTGGTCGGTGTAAAGGTGGCGCTTAAACCGTCTGCAGCGACCACGATACTGCCGGCAATACGTGTGATCGGAGAGGTTGTCGTTTCTACGAAGAACGTGCTGTCAGTCACGGTGAGCTGGTTTATACGCTCGCTGAGGGTGATTTGCACCGTAGTACTCGTGGGAACTCCGGTCGCTCCGCTTACCGGTTGCACTTGGGCAATCGCCGGCCGTACCAAGTCCGCCCCTGCCCCTGTTGTGAAGCTAGCGGTGACACTTCCAATCTGGGCGTTGCCCGCCAAGTCAGCGATGCCCTGGATAGTAAGCGTGTGCAGAGTGCCCGAGGCCAGCGCAACCACCGGAGTGAGCGTCAACGTGCGGTTGCCGTTCGACAGGCTGCGCAGCACTCCGACTGTCATTCCACCCGCGCTTAAGCTGACCTGATCAACGCTCAGCGTCTGGATGGGTTCATCAAAGGCAATTACGACTTTGGCATTGATGGGCACTTCCACCAGGCCATCTTCGGGGCTAACTCCAACCACCTGAGGAGGGATCGTATCCTCCACAAAGCCCGTGGTAAAGCTGGAGCTGAAGGACACTGGGTTGCCCGCCAAGTCACGGATCCCCGACAGAATCCCCGTATGGCTTCTCCCCACGACCAGCGGCGCGTCCGGAACCAAGCTGGCAACCTGCCCGCCAGAATCTACCGAGAAGCTGCCCGGCACATCAAGGGATACAGCGTTGTCGCGCAACCGGAAGCTCTCCGCGCTGATGCTCACCGGATCGATCGGTTCCGTGAGCTCAACCGAGTAAACCACGTTCAGCGGAACATCCGTAGCCCCGCTAAAGGGATTCACGCGCACCACCTGTGGGGCTGCGGTGTCGGCCTCAATGCCGGTGCTGAACTGCGTGGTCTGCGGCAGGACGAGATTCCCGGCCACGTCCTCCACGCCTTCGATAGTTAACGAAAACAGGTTTCCGGCAGCCAGCGGTGCATGAGGTACGATCCGGACGTCTTGATTGTTGCTGCTGAAGCTGATGGTGCAGGGTACGGCGGTATTGGCACCATCTGTGAGGAGGATACTGACTCCGTTCACTGTCAGAGGGTTCACGGGCGCATCAAAGCGCACGCTGATGTTGGCGTTGATCGGTATGTCGGTTGCTCCATCGGAAGGCGAAACGCTCACAACGCTCGGGCGTGTGGTGGCCTCCCGGTCGCTGGTCGTAAATGCATGCGCGAAGAAAGAGTTCCATGCCACACCATCCAAGTCTCTGACGAGGGAGGGGACCACCTGGTAGATAAAAGTAGTGTTGGCGGCCAGCAATTGCGCAGGAACGATCCTGATAACCCGACCCTCGCGCACCAGACTGACAGAAATGGAAAGCGGGGTGGTGCCCTGACGCAAGTTAACCGCGCTGGTATTGACCGTGCTCGGGTCAAGCGGCTCATTGAACTCGATTTCGATGATTGCATTCAGCGGCACGCCGATAATGGAACCGGGGCTGGTGTTGACAATGAAGGGTGCGGTGGTGCGCGGATCAGCCACAATTCGAAAAGAGCCTTGATAGGTCTGCAAGGCGTTCCCGGCACGATCTCGTACTGCGCTGTCCACGATGATTTGGACCAACGCCCCGTGCTGCCAGGGCAGGTCAGGGATAAACTCAATTGTTTGCCCATTGCCGACGACCTGTGTAGTCCCACTGACCAAGGTACCGTTCTGCGAGATATGCATGGATCCCGCAACAGTTGTCTCATCCAGCGGTTCGTTGACATACAGCACCACCCGCGCATCCAAAGCCACATTGGTCGCGCCGTTGCCCGGCCGCTGGCTGACGACCTGCGGACGCTCGGTATCCGTCGCCCCTGCTGTGGCGAAGGCGCTTCGGAACTCCGCTAGCGCATTACC
>JAKEER010000729.1 GCA_022616615.1 Acidobacteriota bacterium
ATGCCTTCGAGCGTGCCCGGAAGCACGATGCGCAGCTCCGCCGCGCGAAACTGCCGGCCGTAGGTAGCATCGTTGATCCAGCAGCCCGTGCTTTCGAGATACTCCCCAGGATGGACCGCGGCAGCGCTGCCCACGACCGTCACCAGATCCCGCTGGCCCCGGACGGTCACGCGCAGGACGCAGAACCCGCTCTCGGGGCTATGGAAGGTCACCCGCTCGATAGTGCCCGATAGACGCTCGCTGTTCTGCGCACTTTCGGTCTGCATCCAGATGATGATACCTGGTGTTGGTCGTCCTTTGCAGCTTTACAACAAAGCTTCGTAGAGGTGAGTGAGGCGTAACTAGCAAAAAACGCAGGCGGGAAGGCCGGCACCCTGCCGCGCCCTCACGCACCGGTTTCGCCTTAGGGCACCTCAAAAAATTCCCTCTCCCACCGGGAGAGGGTTAGGGTGAGGGGATGAAATGCTATTATTTTTGTTCTCCTCATCGTCACCTTGCATCCTCGGCGCGCCAAGCAGGGCCGCCTTCGGCCCCGGCCGGTCTTCGACTGGCGCTCGTACGAGCCCCTGGCCCTGGCTTTCTCCCGACAGGAGAAGGTATCCATCGCAATTTGTAGAGGTGCCCGTTGGCTAGCCAGAACCACAATAAAAGCTGATAATACGTGCAGCGATAGAATAGGATAATATCAAAGCTTGCTTGACGATGAAGAGATAAGCATGCACGGATGACGACCTCGCGATATCTCGCACACAGCGCTAACGCGGCGGGCCATACGCACGCGCTGGCTTCATTACTTCGGGGCACGCCGTTACCGAGTTTGAGGAATGTGTCGGCAATCGAAGGTGGACGCGGTGCCAGAGCGATGGTGTTCGTACAGAGGTGCTGAATCGCAACGCACCGTTCGCAATCTCCGACTTCGACGCACCCTGGCATCAGCAGCGATACTGTCAGCTGCATTTTACGCGCAATGAGAGCAGAAGCCATGATCGCGCCCGTGGGCAAAGGCCGCAAACGCTAAGTGGCAGCGGCTGATTGGCGAGTAATTCAATCGATTATCGTCGCCAATGACTTCGTCTGGCTAGTCACGCGAAAGCTAATCGTGGTCTGGCACTTAATGATCGGTTATCTCTCGCCGAAAGCAGTGCCATAGGGACCCTGAACCTTGCTGAAAATATCAATGGTCAACCTTAGAAGACGAGTCAAGCACAGAAAATGTTGAGATGGCGATTGCTAGAAGTTGAAGTAAGTTCGATTGAACGCCTGAATGACGTTCAGCTCACGAATCTATTGAAACGGTTGCTTAACCTTGAGGTGCGTTCCGCTGGGATTGCCCAGCGTGCCGTCGAGGCAGATCATTTTTTCCCGGCCAGCCCGGATTCGGCTACACAACTCATAGTCGTCTACGTGCGCGCCTTGCTCGTTGTTTAAAACGGACGCTGCTCGGACGCTTCTCCCGGTTTTCGGAAGTGCCTGGCAGCCGACGACGAAGTGACGCAACCACAAGACGCCTTACTCCTTCGGAAGCAATCTTTTTGGGATCGGATTGCAGTTCATCTGAAACCCGAATGTCTCTTTCGTCACGAGCTGCGCAAACACGAGAGAGCCGCGTCAATCCGGCAAGAGGCGTCAGATCCACCTTGCCCGATTGGGGATAATGCAAATGGATTTCTTTCAGCGACTCCATTGCCGCCAGCGCCGTCAAATCGGCTGGCGCACCTAGCACCAAATACTCCAAAGACTTTAGGGCGGTAAGCGCTTCGATGTTCAAGACTCTTGAACAACCCTCCAAGACCAGACTTTTCAACGATTTCAACTCGGACAGCGCGCTAATATCAGAAACCAATAAGCAATCGCGCAAGTTTAGATGTTTCAAAGGCCGAAACGTGCGGAGAGGAGTTAGATCGCAAAGACTTGAGCACCCCGTCAGATCGAGACCTTCAATACTACGAAGCTCCTGCCGACTAATCGAAGCGACCTTCCACGCCCGTTGAAGATCGCCTTGGCTTTCGCTAATAAGACTCCTTTCGACTTTGTTACCAAACCGGCCAAAAAACAGAGGTTCGCGATGAACTGCGCGTAAACCAAAGCACCATCTCCACGATTGTTGTCTCAGTCTGCGCCGCGTTTCGGCTGGCAACAACACGAACGGATCAGTTGCCAATTCAGCCAGCAAACCTGCCGCGGTTGCTTCGCGTCCAATTTTGTCCCCATCAAGGCGGCCCTCGAAAAGGTGGTCCAAGAACGCCTCCGTCTCCGAAGCAGATTTCTCCGATAGCAGTTCGAAGAGCAGAACGAAGGTCTCCCGCCATGCTTCGTCATTCGCCCACATTCGCAACTGCTCATCGGAAGGCTCGACCTTTTGCTGCTTGGGCGAAAAGCGAGATGCGGTCAAGCGCGGCTCGAGAAAGCAGGCAGCAAAATACTCTTGAAGTGACAAATGCATGAACGCGAATTTTCCTTCACCGCGAGGAAGCAAAAGCCCGCTTCGTTGAGCAAAATAGTCTAGAAGAGTTGACGATTCAGGCATTGTGTCGCTTGCACCCGACTCACGCATGGCGGCACGAAGCCATTTTTGGACCTCAGCCTTGCTCGCTAGAATGTCGCCTTGACTCTTGTCTGTTCGCTTTTTCGCTCGGCGAAGTTGCATCCTGAAAGCGACGTCCGCCAACCACCGTTTCTTTTGCGCCAACGAATATGGCAACTGGTCCAGTTGACGGCGGAGATCGATTGATTCCAAGTAGGCCGTCGCAATTCGTTCATAGAGTTCGGTCCGCCCATGCGGCAGTCTCGCGTTCTTGTGGTGGATGAGGGCCATCAGCGTGAGAAGATACGGAATTCGCGCTAAGCGTTGCGTGCCTTCATTCTCACGAATTGCCTGCACGAAATCGTGAGCGCTGCGTTTTACCACTTCTTTATCCTTCTCGTGCTGAGTATACCAATTGGTAGCAAATGTTCTGATCTGCTCGTCGTTAAACGGTGCCAAGTAGAGCAAATCTGCCATCGCCGTTCGAACACGCTTGGTGCCCTTTTTGCGCTCCAACACTTCGTCCGTGGTATCAGTTTCGGAGGATACAGTTTCAATTCTGAAATGAAATGGGACCAAGTCATACGCAACCATTCGAGATGTCAAAATCCAGACGCTCTTATCATGAGCTGTCATTCCAGCGTGGACGGCATCCCTCAGTTTCTTCCGAATTGTCAGATTTCCAATCTCATCAAGGCCATCCAAAAGAACGATGGCGCGACCTTCCTTGAACAGCGTCTCAACAGTCTTTCGGTTTGGGAGTAGCTTCCCAATCCGATGTTCAAGGAAGGCATCGAGTAAGCCCTCCCAAGTTAAGTCCGCCTTGAGGCGCAATTCTCGCAGAACGATGGGGAGAGGAACGCAGCCGCCAAATTGCTTCGTCCAAGCGTTGCCTTGGTGAAACTTTGGCCTACACAGTTGCCACGAGAGGTAGCTCACCAATGTGGACTTGCCAGAGCCGGGATCACCCAAGAGCACTAACTGTCTATGCTCTCTCAGAGCTTCGAGAGCTTGAACGCATTTGGGCCACTTGAATGGAGCGAGGTCGGGATGAATCTCTTGCGCGCTGAAACGCGGTTCAACGTAGAGACTGTCCATTTCAACGTCAGACACATCCTTCAGATAAGGAATCTCAACAAATCTTATGTGGCTATGAGCCTTGGAGACGCCTTGGCAGTAACTCCTGAGCGGGATTTCATCGTAAGGCCAAGGCCATTTGCTAGAGGCGTGGGTGGAACGGTTAGCGGCGTCGGTCTCCCGTGTCGTTGGCTCCGTTTGCATCTCATTTGCTCTCGAACGCACAGAAACCATCGGGGAAACGTCGCGCATCCGTATTTCCTCTAGTTGGGTGCCACCGTCGTACTCAGCCAGGACGCAGCTCTCGGCGTCGCGGTCGAACCTCCAGCCGTTGGGATCTTTGATTGCGCGTCTAGGCCATTGGCGAATGGTCGCTGTTTTTCCTGAGAACTCGATTCTCCCCGCACTATAACCATGACGCCGGTCAGTGGTTGGCGGCTCACCGAACTTCTCCATGCCGAATAGGGAACACCCCTGCCACTGTCGTAGCGGCTTACCGCCGCCGAAGGAAGTCGAACGGACAACGTGGTCGTGCATGTGCCCGAACAAATGCACTGCAAAGCGCCCCGCCGGATTGATTTCTGGATACACTTCGTTCCTCGAACTTTCATCAAGCCACAGCGGGCCTTGATGGGTTAGGAGGAGACAAGCATCATGCGACTTTGCCCAAAAGGGAAGGTCGTCGCCACAGGCGTTATGAAGTTGTTTAGCGTCCCATGCAAGGCGTTCCGAATAATCTCCGGCTGCGAGTTGGAGAAACGTCGTATTGGCTCCAGCAATACCAATTCTTAGTGGCAGCCCGTTGCTCGTTGGGACGATAACGGAAGCAGCGAAGTCACCGGGCAAAACGCCGCTCTCTAGGGCCACGCCGTTCTGGTATAGCGCTTTGCCTGACCAAGATTGATAATTCTGGAACGCTTTTGCGATGATTTCCCGATACTCGCAATTCGGTTCGGCCCAAAACTCTTCTGCAATTTCGTCAAACCCACCTTTCCTCAACAACTGTCGGAGCGCAGCCGTCGGCTTCTTAGCATCCGGACGAGAAAGGTCGTGGTTCCCCGGAACCGTCAGCAGGATTGTATCGTTCGATCCCAATGCTGCGAGTCGTTCCCAGAGCGGCCCCAATACCTTTTCTTCCAGTTGAGCGAATTCTTCCGCCTGCCCGCTTTGCACCAAATCGCCGGTGAATAGAACGGCGTGCCACGGTCCGCTTTTCTCGTGTAGCGAGCTAAGATCGTCGAAGAACACATCTCGGACGTTTGGCCAGAGTGGGGCTTGACCCCCGAGCCCAAAATGAAGGTCAGTTAGATGCAGCCAATTGAACGCTCTCATGGAATAAGTGGGTAGTCGTTGTGCATGGCTGCGTGCTGGAACTCCTTCAAGTTCAAGGCTTCAGCAAGGTGAATTCGCTCGTCTTCAGGAAACGGCTGAATCCCTTGCCGAAACTCACCAGGTGATCGTGATGGGCCAGCACGGCGGCGGCGATCCAGGCATCGGGGATGTCGTTGCCGCTCAGCCGATGGTGCTCGCACAGGCGTTCG
>JAKEER010000730.1 GCA_022616615.1 Acidobacteriota bacterium
GCATCGCCGGCCTTTGCGGCCGCTGCTAGAGCGGTGCCGACGTTCTTTCGAGCTGTTTCCAGATCGGCGTCATAAAACGCTGCGATGCCGAGCTGAGCGAGCGCACGATACTGCCATTTCATGTCGCCCAGTTCGTGTGCGAGGAGCTGAACTTGCTCCCAGTCCTGCCGCATCGCACCTGTGTTGGTTTCCGTATCGATGTCGCCTTTCACTATGAGGCAGAACATGCGGAGCTCTTTATCGTTCTGAAGAAGAGGATCATCGTCCAGCATCTCTGCGAGTTGTGCGGAAACCATTGGAAGCGTTTGCTGGTCGCGCTCAATGTTTGATCGAATGCGGCCAAGTTTCGCATACAGGGCGTTCCTCTGATCACCGGCGGCGCCAAAGAGTTCCTCTGCTTGCGTGAATGCCGGCGCAGCATCGGCCCAGTTGTAGATGTCAGCTAAATGAAGTGCTCGCGCCAGCAGCTGCTTCGCTTCGGGCTCCTGTGCGCACACAAGTGAACCGCACGCAATCAGGAGCGCTACACGGGTAAAAAAGGTAGACCGCATCGAATACTCCTCAAAAAGCGACTTTCGAACGTTTGACGGTCACATCAGCACCTCACTCGATGACAACGGGATATCTCCGCCAGCTTAGGCCCGGTGGTCGAATCATCAACGTAAAGTTGCCCGGGGAAGCCGTGGCCAAATCGAGATCGACCTCGACGGAAGTTGTACCGTCGTTAATGCGCCCTAACGCGCGGATGTCGGCGTAATCGGTTCCCGCAGAGTCCTTCAGCCGCACGAGGTATTCGCCCGGTTCCATGCCTAACGGCATCTGCAAAGTGACGCGAAGCAATTTCTGAGGCAGATGGAGCTTCTTCCGCGAGTCTTGCTTTTCATCTCCGCGCGTCGGTGAGAACGCAGCGAGGTCTATCTTGATCGGAATCGGCGAAACCGGAACAGCAGGCCTAGGGGTCACAACGTTTGGCTGAGGTTCGGATCGCTGCTGCTTCTGCTGCGAAACGCTTGGCTCGCCGCGGCCACTGATGCGGTCCTTTACAAAAAGAACCGCTGTCACAAATACCGCGAGCACGACTAGAGATGCTGCCGTAATCTGAAGACCCCGCACTAGAAGGGACATCCGGCGGAGATGCAGGTACTCTTGAAAGCAAGGGGAACATCGGACTATATGCGCAATCGGGAGATCTTCGAGTGTGAGGCGCGGATCTCGATGCGCCATGGCGCGTAGGCGAGCACGCTCGGGGCAGCCTTCGCGAGTCGGATTCGGAAACGCGGTCTTGGAACACTTCCTACCGAAAGCAACGACGTCTTTCAGCTCCTTGGCAGATACGAGATGGTCGTCAGGATTCATTCGCTGTATTGCCTTCATTCGCTGCGCTGCGGTTTCGATCGAGACTTGTGATAAGCCCGGAACCGGTCCAGAGCTTTGTCAATCTTTTTCCGGAATTGAACTTCCGCACTGTGTGCATCCGCATAGCCCATGAGCTTGGCGATGTATCCCCAATCCAATCCCAAAACGCGGAGATCGTACATCGTGCGTCCGTGCTCATCCATACAAGCGCGAAGGATTTCGATCCGCTTAGCATCATCCAGTTTGCTGTCCAGGTCCAGGTAGACTGGCCCGGCGAGTCGATCGAGATCTGCCGTATCGACATACGCGAGGCGCTGACTTCTTCGATACCGGCGAATTGCCTCCCTGGCAACGGATCTCAGGAGATAGGCTTCGAAGAACTGAATCGACCGGCAATTACCCAAAGCCCGGGACGCTGAGTCCACGGCGGCTTCAAGGATCTCCGGAGCCTCTGTGTCTTCAGCAAGATAGCGGATCACCGTCAATCGCGCACGTTCCCAAACCCGATTTGCCGCCTCGATCAGCCTCTGATCGACTAGGTTCCCAAGGCTATCCGGGTTTCGAATCCAAAACCTCGTCTGAGCGTCTTTCCGCTGGTTCATGGAAGCCGCCGGCGACCCGGTAGAACAGTCCTATCTAAAGAGTAAGAGGATTTCAGACCAGGAAACCTCACCCGATCGACAATTGCGGCGTGTGAATAATCTTCCGGCAACGTGCGCAGGACCTGGTCGAGTGACGGGCTGATGAGTTTTTCCGTTTCCAGCGCCTCTTTATCCTTAGGAGACCTCCCCCAGCCTGCACGGGCGAGGGCCTGTGTATGGCATTAATCGAATGGCCGCAGGGTAGACGTCACCCCTCTTGTCCGAATACCGAATCCCGCTCCACATTCGCCAAGCTCAGACTCCAGTTCATCACCTTCGGGAGCCTATCCGGTCAATACCCGATCAATGAGGGTGGTCCAGTCCCGGAGACCTGATGGAGAAGATAAACCGGACGGGAAATTTTTGGGCTGAGCACCTCAGGATGTCGGTAGAGGTTTGGCATGGGCTGTTGTGTGGCTGCAGGGCTCGCGCAGCAAAGGAGGTGTTCTTCGAGTGAACGACAGAATCGCAGTTGTGAACGAAGGTGGGCCCCATGAAGGGACAGAAGTTTGGTAATCCAAGGGGCAAGACCTGTCGCTGGACACCGGAGTTGGACGAGATTTTGAAGTCCGCTTGGGCGCAGGGCGGTTTACGTGCCGCGAGAAGGATGATACGGCAGCGACAGCCTACGTGGTCCCGGTATTCGATCAAGAAACGTGCAGCCGCTTTGGAATTGTGCCGTCCGAAAGCGCGGCCCTGGACGGAAACAGAGGTTAACCACCTCCTGTGGTCAATCGACAGCAATGCTTCCATCGCACTGATCGCAGAACGGCTTGCTCGGACTGTCGCAGCGGTTCGCAAGAAACTGCGGGATCAGGGGTATACCGCCGAAAGTCTGGGCGGATACAAAGTCAAGGAAGTCGCGGATATGTTCTCGGTTCCGCCGGCCCGCGTTCAATACTGGGTTGCGGAAAAGCTGCTGCTCACGAAGGGCGGACGCATAACGGAGAGTTCGTTTTCAAAGTTTCTTGTCGATCACCCGAAAAAAATTCCGTTCGAGACTCTACGCCGGGACATGCAGAATTGGCTGCGGGAAATGGGATACCCAGGGGAGGATAAGGCGAACGCAGTAAGCGTGGGCAGCGCCAGTGCCGACTATGCTTGTCGACCGGCGCAGTACGCGTCGGCAGCAGAAAGCCAGTCGACGAACGAGGGGTAGAATTTCGGGAGAGCCTGGGACCACTCGTCATGACATCGCTGGTTGTAATGAACGAGTCGGTGGTACCGAGGATGGTGAATGACGTGGTAACGCAGCGCCGCATACCACTTTTCCGACCGTGCTCTGACGCGCCAACCGGACTCTCCGCGTCGGAGGAGGCGCGAAAACAAAGGTGGAGCCCAGACGGCATCCAGATAGGAAGCCGGCAAGAAACCAGGGCATCGCCTTTGCAGTTCGGCAAAGACCGACTCCTTCAGGGGTTGCGCCGGCTTGGAAATGCAGTCAACCCACAGCGCGAGAGCTCGCGACTCGATCAAATCGGAGACAGCGGTGCGAAGGCGTCTTGTTTCCACTCTGCCCAGCGCTTCAACGGCACGGGCCTTCTCCGTCCCGGAATGGGCCAAACTGCGGGTCGCGAGAACCTCCGCCGTCCATTCTTCCAATGTCGGCCATCTTGGCGGTGGAGTGTGGCGCCAATCGGCCTTCGTGCGTTCCCACGAGGTCCAGGCTTGCTCTGTTCGGAGGTCCTTGTACGCGTAGTACATCAAGGCGTCGAACCACCCGTCCGCCTTTGCTTTGGCGAAGCAGTGCGCCGTGATCCACTCCTCCAGAGAACTCCAAAGAGGGTAATTGTCTTTCCGCTCTCGGCTTTGACCTTCCAAGAAACCGGGGCAACGGGACGGCAACGCGGACCGAACGATGTCTGGGAGATGATCGGCGGTCTCAGTAATTACGCGGACCCACAAAACGAAGATGTGCCACTCCGCGAAGGCTGCTGCGCTTTCTGCAAGCTGAGACCACGGTACCAGCAGAGCGTTCTGCAGGGCCTTTTGCTCGCTGTCGCGCCGTACGTTGAGGACGAGGTTCGTGGAGTTTGCTTTCGCCATCAACAACCTGTTTCTGGGGGAGGCTGCCTGGACTGTTCGCCAAAGCTTTATTACTGTACCAACTCCAGTGCCGTTCCGAAAGAGAGCAACAGGCTATACGTTCTGGTGCGTCATCCTAGAACTTCGCCGACACAGCGAATTGGCGAAACGCTTCGCCAAGCACCTGACGCAGGAACATCGCGGCTGGCATTGACGACCCACAGGTCGGAACCGGACGGATCGACAACACCATTCTGGAGCATAAGGAGTGCCGAGGCCAAATCTCTTAACCAAAAGTGAATCGCTGCAATCGACAACAGGCCGGCGATCAGGAGAGCTGATGTCCGGATTCTCTACAAACTTGGAAAAGGGCGAGTATCGGGAAGTCTTGTTCTGGCTGCTTTTGCTTGGCAGTTGGCAATTCCTCGTGGCCCCTGGCCAAAGAAACGCCGTGTTCGGGGTCATGGGAACAGCGGCCTTCCTCATATTTGCCTGCTGGAATTTGGGCAAGTTGACACGCCTGGGCTTGGCCTACGCCAGTTGGCGGCATACGACCGGCACAGTATGGTGGGTTGCCGCATCGAGCGGGCTTGTCGCCGGTGCCGCCATCTATGCAATTGGGTCGGCAAGCAGTCAGAACATGATGCTGAGCAAC
>JAKEER010000106.1 GCA_022616615.1 Acidobacteriota bacterium
GCCGTGAATACGTTCCCGGGCCTTGTACACACCGCCCGTCACATCACGAAAGGAGGCTGTACTAGAAGTCGCCGGTTAACCGCAAGGAGTCCCGGTGCCAACGGTATGGTCTCTGATTGGGGTGAAGTCGTAACAAGGTAGCCGTAGGAGAACCTGCGGCTGGATCACCTCCTTTCTACGAGAAACGATCGGCTAGAGTCCGCCTCGTGCGGACGGACGCCGACACAGCTTGGCTCAAGTTTCGTCCTTCCGGTGGGCTTCTCAGATTGTCAAAGGGTAGGGGCGGGGCTTGTCCCCGCCCTTTTTTCTTTTCGGCCTCTTCTCGCGCTCGCTTACCGCAGCCGTTGGAACTCTTCGTAGCTAATCCCCAACTGCCGGAGGATCTTGTAGAACAACGGCGGGCCGATCTCACGCCCGCGGTGGAGCGGAATCGTGACGGCGCGCCGTCGGGATGGTTCCAGCGCTCGTGGCTGCCGGTCTGTCGCCGCCGAATGAATCCCAACCGGTGAGCGACGGCCTGGAACTCGCGCGCCGTCGCGCTAGGCATGCACGATTTCGGTGGTGTCCTTGGGGAGGGGCTGGCCCTTCTCGCGGTACTCCTCGGCGATCAGTTGGAAGACCTGCTCCAGCTCTGTCAGGGCGGCCTGGCGCGTGTCCATCAACGCATAGCAGCCGGGCAGGGCGGGAATCTCGGCCACCCAGCCGCCGTCTTGCTGCCGATAGAGCACAATCTTGTAGTCGGCCAGCGTCATGGCTGCGAGTCTACCACCGTTGCCCGTCCGGCCTCAACGCCTTGAGTACTCCAGGTCCCAGCTTGCCCGTCTCTGGCGGGCCTCTCGCTTTCATGTTTCTCCGCCCTCAGCCCGGACCCGGGCGGGTCAGCCCTTCAGGGCTGACAATCCGGATGTTTCTCCATTCCTCAGGGTGGGTAGCCGCCTTGGCCGCGGGCGGGAAAAATGTGAGAGAATGGGCGAAAGGCAACTGCCATGAGCATTCCCGGCGCCCGCACTCCGCGCGAGTTCGCCGTCAGTCTGCTCTGGGTCCTGGCGCTGCTTAGCTTTCCCTTCTTCTTTCCCTGGTGGGTCTTTCTGATTCCCCTGGCGGGCTTCCTGGCGTGGTGTTTCTACGTGGGCGTGCGCGAGCACATCAAGGGCAACCTACCCACCGGGCTGGAAACGCCGTCGCACCTCGTCTCCGGCTTCGACCGGCTTGATCGCCCGCGCTAGCTTCCGTCAGGGCACGAATTAACCGTGCCGAACCTTCGGCGTCACAGTTCAACGCGCGGGTGGCGGACCAAGCAGCGGGAGGGATCAGTCCATCTGGCTTAGGGGAGTCGCCATTCTATGCGTCCGCATTCAGAGTTCTTTCTCCATGTTTCCGTGGGATAATCTCTCCGTGACCCACCAAATCCGATTCACGGTTGAGGAGGGAAATCAAAGTCTCGGAAACAGGTTCGAGTTCTCGGAGATGATAGGGGAAGGGGGGCAGGGAATAGTGTACAAGGCGACGAGGCTGTACGGTCCCACTGGAAAGCGTACAAATCCGACGACTTTGTGCGCAGTATCTGCGCAACACTGCTCATTACGCAGGCGGTAACCGCGAGTCGCCGGTGCCGGGGTCAAACGTGGGATTCACCGAACTTGGGCGGTTGGCCGGGAGGCTTCCTGCTGCCGATTGAACACCTAGCCGAGGATCCCGTGTTCGTAGCCGGTTCGCGTTAAACGACCTTCACGGAATCTCTCATACCGAAAGGGAGAGATGTCGTATGTTTTGCAAGAGCCCTCCAGGATCAGTTCTCCCATGATGGTTCCCACCGCTGGCCCCAGCTTGAACCCATGGCCGCTGAACCCGACAGCGCAATAGAACCCTTTTACATCGGGGATGTGGTCGATCACGGGCTGCCAATCCGGGGTGACATCGTAGAGCCCCGCCCACCCTCCTTGGGCCAGGCCTTCGCTCATTACGGGAAAGCGCTTCATGATGCTGTCGGAGTAGGAAGCAATCTCATCGTAGCTGGGAGACTGGCTGTACGTCTCCGTATCCGCGCGGATGTGGCCCTCCTCGGAGCGAATTGATCCAACAAGAACCTTCGTCGCTCCCTCCGGCTTAAAATAGGCAGCGTTAATGAGGTCCACCCAAACAGGGGTCGGATGGCGCCAACGAGGCGGCCGCTGCAAGAGGACAACCGGATGCCGGCTGGGAGTGATGGGGATCTCGACCCCGACAAAGGCGGCAATCTCGGAACCCCAGGGCCCAGCAACATTGACAACCGTCTCGGTCGCGATCTCTCCTTCAGTTGTCTTGACACACTTTATTTGTCCCCGTTCTACGGTTAGGCCCACAACAGGACAACGCTGTTTGACTGCTACCCCATGGGCCCGGGCGGCGTCGCAAATGCTGTTCGCGGCCAGCGCGGGATCGGCGTAGCCTCCGTCGGGTTCGTAGGCACCGCAGGCGACCTCGCTCGTGTCTAGGAGAGGGTCCAACTGGCGGAGCTCATCAGGCGTGAGCACGCTGGAGCGTATTCCGATGCGCTGGTGCATCGTCACTGTCGTGCGCAAAGACTCAGCTTCTTTTTGCTCAACGAGAAAGACGTCGCCAACTTGGACGAAGCCCGCACTGCCGCCGTAAATCTCTCCGAAGTTCTGGAACACGCGCAGGCTATCGAAAGCCATGCGAGCCAGGGTCTCAATGGTGTAGTGCTGTCGGATGACGCCACTCGACCGGCCCGTGGGGCCGCCGGCGATATGACGTCGCTCGAGCAGAACCACGCGTTTGACCCCATGGTTGGCCAACTCGTACGCGATGCTGCAACCGTTGATCCCGCCGCCGATGACGACGGCATCTGCCGTCTCTTTCATGGCTGTACTCCTGGGTCACCTTGGAGAGCCCGCGCTGCTGCGCCTGTCTCTTTGAGCGCAAGAGCGGAGAAGAATATGCCGGCCAGCCAGGCGGCCGTGACCAGCCACACCACTTGAAAGCGTTGCTCGGTCGCTTGGCCCAACACACCGAGGAATTGACCGACCGCCACCGGGATCAGCAAGCCAGCGATGCTGCCCAGAGAAATGATAGTTCCCAACGAGACTCCCAGGAGGGCGGGCCCGAGCTCTTCTGCCTCGGCTGCAACAGTAAACACCAGCGGGTTTATGGCTCCAAAGCACATACCGATCAGGCAGGCCGATGCCCAGACC
>JAKEER010000731.1 GCA_022616615.1 Acidobacteriota bacterium
ACCATATGAATCGCGGAACCTAGGCTGACTGACGGGCTGGAACTCGGTACTCTCAAGTGGTAAAATCTTCGCGTTTAGCGGTTGGCAAAACAGCCGAAAGAGAAAGATGGACAAGCCCTGCCGCCCCAACCAGGGTGAAAGTGAATGGACGCATACAAAACGTGTTCGAACGATTTGCCTTCCGCGCCAACGCCGCACATGGAACGTCGCATGCATTCGTTCAGCAAGCCGTCCTTCGGCAAACTTAAGTCTGAAAGGAAGAAGAACAAATGCGAAGGATTTTGTCTTTAGTGGCTTTTTCGGCAGTGTTCTCGATTTTAGCTCTCGCTGAGAACTGGTCGGGAAAGCTTTTGGATGCCACGTGCTACGACCAACAGAAGAATGCCGCTTCGTGTGATGCGACGAGCAAAACCACAACTTTTGCGCTGGCCGTCGGGAGCAACGTCTACAAGTTCGACGCTGCAGGGAGCTCCAAGGCGTCGTCAGCTCTGAGGAATCGCGCTGATCGAGCCGCGGACCCCGCCAAGCCAGAGTCGAAAGCGGTGATGGCAAAGGTCGAGGGTACCGAGCAAGGCGGGACTATTAAGGTCGACAAAATCGACGTACAGTAGCCAACAACACGACGGGAGCCGTTTCAACCACGGCTCCTTCGGTTCGCGGTTGGGAGAGCCAACAGTTCGATCTGAGCCTTTGGTTGGGGCGACCCACACCGAGGGTGGAGGTATGTGTGCAATCACGCGGACGGCGTGATAATCTAGCATCGTGGGCTTCGTATCCCTCTCGTCTTGTCTGAGACCCTTTCTCCTTTTCCCGTTCCTGTTAGGAGTCTTTGCTGGAACCTGCGTAGCGCCAGAGACGCCGCCGGAACCAGATGCACGCGAGCGCGTGGCCTTGGCAGAGACTCATCTCCGCGAGAAGCTTGCGCTGTGGCAGCGGCGTCTGAAGCTTGAGGACTGGAACATTTCGATCGTCATGGCTCAGCCGAAGGAGCTGAGACGCCGGACATTAGGCAACATCCGCTGGGACGCAGACAAGAAGACTGCGGTCATTCGCGTTCTGGATGCGGCTGCTTACCAGATGCCCTTCCTGGCCACTCTCCGAGATATGGAGTTTACAGTGGTACACGAATTGATCCACCTGGAACTCTCCTCTCTTCCGCGCAGCGAGGCAAGCCGCCGGGAAGAAGAGCACGCCATTAACCGGCTCACTGATGCGCTGCTTCTACTCGACCGGGAAGACAACTCAACGTCGCGTTAGCCCATCCGATCCGCGGCGCCTTCTCAGGATCTTCGGGACATCAACCAGCTCGAGTAGTCCCGTACCGCATGTGAGTAGGCGACCAAAGCGATGTCGTATTCAAGGACCGCATCGTGTGGCGTCTGGGCGCCATTCCGGGGTTGAAGACCTGCGTCCTCCTGGCGGACCCTCTGATTGTTGACTCTTTCGTATTCTTGCTTGGCTCGCTCGAAGTCGCGGCGGGCCCCCTCCAGAGCTTTCCAGAGCGCCGCTCCTTGGTCCGACCCATTCGCACTCGATGGCATCTCTGAAACTCCTGCTCGCCGCATTCTGGCGCGGGCGCGCCGGGCGAAAGCAGTTAGCGCGCCCGCCGCAGGCAATCGTCTTGAACAGGGGAGGCGATGCCTTTTCCACGAAGGAAGAAGCAGATCCTTCGCCATCGCTGTACTGAGAACGACATGCGGCAGGTGAGCGAACCGGTTTCATGCGATTGTGGCAACAATCAGGTAGGAATTACAAAGCAAGAAAGGCCTCAGCGCGATTGCTGGAATTGTTTCAACGAACTGTCCTTGCCGTGACGCAGGTGACGGTAATTTTGCCCAAGGTCACGATCGGCCCACTCGCGTGTTGAGAGATAGCACGCAACCGGTGCCGAATAGACGTAGGGCGCAGGTGAGCGCCTTGCGCCGCTTTCACGATGAAGTAACCGCTCGAACACATCCGCAAGTCCGCAAGTGAGTTCTCCAGCCCATCAACAGTTTGTAGCCGTTGCGTTTAGAATCTGGCGGTGAGGGTGGGATTCGAACTATCTACTCGCACTGAAAAATCACAACTTACTGATTCTACAAACAGCCAGAAACGCCAGAATCGTTTATTCCGCCGAAGTGAGGTACACAGCGGGTACACACCAGTCCGCTACCTTCGTCTAGCTCGACCGCAAACGGAGGTGTGGAGATGGGCGTAGACGCGCTCTACTTCCGCGTCTCCAGCGAACGGCAGACGACGGAAAACCAATTCGAAGACCTTCTCCAGATAGCCCAGCGTGACAACTCGGACCGCGATTGGCCCACGATTCGCCTGTTGCTCTCAGACTGCGTAGTCGAGGAGCAGAGGCGCAGCAGCACGGGCGCTCTGAGGACGGTATACCGGGTCGTCCCGTCGATCGCCGCCCAGCTCGCCGAGTACTGCGTCTACGTGGAGCAAGGCCGCTCCGGTCGGGTCGGCGCGAAACAGCGCCCCCTGTTTCGGCAAATGCGCCGGGACGCAGCCCTAAGGAAGTTCGATCGGCTGCTGGTCTGGAAGGTGTCGAGGCTCGGGCGCAACATGCGCGAGGTGCTCGACGCCGTCCACGAGCTGGCCGAACAAGGCGTGACGGTGTTCCCCATCAAGTCCCAAGTCGGCCCGGTCACATCGGCGATGGGCAAGCTCCTGTGGGCCATTAACGCTTGGTTTGCGGAGATGGAGAACGAGGAGCGCTCGGAGGCCGTGCTTGCAGGTCAGGCCAGGGCCAGGGAGGAAGGAAAGGTCCTAGGACGCCCGCGAGTCATTTTCCGGCGGGAAGAAGTCGTGCGACTGAAAGACTCCGAGAAACTGAGCTGGTCCCAAATCGCCGCCAGGTTGGGTGCCAGTGTTGGAACGGTGCGACGGGTCTACAAGGGTTCCACACCCGGCACAGCACCCTGCCAAAACTATGTCGAAAGGGCCGTATGAGTGACGAGCCAAAGAAAGAAGATCCGCGTGCCGTTTCCGGCCTGCCCAATTCGTTGACTAACGGCATAGAAGGCCAGGAGGAAGCCATGATTGACGACCAGAAGCCGGACCCGCAGCATGGAGGCGAATCCGGCGAGCCAGGAAGCTTACGACTTGAAGGCGAGGTGCGCCGCTTTGTAGCCCATCTTGAGGAGGCCTTTCCAAATCGGTTCCGTCATCGCCCTAAGGTTCTCAAGAAGCGGACCATCACCCTATTTCAGCGTCTGATGCCCCCCTACCCAAAGCCCACCGGGAGACCACGTCTACGTTGGGTCACCGCCGCGACC
>JAKEER010000732.1 GCA_022616615.1 Acidobacteriota bacterium
ATTTCGTGAGAGCAGGCTGGGCAGCGTGTGAGCATCCGGTTGGGTGCGCGATTCTACCGTCATTCTGCGCTCGAAACCACAACAAGTGTCGGCACTTCTCGACCTTGTGGTCGGGTCGAACCGCTTATCTGAACAAAAGGTTGGCTGGGAGGCTAGGAGTCGAACCTAGATTCTCGGATCCAGAGTCCTGTCGGGCGTGCTGAAAACACAAGGCTTATCTTCCTTCTCAACCGCTTATCGTTTGGTTGCGTTAGGTATCGTTAGGCACCGTTAGGTACCGTCAAGCACAATTAAGACACAGTGCGTGGGCCAAGTCGCAGCGGTACTTTGAGAACGCGCGGCTGGACGCGATCCTAGCCAGCCAAATAGCGGTTCATCGCCGCATTAACGTCTAGGCCATCGACTGAAACCTGAGCGACTATCCGGCCGTAGTTATCGTGAGCTTTTTCGTCGTAGACGACTTCCTTTCCGCCGATCAGGCTCTCCAGTTTCTTTTTTGCAGCTTGTCCGCCAGGTTGACTCAGTTCCGGAGCATCCACGTTTGCGAGGCGGATGATTTTAGCGGTCCGGAATGTGTCTCCGTCAATTACTTCCCGCACTTGGGCACGCACAGCCATCGGTGGAATCCCTCCTTCATGGTTGACTTCCACTTCCTTAGCTTTGCAGTCTGCAGAGTAGGCTCCAGCACCACTTGCGAAACCTCGGGTCTGCAAGCGCAGCAAGGCAAACGCCTAGCGTCAGCAGGCCCACAATAGTTCCTCCATTACCGCCTCTCGCCATTGTCATCACCTCCTCTCAATTCACTGACGGATTCGAAACCTCATAGCTGCTAATTCGTCCTCCTTAAGGTGGCACTTGAAGTATTTCCGTCCGGATCGGCACCAGCACTGGTCGCTGGGACTAATCACCGAGAGGTGGTACTGTGCAGACCCTTCGTGCTCACCAACGATCCAAACATCGGTCTGGTCGTAGACCAACCATACAAGCAGCCAAACTGAAACATGAGGCACGAAGTCCGCCACGGTATGCCGATCCCACACCCAAGAATTGTCAGAAGCCAGAAAGGGGCAGATGGATCCGTCATTCCAAAAATGGCGGCGCTTGGCCGGTGGAATTTCCGGGGAGAGAACCCAGCAGCGAGGATGATCGCGCCCACCCGAGTAGAAAATGAGGACGCTGAACTCAACGCGGAGATCGTGAATTTGATCCATCCAACTGTGTCGACAGTGCTGAGCAGTACAGGTGCTCAAGTGGCGTAGCTCACCATTGGGGGCGCCATAAACCGGATGATGGTGGTGGATGTCATCGAGGAGTTTCTCTAGCTCGTCAGGATTACCAAGTGGTGCGGGACGGATTGTGCCCTTCCACTGCCCACCGCCGCCTGCTACGCCAGGAAGCGGGCGATACCCGAAATCCGGACAGAACTCTGCCATTTCGACGACGCTCTTTTCGAGTCGCCCGCTCATCGGCTGTTCGCTCCAAGTGCCCCTAGTGGCTGCCGTGAGACGGCCTGGGTCTGATTACTCTCCCCGGGGGCTCCTTAGGCGGAATATCCGGAGGCCGATGATCTCCATCGCGGCGGTGCTCATCGCTGCGACCCCTGTCTTCCTGCTCATTGTTCGCCATGGTATTAGACCCCTCCCTCATAGTGTTGCACTCACGCCGTACATGTTTCCTACGTGAAACACTCTAAAACTACGCTCCGGCGGTGTCAAGAGGGAAATTTTGTATTGCCGGTGAAACAGACCGACGGTACAATGCTGTTACCAATGACACCTCATGAAAACTAAGGAGGAACATAGTGGAGACAGTCCGGATCGACATTGACCAACTGGCTCAATACATCCAGTGGAAGATGAACGAGGAGGATATGTCCCTGCGGGAGGTTGCCGCTGCCGCCGGCGTCAGCGCTGCCACACTCTCACGGATCCTCCGTAAGGGAGGAAAGCGACCGCAGCCGGATGTGGACACTCTTGGGAAGCTGGTGCGTTGGGCGGAAGTGCCGATTGAGAAGATCGTCGAACCATCTGCAAGATCAAGTGGGTCAGCGCGATCAAACCGAGAAACCCTCGAGGTAATACAAGCGCATCTACGCGCAGACAGAAACCTGAGTGCTGAGGCAGCACAGGCAATTGCCAACGTCGTTAAGGTTGCGTATGCGCAATTTGCCAAGGGGCGACGAGGCAGGCGTTGAGGAAGGTCCCGCTCTTTCCTCGGAATTTCCGAGGGCGAATCTATGAACGAGCTGGGCTGAAAATCCGGGAATTTGCTGGCGCCAGTCTTGAAGACCCGTTAGATCCGTTTGCCCTAGCGGAATTTGTCAAGATTCATGTTGTTTACCTGTCATCCATTCGGGGGCTCCCAACTGGAATCCGCAACAGGTTAAACACTCGATTCCGCTCGCAGTGGTCGGCAGTGACAGTCGGCCTTCCCGATGGGTGGCAGGTATGCATCCTGAATCCCACTCATACCACGGAGCGGAAGCGTGCCACCTTGATGGAGGAGATTTCACACGTAGTCCTCGGGCATGAGCCGACGCGAATCATCACCGGATCAAATGGTGTCGGCTACCGTGAGTTCAATCCCGCCAATGAAGAGGCAGCATATGGAGTAGGGGCGGCGGCGCTTGTCCCGTATGCACCCCTTGTCATCGGTCTGATGGACGGACAGAACCCTGATTCAATTGCCCGCCATTACGGAGTAAGCTCCCCTTTGGTCCTCTACAGAATCAAGATCACAATGCTTTGGTCCCTTTACAAGAGCAAGTATTCAGCCTGACTCGCTACTTCTTGCCGGTGAACCGGCTATTACACCCCACCAAGTCTTCCCAGAAACTTTGCTTCGCTCTAGCAGTGCTGTCAGCCGGGGACTAGGCCGCGTGTTGACATACCTCCCCCGCCGCCACGACGCCGTGCGCGTGTACCCCATCTTCGCCGCTACCGCTACCGCCTGGGGGTAGGTCAGGACATACACGGCGGCCTTGGCCGGTTCCTCCAGGTGCCACACGTAGGCGATCAGCAGGTCCCGGATCCGGGCGTACTTCCGGTCGATGGCGAAGCTGCTTTTCAGCGAGGCTTTCATCTGGATGGGGCGGGCGACGAACCGCCTCACCGTGCCGCTCAGGTCGGCGTAGGCGATCAGGTCCACGCCCCGGTCGCGGAGCGGCAGGGCCACCTCCAGGCCGGCCTGGAGCAGGTCGTTGACCAACCTGTTCCGGCCCAGCAGCTCTACCACCTGAGAATCCACAGTCTCACCGCCTCTTGTAGAGGATCGTCTGTAGATTGATGGTATGCAGGATACTAGAAGTATGATGTGCGCAAGGCAAGTAGATTCTCGCGTCTTACCTTCGGGCGCGTCATCAGGCGCGAGCGGGAAAGGCTCGGCCTATCGCAGGAGGAGTTTGCCGAGCGGGCGAACGTCCATCGAACCTACATCAGTTCAATTGAGTTGGGGAAAGTAGGGGTCGGAATCGAAGTTGCCAACGGCTTGGCCATGGCCCTGGAAATGAAGCTGAGCGAGCTGATTCGCCAGGCTGAGTAGGTTTCCAAACAGAGAATCAAGAACATCCTGTCAATCCCTACGAGCAACGGGATTGAGGCTTCTAACTCGGTGCAGCTAATCTCCGCGAGTCTGTGCGACGCTCGCGAGACGGAGGCGCTCAAATGAGACGCCCCAGAAAGCCAATGCCAGCACCGCCCCGCGCCCGCGACTATCTTGCGTTGGGTCGCTTCCTTCGCAAGACGACCGACCGCACACCTGACTGGATCGGAGCTCCCATCGTTCCCGTGACGCTGAGCCGCCGCCTATTGGGGAGGCACACGAGGGAGACTAGGCGGCGCGTGGCGAGGCTGCTGCGAGCGGCGCAGCGAGCGCGCTTTCGGATTGCGCTGGGCGACGAGCTTCGCAAGCATTCCCGTCGCCCATTCCGCTTCGAGCACAGGCTGGGAACGGTTGAACTTCTGCCCGGAGTCACCGTGCTCAAACGGAGCGCTAGTAGAGTCGTGTCAGGCTTCGGCGGCTTGGGGAATCTTCGGGAGATCCGCGTCGAGCTCCGCGGCCGGCGGCGGCCCATACGCATCCGCGTGGAGAGAGCGCGCGGGCCGCGCCTCAAGCCCGAAAGCTGGGCGCTGATTCGGAAGGCGCTAGGGGAGGGTTGGCCTCGTCTCTCTGATTGGAAAGCTGCGTTAGTGCTCACCGCGCACGACAGTGCCGACACTTGCGACCAGAACCGAGCGCACGTCCGTGAGGTCTTGCGTTCCGCAAGGCGTTTTTTCATTCGCCTCTGACCCCCCCCCTCGAAACTCCCCAGCGACACCATCGGAAACAAGTGGGTGTTTGTGCAACCATCGTCGCGCGTCGGTACTTTTGAACAAGAAAAAGTGAGGGACGATGGAACCCAAAATCGTAGAAGACGCACTCCACTGTTCTGAACGAAACCTTGCCGTCATCCCGCTCTGGTGGGTAGTGGACGGTCGTTGCGGCTGCAGAAACCCGCATTGCAACAGCCCCGGCAAGCACCCGATCGGAAAGCTGGTTCCCCACGGCGTCCAAGACGCTACCAAGAACCCAGAAAAGATACGAGAGTGGTGGACCGCCTACCCCAAGGCCAACATCGGGATCGCAACTGGAAAACCGTCAGACACCGTCGTCCTCGATGTGGACCCGCGCAACGGCGGGGACGAGTCGCTGGCGCTCTTGGAAGACAAACACGGAAAGTTCGTCGGCACCTACCGAGTTCGCACGGGCGGCGGCGGCGAACATCACTACTTTATGTATTCCGATGAGCTACTCCGCATGCTCAAGAAGGTCACCAAGGGGCTGCCCGGGCTGGACGTGCAGGCCGACGGCAAGTACGTCCTCGCGGCGGGCTCCACCCACGCCTCCGGCAAGCGATACGAGCTCCTCTCCAGCCCTCTGGCGGCGTTCGAGCCGCGCCTGTTCCGACCTCAGCCGGAAAAAGGGGAGGCGGCGGCGGGCGAGCGCGAGAACGAAGTGTCGCCTGCTTTTCGAGAAATGGCCCAAAGGCGGCTGGCAAAAGAATGCGAGAAGCTGGCCGTGACGGAAAAGGGAAACCGTGACAATCAGGAGAACACCTCCGGGTTCATCATGGGGCGTTTCGTCAGTGCCGGCGCCATCGGCTACGACGCCGCCTTTCAGCGGCTCTTCGAGGCCGCCAGGTCGATGAAAGAGCCCCACCTCGACGACGAGATCCGCAAGAAGCTCGAACACGGCCTTAAGGACGGAATGGAGAAGCCGTTCCCGGACCCTACGAGGGCAGGCTACGTTATCAGCCGCGGCGAGATGTGTTTCTTGAAGGAGCGCGACGGCCACCGCATCCCGACCTCACTTTGCAACTTCAGCGCCGAGATTGTTGAGGAAGTAATCCAAGACGACGGCGCCGAAACGACTCGCGTTTTTGTCCTCGAGGGAGCACTCGGCGACAGCAGGCCATTGCCTCGGGTTCAAGTGCCGGCGGCACGCTTCAGCGGCATGGGCTGGGTTCCCGAACTATGGGGACATGCCGCCGTAATCAGCGCCGGCTTTAGCGCGAAGGACCGCCTCCGCGAAGCTATCCAGCGGCTGTCTCCTCATGCGGAGATTCGGCACGTGTTCATTCACACCGGCTGGCGCCTGATCGACGGCAAGTGGGTCTTTCTGACTTCCAGCGGCGCGGTAGGCATGGAGGAGGTCCAGGTCGCTTTGGGGACCGGACTTGATCGGTACCAGCTCCCACTCCAACCGCAGGCGCCGGCGGAGGCTATGAAGGTTTCCTTACGACTGCTGGACATGGCCCCGGACACCGTGACCGTTCCGCTCTTCGCCGCGATGTTTCGAGCGGTGCTGGCGCACGCTTTCCCGGCCGATTTCTCGATCCACTTGGAGGGACACACCGGGGCGGGCAAGTCTACCTTGGTGGGGCTCTTTCTTTCGCACTTCGGCGACTTCGATGAGAAGCACCTGCCGGGCGGCTGGAACAGCACGGCCAACGCTCTGGAGCGGCAAGCCTTCCTGCTCAAGGATGTTCCCTTTGCGATCGACGACTACGCCCCGCCGCCGCTCAAGAAACGGGAGTTTGAGTCGAAGTTCGGCCTCGTCATGCGCGCGCAGGGGAACCTCCAAGGGCGCGCCCGAATGCGACCGGACGCCAGCCTGCGACCCACGTATGCGCCTCGAGGACTCATTATCTCCACAGGGGAAACTCACCCGCCGGGCCAGAGCTTGCTGGCGCGAACCTTGGTTTTGGAGTTGGAGCGCAACGAAATCAACTTTGAAATCGTGAGTGAGGCGCAGCAGCGCAAGGACGTGCTGGCGCATGCGATGGCAGGCTACATCGCCTGGCTCGCGCCGCAGATGTCCAGCCTCCGGAAGGAACTCGAAGGGATTTTCAAGGAACGGCGAGCGTTGGCCACGGTCAAGGGCGAACACCTCCGCATTCCTGGAACGGTGGCTCACCTGTGGCTCGGCGTCGAGATGGCGCTGAGGTATGCCGAGGCAGTCGGCGCGCTGTCATCTGAGGAGGCAGGAGCCTACCGAGATCGTTGCTGGAACGCGCTCACCGCCCAGGCGCGAGAGCAGGCCCAGGTGGTCGAGCGTGAACGACCGACCTTGAGGTTCTTGACGGTTCTTGACTCCTTGGCCCATCAACGGCGGGCTTTTTTCATCCCCAAGGGGTCAAACGAGGAAGAGTTTGATCCTAAGTGGCACCGCTTGGTCATGGGATGGTACGACGACGACAACCTGTTCCTCGACCCAGAAACGGCGGTCTCGGCAGTTATCAAGGAATGCCATGCCCAGGGAGAACCGTTCCCCACCTACCGGCACAGCCTTGCCCGAGACTTGAACCGCGAAGGACTAATGAGCGCGGTTAACAAGGGACGCAATCAGCATATGGTCCGGCTGGGCAACCGCCAGCGGCGTGTGTGGTGCTTGGGGCGAAAGGCCGTGAATGCCTTGCTGGGGCAGGAGTTTCCGGCCCTCCCGCCGCCCAAGGACCAGCGCGATTTTTCCGATAGCGAGGAGTTCTAGGCCCATGTTTCCACCGCCGCGCGCCGGTGCCAGCACCGTTGCCATCAGGCTGGCAACGGACCGGAAATCCCTAAGCGTTTCCATTTGCAGGCCCTTGCGGATTGGCCGCAGGGCGTGTTGCCACTGTTGCCACCCATTGCGGTGTAGAGGAAGCCAAGAGGTTCTCGGATTCGAGGGCGCCCCAATCGGCACCATACTTGGGACTACTACTTCTCTTTGTGGCAACACTGGCAACACTGGCAACAAGGGCGGCCTAAGCATCCCGTTTCAAACGCCCTACTCTTCTGGTCCCCCGTGGCACCACAGCGGCAACCCATGGCACCACGAGCCGACCCCGAGAAAACTTTCTGTTAGCTTCCTAAGATGACGGAGCTAGGCACGGCGAGATGAAGTTCAAGATTTTGGAACCCACATGCGAGAGGCGGCTGGTGACCCTCCCCGAGGCCGCCGCCTACCTCGGGACCACCGTGTGGGCGATCCGCTGCCTGATCTGGGACGGGCGCTTGGCGCGGATCCGGCTGGGGCGCCGCTACCTCATCGACGTGGATGACCTGGATGGGCTCGTGGAGGCCTTGAAGCGGCGGGAGACGGCATGAAGACTATGTACAGAAAAGCCACAGCCCCGCCTGGAGCGGCCAAGAATCATGCTTCCGGAGGGTGCATCGGACCATCGATCCGATGTTCCGGTCGGCAGAGGGGACTGTCGATCCGAGGTTCTGGCCGGCAGAGGGGACTATCAATCCGACGTTCCGGCGTCGCATCGGGACCATACACAGGATTCCGCCGCTCCGC
>JAKEER010000733.1 GCA_022616615.1 Acidobacteriota bacterium
CTCGGCCTTGGCGATGGCTGGCCATTGTCGATTGAGCCGTTTCCGGAGTTCTGCCAACGACGGACATTAGTCTTGTCGTTTTCGGCTCACTCGCCCGGTTAGAATGGACCTCTGGTAGCGATCTCGACTGGACTCTGCTGATTGACGGTGAAGCTGATCACGGGCACGCGGAGACCGGCCGCCGAATGGCAGCGCTGCTTGCAAAGGGGAAGTTCACGCCACCGGGACGAACCGGCATGTTTGGCAACCTTGCCTTCAGCCATAGTCTGATTCACCAGATCGGTGGGCAAGACGACACTAACCGGAATACGACCCAACGGATGCTGCTCCTTCTGGAATCTCAGGCTATTAACCGGATGGAAGCCTATGAGCGCGTGATTCGTGGCATCATCAAACGGTACCTGGAGAACGGTTTCCGTTCCTTCCGATTGAAGGTGCCGCGGTTTTTGCTCAACGATGTGCATCGCTTCTGGCGTACCATGTGCGTCGACTACGCGAGCAAATACCGCGAGCGAGCCGGCGACGGCTGGGCCATTCGCAACGTGAAGCTGCAGATGTCGCGCAAGTTGATCTTTGCCGCAGGCTTGATCACCTGTTTTAGCTGCGACCCCGACTGGGTCGCGGAGCGAGATGCCGAGCTTGCTCGACAGCCTGCGGTCGATGGAATGGTCGATTACCTAGTGACTTTTGTGCATCGAACACCATTAGAGATTGTGTCCGAAGTACTCCTCCACCATCCCGAGCCGGATACTGCCGGCACTTTGTTGGACATCTATGATCGCTTTCTCGCCCAGCTGGACGATAACACGGTCCGAGAACAGCTGCAGAGGCTCGCACCTGACGCAGCGGCAACCGACACGAAGTTCTCCGAAATCCAGCGGGAGTGCCGTCGATTTGAGGAGGCCCTAGAGAAGATCTTCTTCGACGAAAATCCGCGTTTGGCTCGGCTAACGCGAAAATACGGAGTGTTCTGAAGATGCGTCCAATCGGATTCTCGACAGGTGCTCTCGCATTCGGTGACTACCGTCGCGGTCTGAAGATGATTCAGGCCAGACGCATTCGGGCAGTTGAATTATCTGCCCTTCGAGAAGGTGAACTGGAGCCTTTGCTGTCGGACTTGGATTCGCTCGACCTCTCGGACCTCGACTACGTTTCCTTTCATGCCCCCAGTGCGCTGGAGAAGGTATCAGAAGAGCGGGCGACCGTCATGCTCCGCCAGCTTCTACCTCGTCGTTGGCCGATCATTCTCCACCCCGACGTCATCAAGAACCGCCCGCTATGGAGCGGATTTGGCGAATGGTTGTGCATCGAGAACATGGACAAGAGAAAGCCCATTGGCCGCACAGTGGCTGAGCTCGAACCGTTTTTCAGAGACTTCCCTGACGCTTCCTTTTGTTTCGACATCGGACACGCTCGTCAAGTCGATCCCACAATGAGCGAGGCTGCGCTGCTCCTGCGCCGTTTCGCAGATAGGCTCAAGCAGGTTCACATGAGCGAAGTTAATTCCCGAAGCAAGCACGATGCCATTTCCTTCACGGCGATGCAGTCCTTTCACAAAGTTGCCGATCTGATTCCTCCTGGGATACCGATCATCCTGGAGACTGTCATCCCAGAGGACCAGATTCTCGAACAGCTACAGCTGGCCGCCGCCGTGTTTCGATAGTTGGGCCCGCTTGCGTAATCTCTCTGAGTGTTCCCTCGCCCGACTATCGTTAGGCCAACGCCTTCGCCTTGGGCAGCTCCCACCCAAGAAAAACCACAACCAACCTTGAAATTCCCGATCGCGTTCTGCTACGGTGCGGACTGAGGAATCAGGAATCAGGGGTCAGGTGCGTTGTTTGGATATGGGACCCGGTCGTGCGGAGGCCAGGCGTGGTCTTTCTTGTTGGGGGCGGCAAGCGTCGCGTATAATTCTTTCGGAGGCATATTACTAGGGTGTGAATGATGGCGACCAAAGAACTAACGTTGACTCTCCCCGAGAAGCTGGCGGGAGAGGCGGAAGCGGCGGGCTTGTTGCGCCCGGAGGCGCTGGAACAATTGCTCCGCGAGGAAATCCGCCGCCGCCGGGTCGAAGGACTGTTCGCCAACGCGGACCGCTTGGCCGCCCAGCAGACGCCGCCCTTGACCCCCGCGGAAGTCGAAAGCGAAATCGAGGCAGCACGAGCCGCGAGGCGCGCCGCCGATGCGCGTGGTGGCTGACACAAATACCGTCGTCTCTGGTTTGCTCTGGGACGGGCTACCGAGGAAGGTGTTGGACACCGCCCGCCTTGGTTTCGTGCAACTCTACACCAGCGCGCCGCTCTTGGCCGAACTCCAGGATGTCCTGACCCGTCCCAAGTTCGCTAGCCGTTTGGCCGCCGCCGGCGTGAAGAGTTCCGAACTGGTTCTGGGGTATGCGGCCCTCGCCTGGCTGGTTCTTCCTTCCGCGATTCCCCGGGTGATCCTCGCCGACCCTGATGAGACGCCGTGTTGGCCTGCGCCGTTGCCGCCCGGGCCGATGCCATTGTTTCAGGCGACAATCATCTCCTCGCCCTTCAGGAATGCGAAGGCGTGAAGATTCTCACGGCCAGGGGGCTTTTGGACCGTCTCGCCGAAGAACCTAAACTGCCTGTGCCCACGGATACGCCGACATGAGAGACTGCGTCTGCGCCACCTCTTCGCCTTAGGCAGCTCGTGGTCCTGCCCACAGAACCGGCCCAAGAAAAACGACAACCGACCTTGCAATTCCCGATCGCGTTCTGCTACGGTGCGGATTGAGGAGTCAGGGATCAGGAATCAGGAGTCAGAGGCCAGAAGTCAGAAGTCAGGGGGCAGGAGTCAGAGGCAAGTGGGCAGTAGATAGTAGAGAAGCGCATAGTGCGCCGGGATCGCTCCCTTCCGTATGTTGCGCTTGCGCTTTGTTCGGCAAGAAGAGGGAAGTGCAGCAATGGAAATTGCGCTCGCTTTGGCGGGGTTTGGATGCGAACGCATTGACCCTCTTGAGGTTACGACGCGTGACAGCTCGGGAGAATCTTGCGCGGGGATTCGTAGTGACGCTTGGAGCGCGGCTGAGGCGCGGAGGGGAACGGCGTGCAGAGCGCGTGAATGCGGTGACTACTGAAATGGAAAAAAGTTTGCTTACTGAAATTCAGCATGAGCTGGGTGCCAAATTGCAACCTGGGGCGGC
>JAKEER010000734.1 GCA_022616615.1 Acidobacteriota bacterium
ATCCTCCCAAACTCGCCGCCCCAGATAACCAGAGTGCTGCTCAACAGCCCTCGCTGTTTCAGATCTTTCAGCAATGCCGCGATAGGCTTGTCCGTCTTACCACAACTGTACCGTAAACTATTTGCCAAGTCAGAGTGGGCATCCCAGATTTGTCCTTCGATATAAATCTGAACGAACCGAACACCGCGCTCCACCAGGCGGCGGGCCATCAGACATCTCTTCCCGTACGACGCGGTGATCTCGTCGTTCAGCCCATACGTCTCCTTCGTCTGTTCGCTCTCCTGAGACAGGTCCAGTGCATCCGTGGCGGTAATCTGCATTCGCGCAGCTAATTCGTAGTTGGCAATCCGAGCATCCAGATCGGGGTAGCCGGGCCGCTGTTCTCGATGGCCTTCTTGAAGCCGGCGCAGCAGCGTGCGCTGCGCTTCCACCAGTGGCTTAGGCAGATTTTCACCGGGCTTGAGGTTTAAGAGTGGAGTCCCCTCCGAGCGGAGACGGGTTCCCTGGTAGAGCGGCGGCAGCCAGCCCGATTGCCAGTTTTGAAGCCCGTTGACTGGCAACCTCTTGGGATCATCTAATACCACATAGGCTGGCAGGTTCTGATTTTCACTGCCTAGACCGTAGACCACCCATGAGCCCAGCGAGGGCCGGCCCGGCAGCGTGCGGCCACTGTGCATGAGGAAAAGGGCAGGCTCATGATTGAAATGTTCGCCGTACATCGAGCGAATCAGGCAGAGGTCGTCCACACACTCCGCCGAGTGCGGCAAGAGTTCGGAGACCTCCATGCCGCACTGGCCATGTTTGGCAAACTTGAAAGGCGAAGGGAACATCGTGCCAATTTGATCGGCGAACTCCAACTCGGCCACGATGTCTCTGGGAGGAGCTGAGCCTGCAAATTTCTCGAGAGCGGGCTTGGGATCAAACAGGTCGACCTGGCTCGGTCCTCCATTCATGAAAAGATGAATGACTGACTTAGCCTTTGGCTCAAACTGAGGAGTCCGCGGCTTGAGGTCATAAACCTGCCGCTCCGAACTGGAAGCCAACAGCGAGGATGAGGAAAAGAAATCGCGCCCTAGCAACCAAGTCAGAGCTGCACCATGCAGTCCGTCGGCTGCGCGGCAGAAAAAATCGCGGCGAGATAAGACAGAGGTCTTGTTATCGTGAAGTATCATGCCCTTGCTGAACATAGTCTATTCCCGGAAAAACAGAATGAACGTAAACAAAGGGTATTTCTCTCTGCTGTTGTCACAAAAGTAACCGAGAGGGGTAAACATGACCGCCGTTGCCGCAAACCCGCTCAATCAATGTAGAGGAACTCTGGCGAACTCAGGATGGCATGACAATAGTCTGCTAGAGCTCTCCACTGAGCCGCTGGCAATTTCGGTGCTTCGTGCTTCTCATTCTCCAAGTGCACTTTCCAGTGCTTTGTGAGTTCAGCAATCGCGACTCGGGCGTCGTCGACTTCCGGCTGCGTTGGATAACGGGACAGAGCGCGAAGATAGAGACTTTTGATCTGACCCGCTTGGTCCTCTCCAAACTCATCGATCAGCCGGCCAGCCACGTATCGCGCGTGCTGCTTCACTAGGTCACTATTCATCATGTGCAGGGCTTGAGTCGTCACCATCGATTGTCGCCGTTCGATGCAGTTTGGTGACATAGGTGGCAGGTCGAAAACATCAAGGATTGTCATCGGGGTCTTGCGTCTTTGAAGCACATAGATGCTTCTCCGCCAACCCGCCTTAGTGCCCTTAGCAAAGACTTCGCCTTCAGAATTGGTTTCAACCTCTTCTGGCGGCCCAAACTGCACGCGATCGAGCTGACCCGTCACCTTCAGAATGGAGTCATATAACACTTCAGCATCCATGCGGTTCAGCGGCATTCTAGACAACAAGAGATTGTCAGGATCAGCCCGTTGAACTCCAGCGGCAATTCTCGAGGTCTGTCGATAGGCCGCTGAAGTCATGACGAGTCGATGTATCGTCTTGAGGCTCCAGCCATTCTGAACAAATTCGGTCGCTAACCAGTCGAGCAATTCCGGATGAGAAGGAGGAACACCGGTGCGACCGAAGTTGGCCGGGCTTGCTACCAATCCTCTGCCGAAGTGGTGCATCCAGATGCGATTCACGATGACGCGCGTCGTCAATGGATGATTGGGCTGCGCCAACCATCGGGCCAGCGCTAACCGGCGCCCGCTGCTTTGAGGGTTTGACGGAGGAGGAATCACCATGTAGGGGGTCAGGCCTGCCTTCAATACCGAGGGCACGCCTGGTTGAACCTGTTCGCCTGGCGTTTGTGCCTCGCCTCGACGGAGCAAATAAGCTGTCGATGGTTCGTCACCCATGTCAAAGAGGGCGCGAATCTGGGGCTTCAGTCGAAGTTTCTTCTTAAGATCGTCGATAGCCTTCTGTATTCGCTCGGCCTCAGGCTTGAAGTCCGCGAAACGCTTCACCAGATCCTCACTGGAGATCTTTACGATTTCTTGAAACTTCTCAGCCAGGTATTTCTGCAGTTCAGTCCGTTTTTCATCAGGAGCAGCCAGGACATTCTTCAGGTCTTCCTTCACCGATTGAGGCAGACCTGCCACCTTTTCTTCAAAGAGTCTTTCCCGAAAAGGCTTGGACTGTGCGTCCAGCGAAGCCTCTAACCGCTTGATCTCGGCTTCCAGAGGCGCGTTAAAAGTAACCACCTCCCGACGTTCGCTCTCTAGGGCAATATCCAAATGACGCGACGGAAATCGGAGATTGTACCGATTCACGGCTACAGGTATCGTCCAGTCATAAGGATCATAGGCGGCTTGCAAAATTGCGCTGAAACGATAGTAGTCCCGCTGGGGAATGGGATCATACTTATGGTTGTGGCATCGAGCGCAATTCAGCGTCAGGCCCAGAACTGCAGAGCCAAAGATCTCGATCTCGTCCGCAATGACATCGAAGCGTTCAGGAATAGAGCTATTGCCTGGGGAATAAGTTCCGTCTGGGGCCATGCGCAGAAAACCGGTAGCCGCTAACTTGTCGATGATCTCTGGCGTAGCTTCCTTGAGGTTTTTGTAGTTGACCAATTCATCGCCGGCGATCTGTTCAAGCAAGAACTGGTCGTATGGCTTGTCCTTGTTAAGCGATCGAATCACATAGTCCCGATAACGCCAGGCGTGAGGTCTCACCATGTCCTGGTCAAGGGCGCCTTCGGAGTCGGCATAGCCTGCGGCGTTCAGCCAGAACTGCCCCCAGCGCTCTCCGTAGTGGCGCGATGCCAGAAGGTCGTCGATCATTCGTTCATAAGCATCGACACGCTTATCTTTCAGGTAGTCTTCAACGTCAGTACGGTCTGGAGGAAGACCGATGAGGTCCAAGTACGCGCGGCGCATGAGGGTCAGCCGGTCTGCCTCAGGAGAAAAAGCCAAACGCTTTGCTTCGAGTTTCTCAAGGAGAAAAGCATCGATCGGCGTGCGAACCAGTTCCCGGTGACGGACCTTGGGAATCGCTGGACGGGCAGGGGGCTGGAATGACCAGAACCTCCGGTCTGCGTCGCTGACGAGCGGATCGACAATGTCCTCGGCCGTAGCCACCTTTTTTGGAGCGGTCGGCGCCCCGGCTGCGATCCACCGGCGCAACACCTCTACCTCGCTGGAAGTAGGCGGCCGGACAGCATACTCTACATACATCTTAGGAGGAGGCATTTCGCCGGAAAGAATTCTCTTCATCAAAAGGCTTTCTTCGGGTTTACCCGGAACCAATGCCGGCCCCGATTTTCCACCTTTCAGACGGCCAGCCTGCGTCCTCAGGTCGAGGCCACCTTCCTGTCTGCGTTTGCCATGACAAACAGTGCAGTGCATCTGAAGAATAGGGAGTACATCGTGTTCGCTGCCCGCTTCTGAGCCTGATACCTTCAGCGTGGCTAACGGAACTTCATCTTCGACGGGTGCGACCTTGTCGATCCACAGCCGAATTTGAGCGATCTCTTGATCACTTAACTTTTCCCCTCCCATAGGCATGGAGCCGGACACAATTTTTTCAACCAACAAGCTTTTCTCGGACGCGCCTACTACGATTGCCCGTCCTGACTTACCACCACGAAGAAGCGACTGTTTCGTTTGCAGGTCTAATCCAGCTTGAGGGTTGGGTCCGCCGTGACAGACAAAACATTTTGCTTTGAAAACAGGAGCAACAGCTGATTCAAAAGTGGGTGGCTTTTCGCTCTGCGCGTTGGAAACAGAGGACCAGACTAGCCACAAAAATGTAGTAGCTTTTAATGGCTTTCCGCTAGACCAAAGAGTCGACATCGGGTAACACCAATTTGATTTTGATTTCAGGATTTTATTCCAGTCAACGGAAACAAGAACCTAATAGCACCAAACATAGGAGTTGACAGCAGGCTGGTGGAGCTGTTTTCGGTAGAATGACTTCGCGATTTGCTTCTACGGATGCATCGGCAGCGCACTGCGGTGGAGCCCAATCCTGTTTCCTGATGACCTGCCGCTTGACAATTCACCGCTCGGTCTACTTCAAACTTTTATGAACCAGCACAGCCCCAATAGCATGAAGTGCAAAGCCAAAGAAATTCCGAGGAAAGCAAAGAATCCTGCCACCGCCTCTTTATCGGGAACCGGGATTTCCCAGTCTCGCCAGTTCACCAACTTCTTATAGTGATGTCCTGTCAGGTCCTTTGCAACTTCTCCCGAAGCCAGCGCTTTCTGTTCGAAGGCCTCCAGTTTGGCCTCCTGCCCCACGGGAGTGTTAATGGTAAGGAAAAATCGATTGAGCTCCATTTCTGGCTCTGGTGAGGTCAGTAAACTCACGGCTGCGCCACAAAGAAGACCGGCTGACAGATAAAACGATACCACCTTTGGAAATCCGGCATCTCCACTCCAGTCAAAATAATAATGGCCCAGCAAAAGGGCTACTGTGGATCCGAGAAAACTTGCCCATGCGCCGTAACGATTGGCTCGGCGCCAAAACAAGCCCAGCCAGAAAGAGACGCCGATGAGTGGGACGAGCTGCCACATGAATCGAATGGCGGCTGGAACATCTGCAAACGAGAAGGCAAGCCATAAGCTACCGGCGACAAAGATCAACGCGAAGACACGGCTGATCAGTAGTTCGCGCGGCGGATTTTCTACGTGGCGAAAGCCTCGCATGACGTTTCGAGTAAATAGTGCTGAGGAGGTCAGCATGAAGGCTGCTCCGTTGTCCATCACTGAGGCCATGATGCAGGCAATCATGAGACCCGAGAATCCGGAGGGCAGGAGATCGCGCACCAACGAGCCAAACACGTGGTCGCCATGCAGATTATTCTGGCCGTAGTAGCCAATCGCCAAGACCCCGACAAATGCCCAGGCAATGGTGCAAAACCGCTTGAGGGCGGCGCCACCGCAGAAGCCGATCCGTCCATCAATCTCGCGTTTGCCTGCCGCTGTGTTGGCCATCACGTGAGGCTGGGCCACAACACTGACGAGTTGATTGATGTGAGCCATCACGATCCAGAACAGGCCAATCTGGCCAGCGGCCAACAGGCTGAACGTGGTGTTCAGGTCCGGAATCTTGATCCTTACACCCTCGGCGCCTCCCAAGGCGCTCCAGACAAAAGGCACCAGCAAGAAGGACATGATCACGGTCATCAGCCCTTGGATGAGGTCGTTCCACACGGCTGCGATCAGTCCACCCACCAAGCTGTAGAATACAAAAGCAGCCGTCATGAGACCGATTGACCAGACGAGTGGGATCGCACCTCCGGTAAGACCTTCAATCAGCCGTCCTGAGCCAAATAGCATGACCCCCAGATAACCGATATTGATGATGACGCCCATCGCCCCATAAAGAATTCCCACTGAAGGACCATAGCGTTTTTCATAGAAGTCTCCAGTCGTAAGGCAACGTGCCCGCCGAAACACTGCCGCGAGCAGCCAGAACACAGGAATGTTGAAAATGTGAAGCCACTGGTACCAGATCCCCGCCATGCCGATCTTGTAGGACTGCGCCGCAACCCCCACCGCCGTATCGGCATGGCTACCAAGGCCAAATCCGAACATGATCATGAGTAACTTTCCGAATCGGCGTCCGCCCATGTAGTAGTCATCCATGTTGTGGATCTTCCGACGGGACCAGATGCCGATGATCACCATCAGAATGAAATAGCCCACAATGATGGCTACATCCAGAACTCCCAAATGAACCATGGATTTGACCTTTCTGCTGGTGGATCATTCGCGTTTAAGATTGAGGCGTTCCGGAGGCGGCATGGATGCTGTCGTAAAAGGCCTGTTGGAATGAGGCGAGCGGGGCCTATGCTTTCCAAATTGGCTGCTCGCCCCCAACCCGTAACACGATCTCCCTTCGACGTCATAAGATTCCGCCCGCGATCGAAGGAGCGGCATCCGACCGTCGCAGTATCCATTGAGATCGATACTCCACACCAAGTAGGCCTTCGCCGGTGCTGTTTTGCCGTGAGATCGCGAGATATACCAAAAGCCTTGCTTTTGGTATTATTCTAGTATACAACACTCAAGCTTGCCGGCTGACGATTTTTTCAAGACTGTGAAGTTTTCCTGACTTGTGTGTGCAATGAGCTACGTCGGAATCTGCCGCGTGGGCCGATTGGCAGGTCTCCAAGAGGGGGATCTTGGCCTGGCAATCGCTCCGACTTGACTGCGCTTGGCCCACACTGACAACGTGCCAGCATGCTCGACCCTTGTTGAGAATCGAGGCTCTGCCCAGTAAGCCTGCCTTTCAGCTCACAAGACGATTTAGTCACCAGGAGGTTTGACCCAATGTCCTTGCTCATCCGGTCGAGATATATCCTGACCTTTCTGACTATTTTAGCTTTTGGATTCGGCGGAGTCTGGATCGGCTCTCGCGATAGGCGCGTCGTGCCCAGCACCAACAGTGATGGAATCTCTAACTGGGAACTCGAGAGCTCGGCAATCTACGTTGCGGATCTGTCGAAGAGTCGCCCTGCTTCAGGACTCTCTAAGGACGGTCGTCCCGGCACCTGGAAGGTGGTGCCGTTTGAAACTGCAACGGTTTCGGGGAACATGCTATTTGCGAGCCCCAGTGCTAAGACACCCACTCCCGAGCTGAGGTTGGCAGTGCCCGTCAGAGGGTGGCACGCAGTTTACGTGGGAATTAATTACCAGTACATCTGGCATAGACCTCAATTGATCAAGCTTCGCTTTGATTCTGATCCTGCATTCACCTGGCTGGCTCGGGAGGGTGAGGTTCGCCTCAGAGTCAGCGCCGAGAAGACTGCGATGCACGCGAAGGTTTACACCGATCGAGATATCGTGGAGGTATTTTGGAAGGCCGTTCAGCTATCTGGTGAAGACTTGATCATTGCTCGTAAGGCTTATAACCCACTCCGAATCTGGCATGCGGGAACAGACTTTAACGAGACCGTCGCGAATTTAAGCTATCTGAAAATGATTCCCCTTTCAGAGCGAGAGATCAGTGAAATGAAACGTTCGGTAGGGCGTCGCGAAACCCGACGCATCCTCGGAATCAATGATATGGGTTGGCTTCGCTGGGTGCGCTCGAAGGAGGAACTTCACGAAGAACTTGAGCCGCTGCGTGGATCCGATGTTTCGACCATGCTTTGGGGAACGTTCCGTGGGTTCTATTGTGCCTACTTCAGGACCAAAGCTGGAGCAGTTCCCAAGGGTGGTGACAATGAGTTTGATAAGTTTTTCAGCACTTTTGGTGAGGGGATGGATGCTTTCAGGAAAATGGGAATCGATCCTTTGGAGGAAGCGGTGTCGTATGCTCATTCCATTGGTATCAAACTGATCGCGTCGATCCGTCTGGACGGTCCCAAGCCCCCGCCATATGATGGCACTCCCGGCCCTTTTTTTGACCAACATCCTGAATATCGGCTCATCGCTCCGGACGGCTCAAAAACCCTGCGCCTCAGCCTCGCTTATCCTGAGGTGCGACGTCAGTATCTCAACTTGTTCCGCGAAGCGCTTGGCTATGGTGTTGACGGAATCGCTCTTGTTCTGACGCGCAACTTTCCGTTTGTCGGCTATGAGACTCCGGTCGTCGAGAGTTTTCGAAAACAGTATGGTCTCGACCCACGTCGTTTGAAGGCTCCCGAGGACGAGAAGTTTCTCCTGCACCAGGCTGGCTACGTGACGACTTTTCTGCAGGAGATTCGAGCTCTCCTCAAGCAAGAGGGAGACAGACGCGGAGAGCGATTGCAATTGGCGGTGACCATTGGAGGAAACCCGCCGGCCCAGCCATTTCAGCAATCAGTGCACGATTCCCGGCGTGGCGCTTTGGAGTTCGGCTGGGATGTCAAGACCTGGGTCGATCAACGCCTGATTGAACATCTGGTTCTACATCCGTGGCATGATCTGGCGGTTACCGGGGAGGAGGTGCGAAATTTCTCGGCGTGGGTTCGGGGAAGCGGTGTTCGTTTCTATGTCGACTTCTTTCCCGAGGAACTGCCAGCCGAGATAGTTCGCAGACGAGCGCTTGACTACTACGCAGCTGGCGCTGATGGATTTTGCTTGTGGAACACCGATCTGCGCGTGAAACGACCGGGGGAATGGGCCGTGTGGCGGGTTTTGGGTCATCGTGAGGAGCTGGAAAAATGGGATAGCCTGACTCGGCGTTTCTTCCGGATCATTCCGCTGAAATCTCTTGCCGGTTACGAACTAGACGCAAGCTGGTGGCATTCGACGGGATAGTTGGTGGCGCAAGGAGCAAGGAATCGGTTTACCCGCGAAGATCAGGGTGACGATCTGCGACGGCTGTTTACCTTCTGGAAATTGAATGCTTTGATCGAAGGGTTGCTTACGCGTTTGAAGACTACATTGATCAGCCGGTCCAGTGAACTCTGAATGTGGGCCGTGATCGCCGTTTCAGCAGCGGCAGCGTCGTGGTGTGCGATGGCCTCCACGATCGCCTCGTGTTCAGGGCCCACAATCATTGGAGCCGCCTTGGCTTCCAGGTACTGGGCACGAGTGATTTTGTCGAGTATATTCGCAAGAATTTTGATCATCTCATCATTGCCGGTGATCTCAGCAATCTTCACGTGGAATTTCTTGTTCTGCTCGTTGCTTCGTCGGAAGCTTTGCTGGTTAGAGGCTGTGATGGAAATCGGCCGTGCCAGGTATTCCAGCTCAGCTTGCTCCGCGTCGCTGATCTTTTCAGCAGCAATGCGAGCGCAAGTTCCTTCTAACAAGAACCGCAACTGATAGATATCCTGGATCTGTTTCATCGTTATCTCAGATACGAAGAAACCCTTGTGGGGGACAGCCTCTAGAAACCCGTCTTTATGCAGGAATTGGCAGGCTTCACGTACGGGAGTTCGGCTCGTTCGGTAGCGTTTGGCCAGATCAAGTTCGGAAACAGTGCATCCGGGGGGCAACTCTCCACTGATGATCTCCTCTTTTATGGCTTCGTAGACTCGGAAAGACACTTTGATCGGCGGCTTGCTCGACTCTGTGTTTGTTCTCAAATCATTGGTTCCTTTCGCAGCTTATTTGTGGCTTATTTATAGCATATTTGCATTATACAAAGAATGCTCCAACTGGCTCCGGCTGAATGCTGGCTAAAACTTGGGTAGTTGGCTTCCACCGTCGGGGCGAATCCGCTCATGATGATCCGTGGTTTTGTTGTCAGAGCCGCATTACTTGCATCCTTCTTCGCCGACGCCTGTTGTAGTGCTGCTTTATCATTGGGATCTCGCAAAAGCAGCCCTGCTGCGCTGGGGTGAAGACAACTCTCTCTTGTGAGGATGCGGACATGCCGCATATGGGCCGCCGAGGGTTCCTTCTGACTGCAGCCGCACTTTCTGCACGGAAACTGTGGCATTTTGGTCCTGGTATGCAAGCCTTGGCGAATTTGACAGCAGTTCGGCCATGGCAAACACAAGGACCAGATTAGCAATGTGCTCGAAACCAAGACTCTTGCCGCAGAGTTCATTCGCCATGGTGGACGGATGGTATCTCTGCGACACAAGTCCGCCCATCGGGAGTTTCTTGTCCAGCAGCAGTTGGACAAATATTTGAAAGCTGATTTCGAAGGCGCGGTGCGGAGTGAGATTTAGCTCCACACCGTCGTAACCCAATCCCCTGATATGATGCATTACCGATTGAAGCTCTTCGAACGAGCGGAATGAGTCCAGTCTTTCAACAAGGAAGATGTAACTGAGAGACGGCATAGTGCTCTCCAAAAGGGTAGCTTGGAGGAGGACAATGTAGGGAGACCTAGCTCCCTGCGCCACGTACCTTTGTCGGCCAGGGCTGGCACTCGCTCGGAGCGGCGCCTAACGGCTCTCCGCCACTGCATGGATACTTCCCCCGAGACGCACCCGGCAAGGGGAGCCGGTGTTGGGATGGCGACTCTCGAATTGTTGTCAACGATGCACTTCGGGTTTGTTTAACGACACACTTGACTCTAGACGCTTCGCATTCAGAGCCTATCCACGCCATCCACCAAGTCGATTTAGGGTAATACTCGTTGTGCCAAGTCTCATTGTCAGAGTTCTCGGTATTTCCTACCTAAGTTTTGCACGCTACACGCTGCCTTGTCTGCCGAGACCGCACTGGGTGCGGTTCTTGAGCGTTGCCATGCTTTCATTTCTCAACCCGCAGGGTGACCGAGTAAGACAGAGAACATGGCCAATTGTGGCGCCCTGGGATCCAGCAACCGATAAGGATTTTCGGCCACTCTGAAAATGAACATTGGCGATTCCAGTCACCACAAGGCTTTACGTGCAAAAAGTTCCTTGCGCGTGAACAACAAAGGCTTGCGTGCAAAATTCAGGTCCTACCTTCCGCGACGCCCTCACACGTCGACTTGACTCAGCATTGGTAAACACTTGGCGACTTATGAGGATTAATCAGGGATTGATCAGGAACCAAACGTTAACCAGAGCCAGGTATGAGTATCAAGAAGCGTCCGAATCCCACTTCTCGCCTGTGCCGAACGGATCACCTGTTTCTTTCAGAATGCTTCCAACGAGAGACTTCGCTGAAGCAGGTTTCACGTACGGTGCCAGCTTGGCGATCGGCTGGGTCAGAACCCTGTCGATTCATTCGGCGCCGTGGTATTCAGCTGCGGGTTTGAGACGGAGGGCGGGAAGGATTACTTGTAAACAAGGGACTGAAAGGCTATTCTTCCATCATGACAATGATCGTTGACGCCATTTATGAGAACGGCAAACTGGTTCTTCAGGAACCGTTGCCGTTGCCCGAGCACGCTCATGTGCGCGTGACCGTCGAGTCGGATTTAGAGCGCGCGGCTTGGTTAAAGCTCTCCGAAGAGTCGCTCAAGAAGGTCTGGGATAATGACGCTGACGACATCTTCAATGAACTGCTCGAGAAATGACGTCGTTCTTCTTCCGATTCCGTTCACGGACCTGACCAGCCGCAAAGTTCGCCCGGCGATCATTGTCGGTCGCAAAGGGACAGACCTTTTCCTTGTTCCGGTGTCATCGGTTCTTTTCAATACAGACTTTCCCCTTAAAGAATGGCAAGGAGCCGGTCTCAATGCGCCTTCCGGCGTCAAAGCCCAACTTGCTGCCGTAGAAGAGAGATTGGTTCTCAAGATCATTGGCGCTATCACCGTTGTCGATCGTCAGACTCTCGATGAGAGGCTACGCATTTGGCTGCAGCTGTGAGGCCGGACCATGGATAGTGTTGCGAAGCACCTCGGCATGGCGAAGGACTCCGTCTACCCATTGATCGAGCATCGTGGACTTTCCGCCAAGAAGATTGGTCGCCTCTGGAAGTTCAAGCTCTCCGTGGTAGACGTGGGTCCGCGCTGACGGCATAGCCGGTGAATGTTCTCCGGAGGGGGACCGCTAGTGACAAAGCGAGGCATGTCGAACCTTGCGAATGATCAGCGACCAGTTGCGTCGGCCGCCCCCGCGGGCGCAAGGCCGGCTCCACCAGCTTCAAAGGCGAGTACCGCAGAACCGGCGACAGCGGACAAGTGCCCGAGTCCGCTGGATGCAACATCGAAGGCAATTCGCAACGGGCTCGCAAGTCGGCCGTCACCCAGCACCTACTCGCTGCGCATCGAGTACGCCCCTGACGCCTCCGGCGATCTCCCACTTCGTGAGCAGGATCTCCTTCCGAACTGGTCCCGAGAGTTTACAGTTTCTGGAAAAGCGACGCTCGAGCAGCTGAGTGGGATCATTCTCGACATTCTCGACTGGGACTCGTTCCATCTCTACGAGTTCAGAATTCATAACCGGGTCTACGCAGAACGGTGAATCAACGGCGGTCCCAACTTGCGAACTTGTCAGGGACGACGAGGACAGCAAACGCACGCTAAAGGTGTACGGTTTTCCATCTCTTGGCCGCCTCCTGGGGCGCCCGGGACGAGTCGATTTAGTCACAGAAGTAAATGACCGTGCCTCGCGTATATCGGCGTTGTTGATCGAGCAGGCTTGCGCGACTTGAAGAAAGCGATCTCAAGCGCCGAGTTCTGCGCCATCGACACAGAATCCAGCGACAAGGACCCAAGAAAAGCGTCTCTGTTTGGAGTCGCGTTCTCAGTCCGTGAAGGTCACGCATTCTATGTGCCGATAATACAGGCAGATCTCCACGGGATCTCGACGGATTCGCTTCTGAAAGAACTTCGGCAGCTATTAGCGAAACGCGTCAAGGTCGTGGGGCATAATCTGAAATATGATTACGTGTTACTGAAAAGGTACGGAATTCAGATCGCAGTTCCGTACTTCGATACCATGTTGGGATGGACTCGGCAGCTCGGACATGGAGAAGAGAAACAAGGCAGTTCAGTCCGCTGTCCGGTGGTTGATTGAGATGTGATGCCGCCGACAAGCTTGAGCCGGTGTCCGGTTTCCGAGGACGAAACGCATGCTAAGGCTTGCGTCAACCTCCGCGGGCCAAGAGAGGACGAGAGATGAGCGTCGAGGGGAAGTGGCGGATCGCCGAAATGGATCTCTGGGACCAGGAAGCCATCGACCTCGTCGGGCCTGCCTTCATTGAGTTCAGCGGCGAGGGAGGCCAGTTCCGCTTCATCGCGGTCGATGGGTGGATGCACTGCCATCACCCGAACCGGAACGGCCGGCCATACGTCGAGTTCACCTGGGACGGCAACGACGAGTGCGACCCGGTAAGCGGTCGTGGCTGGGCGAAGCTCCAGAAGGACGGCTCCCTGAGCGGTCGCATCAACATCCACCACGGCGACGACTCAGGCTTCAAGGCGGTTCCCTTCGAGAAGGACGAGAGGCCCGCACCGAGGAGTGCCTCGAGAGCGAAGCGAAGGCTGCGATGACAAGGAAACCCCGCGACCTGCGGATTTCAGGGCACAGAAGGCCTGCTGGGATTTCACGCCTCGATCATGTCGGAGGGTCACTTCTTTGCGCCGAAGGGCAACGTGCGGGTAAGCGTCGTCGATGCCACTCCAAGGAATGGGACGCGCGTTAGACAGCCAAGTGGAAGCGGACAGGTGCTAGCAGGGCTGTAAGCCCAAGGCCACCGTTGATCAAGTAGTGGTGTAACAGCGTTTTGCCGGGCGCGTCTTCCGTGCTTTCGGGCGTAGTGCTTCATTCCCGCAGCTGACCGACCTTCAACGCTACTTCAGGTCAGCGGCAAAGCACGCGTCGCTGCTTATCGCTAAATGGCGGTCCGCCTTCATCCTCGATAACTGCCCACCAGCGGAACGGTCGCTGCCGGCAGTGCTGGTCACATATGGGCAACGCTCCATGATCGATAAGGTGCTCGGGCATTACCGGATCGTTTCAAAGCTCGGAAAAGGCGGCATGGGAGTGGTTTACCGCGCGCACGACCAGGTGTTGCGGCGCGACGTGGCATTAAAATTTCTCGCCGAGACGCTCGGCCCCGAGGCCCGGCAGTTTTTGCTGCGGGAGGCGCGCGCGGCTTCCGCCCTCTCCCACCCGAATATCTGCACGGTGCACGAAGTGGGTGAAGCCGGCGGTGAGTTCTACATCGTGATGGAACTGATCGAGGGGAAGCCGCTGAGCGTCTCGATCGGCAGCGGAGGGCTGCCGTATGAATCGGTGATGCGATACGGCGCCCAGATAGCCGGTGCGCTGACCCATGCCCATGGGCGCAACATCGTTCATCGAGACCTGAAAAGCTCCAACGTCATCGTGACGCCGGAAGGCCTGGTCAAAGTGCTGGATTTCGGCCTGGCACGTCGTCTGGCAGCGGCGCAGGATGAGGTGACGCGGACTATGGACACGCTGGAATCCGTTGTTACGACCGGTGGCACGCTGTCTTACATGTCGCCGGAAGTGCTGCGTGGCGAGCCGGGAGACTACCGCAGCGACTTGTGGGCGCTCGGAGTAGTGCTCTATGAAGCCTTGGCGGGTCAGGCGCCATTTCACGGGCGGACCACTTTCGAGGTCAGCTCCGCCATCCTGCATGAGCCGCCGCCGCCTCTGCCCGCCCGGATACCGCCCGGCCTGGCGGCAATCATGCAGCGCTGCCTGGCGAAAGAACCGGCGCTGCGCTATCAGCGCGCGAGCGAAGTGCAGGCGGCGCTCGAGGCGATTCAGTCGGCCAGCGCCGCGCCGAAACCTCCGAGCGATCAGCGAGGGCCGCTTACCACGGTGCATCGCGGAATCAAGCATCTCCAGGTCAAGAGCGGCGACGTTCTGTTACTCGCCGGCACAATGAAAGGAGTCTTTCTGCTGCGCTCTCCGGCGGAGCGCGCGCGCTGGGATGTAGCCGGACCGTACTTTCACGGGCAAGCCACGTATGCGCTGGCCTATGACAACCGGGAAGGACGCCACCGCTTGTGGGCTTCGACCTTCAGCCTGCTGTGGGGCACGTTCTTGCGGTCCAGCGACGACTACGGAAGGACCTGGACCAACCCTCAGGAGGCGCCGATTCGATTTCCGGCCGACTCGGGCGCCACGCTCACGAACATCTGGCAGATTTGCCTTGGACGGCCGACGGAGCCGGACGTGATCTATTGCGGCGTCGAGCCGGCGGCGCTTTTTGAATCCCGTGATGACGGCGAAACATGGTCGCTGGTGCGGGGATTGTTCAACCATCCGCACCGCCCGCGCTGGATGCCGGGATTGGGCGGGTTGGCCCTGCACACAATCCTGCTCGACCCGCAGAATCCGGAGCGGATGTACGTAGCCATTTCCGCCGGGGGCGTCTACGCCACCGAGGACGGCGGGCGCACGTGGCAGGCGCGCAATCGTGGTATCCGCGTCGTGCACATGCCGGAGAAGTATCCGGAATTCGGCCAGTGCGTGCACAAGATCGTCATGCACCCCTCGCGACCGGAATGCCTTTTCCTGCAAAACCATTGGGGCTTGTATCGCTCCGACAACCACGGCGAAAGCTGGCACGACATCGCCCACGGTGTGCCGTCGGACTACGGTTTCGCGATGGTGGCCCACCCGCACAATCCGGACTGCGTCTATGTCCTGCCGATTGAGTCCGACGAGTTCCGCTGCACTCCCGAGGGCTGCCTGCGTGTCTATCGCACCCGAAACGCCGGCGAATCCTGGGAACCACTTACGCGCGGCCTGCCCAAAAAAGGAGCGTATGAGACCGTCCTGCGCGATGCCATGACGGCGGACTCGCTGGACCCGGTTGGCATCTACTTCGGCACGCGCAGCGGACAGCTCTACGGGTCGGCCGACGAAGGGAAGACCTGGAAGAAGATCCTCGACGGCTTGCCTCCAGTAGTTTGTGTGAAGAGCGGTGTGGTGGGGGAGCGCCGGGTCAGCCGCGCGCCGCGAGAGACTAAGCAGACCACCTCCGGGAGGCGGAGCTCGCCGCGGGGAAAGAGCAAGATCCGGAGGAAACGATAGAATGCCGGTCACCTTTCTAATACCCGGCCCCTTGCGTTCTTTCGCTGCCGGCAAAAGCCACATCGTCATTGAGCAGCCTCCGGCCACGCTGGCTGATGCCCTGGAAGCGCTGTGGAAGCGGTGTCCAGGTATTCGCGACCGTGTGGTAACCGAGCAAGCTCAACTCCGGGAGCACATCAACGTATTCGTCGGCAACGAAGATGTCCGCTACACCGGGGGTCTTCAGACGCACATACGGGACGGCGCGGAGATCTCGATTATCCCGGCTATCAGCGGCGGGTAACGAGCGTCGTGCCTCCAAAAAAGCGCCGCGGCCAGCCACGATGAATGCGCTTTCTGCATTCATCGTGGGCTTTCCCGCACCGGCACAGCTGTCCGCGACAAACGCAGACAGCGCATTTGTCGTGGCTGCCAAAGATCCCCCCGTAACTAACGCATTACAAAAAAGCAAAAAAGGTAATGCGTTAGCTATGGGGGGCCAACCACTGGCGTAAGCCGGTGGCCCGGGCGTCCAACAAGTTCCCCTTGCCCTTGCGCCACGCCGCAAGCGGCGCGAGCAGCTTGGCGCAAGAGGAGGTGGCGGGAGTGAGCAGCTGCCACTGGCTCACGCCAGCGGTTGGCGGGCGCCCCGTAACTAACGCATTACAGGAAAGCTTAAAAAAAGCTTGACAAGCTCGCCACCTCCCTCATAGGTTGCTGAGAAAACAGACCAAGTTTCTCTCAGTAGAACTTTAGGAGGGCCTATGAAACTCGCCAGTATCTTGGGTTTTCGCGGCGCGAGCCTGGGTGCATTGACACTACTTTTGGGGGACAATGCACACATGGTTCGTCTAGGGGTATTCATTATTTTCACGACCTTCGTTGCGCTTGGCCAATCGCCGACCGCGACCATTACAGGTATCGTCCGCGACTCGCAAGGGGCTGTCATTCCCGGCGTGCAAGTCACGGGCACCAGCGTCGCCACTCAGCAGAAGACCGTCTACACTACCAATGAAAGCGGACTTTTTTCGCTTCGCCAGCTTTCCATTGGCGAGTATGTTGTAGAAGCGGAGAAGCCTGGTTTCCGCCGTTTCGTGCGCCGCGACCTGATTCTTACAACCGGGCAAAGTCTCGAATTGGACATACCGCTCGAAGTTGGCGAGTTGAGTGAAAGCGTCACCGTTTCCGGCACGGCTCCGATTCTCGAAACCCGCAGTTCGGATGTGGCCCAGCTTGTCGAGGCTAAGGCGGTTGAGGATCTTCCGTTGGGCGATCGCCGCTCGCTGAATCTCATTCAGATCACCGGGGCTGCTGTTTTCATCGGTTACGAGAGCGGGCAGAAGCCCAACTTTTCGCTGGCCGGCTCGCGACAGCAATCACAAATGTTCTGGATTGACGGTGGCACCGGACAGAACATGCGGCTTGGCATCGGCCAGGTGGATCTGGACCCGCCGGTTGAAACCGTGGCCGAAGTGAAGATCATGGCGAATAGCTACGCGGCCGAGTACGGCGGCTCCAATGGCGGCGTCATTGTCGCCACCACCAAGAGCGGCACCAACGAGTTGCATGGCTCTCTCTTCGAATATCTGCGCAACGAAAAGTTGGACGCGGCTAATTTTTTCGCCCCGATTCAGGATGGCAAGAAACAACGGGCGCCTCTGCGCTACAACGTCTTTGGTGGCGCCGTCGGTGGCCCGGTCGTGTTTCCAAAGCTCTATCACGGAAAAGACAAGACATTCTTCTTTTTCGCTTACGAAGGTTCACGGCGCCGCGATGGGGCAATTAGCACGCTGACCGTCCCCACAGCCCTTGAGCGCGCTGGAGACTTTTCCCAATCGAGAAATGCCGCCGGCGCCGTGATTCCGATCTATGATCCGGATTCCACCCAGAACGTCGGCGGCCGATTCACTCGCACGCAATTTCCCGGCAATCGTATTCCTTCCGCGCGCATTGACCCGGTAGCGGCGAAAGTCGCGTCCTTTTATCCGCTGCCCAACCGCACCCCGGATTCGCTGGCGGGCGCCAACAACTTTCGATCCAATTTTGTGAACGGCGTCACACGAAATAATTACACCGCCAAGGTGGATCACAACTTCGGCTCCAAAGACCGGCTCAGCAGCCGTTATCTCTACAATAGCGACGATACCAGCCGCACCTCCGTGTTCCCCGAGCGGGGCGCCGACCCACAGAACATCGGCGTTTTCCACCAGAACTACTTCTATGGCAACTGGACTCGCACAATCTCGACATCCATCGTGAATGACTTTCGGATGACTTACTCGAACCGCGTCGCTCACGGGCAGTC
>JAKEER010000107.1 GCA_022616615.1 Acidobacteriota bacterium
TAAGCCCCGCCGGGCCGATGATACTGCACGGGCAACTGTGTGGGAACGTAGGTCGCTGCCAGGATTAAACACCCAAGGGCCGGAGTTGCTTCACGCAGCTTCGGCCCTTCTCGTTCTAGTGCCGAAGTTTCGCCGATCCCACAAGTGTCGCGGCCGCCGCTCCGAAGGCTAGGATTCCTTTGGGTTACATTTCTTCCCAGTCCAGTCGCGGTTTGCGCGGACGGGGGGCAGGCGGAACCTGGTCGGGAGTGAACGTTTCTGGGATCTCCGCTGCGTAATATGTCAGGCCGTACGCGACGGCCAGGAAGGGCATGTCCTCCCGAGCTATGGATCTTCCATCTGTTCGCGACAAGTCACTTGGGACGCCGAGAGAACGTAACCGGAGTTCGTGATCGTATCCGTCTGGATGGGTTACCAGCACTCGTGCAATCGCGGGGACAAGGCTTCCGCCGCCTACTAAGAAAACCTCGTGATTCCTGAAACGATCGCGTTCTGCCCAGGACAACTTTGGTGCTGCTGGGCGCCAGGCTAGGACATAGTTTTCGCGGATTCTCTGGAGTATTTGCTCTATTGCAGCAGTTCCAATTTTATCGATCTCGGCGCGCTCGTGTCCTCTCAAAAGCAAGGACTGTTCATGCGGTATGTGATTGCGAGCAGCGAGAGCAGCATCGACAGCGTCCATGCCGACGGCCTCTGATCGCGTTCCGTAAAAGCAGAGCCGATCCTTCAGCCAACGCTGGTGGCGAAACGCGGGAAGAATGGAGAAGAAAGTCGCGTGGGAGGTGCCAGCCCCAATGTCAACCTCAGCGTACGGACCCTCAGCGACAGCCGGGGATTTTACCGTAGGACACATTGCAGCTTCGGATTCCGGACGTATGAGGTTTCGCAAGTCACCGTCGGGGACAGACATCTCGTCGGGCAACTCCGAGCACTGTCGGATTAGTTCACGGGCAGTTGCCAAGCCAAGCCTACCATCCACCAGTAGGCCGCACTTCTCATGGAGTCGTCGCGCGAGCCGAGCAATTCGCAAGAACTCTTTTCTCAGCATTTCGTTTTCAAAAAACTTCATGGGTATGCCGAGCGTTACACTGAGGCTCACCATCTCCTTAGGAAATCCGAGATGGTGACACACGGCTTTCTCTGCTTCGCCAATGAGAAACCATACTGAGAGCACCGCAAGCTCATTCGCAGAAGGGCCGTCAGACACATTCGGCCAAGGGCCGTAGCAAAACCTCCCGTACTTTCCCGTCACCTCCTCGGCGACGCGCATCTTCACGCTTTGGAACCACGCCACTTTGCCCAGGTCGGTGTGCTGCTCCGGGCTGGAACCAAAGATCAGTTCTTGTCCCGTGTAAGCAACAGAGGATGGAATTCGAAAAGCACCTTCCCGAAGGATGACATATGCCTTTTCACCGTCTTGGGCCTTGGGGTCGCGAAACACGAGCTTTGACGTACTCGTTCCGTAGTCAATGCCCAAACGAATGAATCGCCTCTCCATGTCATACACCCGCTTGCACACGCAGCAAGCCGACGGCAAGCTCTTCCGTTTCAATTCCAGGCCATTCCGTCCTGGGTTTGGATAATTGGAATGTCTCCAGTTCCCTTTTCGCTTTTGCTAACTGCGCCCTAGCCATCCGAATCGCAAACTCCTGTGCACTGGATTCCGAAAGCCGCTCCAATCGGTCCTTCGCACGAGACAGTCTGTAATCGTAGCCCGCTGCTTGAGACGCGTACTGTTGGTCACGTCGAGCCTGATCCATTTTTCGCTCACGAATGTCCCACTGCGTTTTGAGTTCATGAAGCCCGTCCAGCAGTCGGCGCTTGATAGTTTCAAACTCAACCTCAGACAAAGGCGTTGACTGTTTGTGTTTTCCCCGCTCAAGTACCTCCAGAAGTATCCGAGTGGTTTCCTCGGGCTCTGTGTAGAGAGTGCGACCGTCCCTCGACACAACAATGGCGACCATCTTGTTCGTTGGCCGGTACGTTGGAATGTGGAAGAAAGCGAGCAGAAATGCATATTCGCCTGCCGGAAGGCATCCTGGAGGGATAGTGAGGGAGAAGGCGGCTCCTTGGTACCCCTCCTTGCCCTGAAGCTCGGAAACAGCGAAACGGCATAGAGGGTGGTGAACGTGAACCAATTCAGTGCGAGGATGCCTGTACGCAGCTTCGCGAGAAAGCGTAATGGACGCTGAGCCTGTGGCTATGCGCCGGGAAAAGAAAAGAGCATCCTCGCCAATGTCGCTTGCTTTGCGTTCGATATCAAGCGCAAGCGGGCCGTGAAGGTCAATGGAAACTACGTGACGCGATGTTTCTTCTGGGAGCTGGCAGCCTGGGTAACGCTGGGCCAGAAAGCGATTCAGGAAAAGCAGTAGCTCTCGTTCTGTGGGGATCTGACGCTCTCCAGCAACCGCGTTGATTTCGTCTATCAAGGCCTGGTCTGAAGCCAAAAGACCATCCACCTGCGACAGCAATCTCTTAGCTTCGTTGACCCGCATGGCCAGCGCATCCTCAGTCCTCTGTACAGCATCCTCAAGTTCTGCGCCAATCAGTTCGCCCCGCAAAGCTTTTGCTGCGAGTTCCTCGATCTCGTTTCCGATAATCGCGTCCAACTCGCCGATAGACTCTTCGAATATGCGAATGCGGGCCAGTAAACGCTGTAAGATTCTTTGCTCGACCGACCTTTCCACCACGAAATTGAGAATGTAGATTATTGGTGATTCCTGTCCGATGCGGTCAACCCGCCCAATGCGCTGCTCCACAACCATCGGATTCCACGGCAGGTCGTAATTGATCACCACGCAAGCTTTCTGGAGGTCTATGCCCTCGCCACCGACGTCGGATGTCAGAAGCACAGGGATCTCCACCCGGTCAAGGAACTCATCAATCGCAAGCTCTCGCTCATCAACGGGTATACGGCCGTGGATCATCACGTTTTCGTAGCCGCGCTTCCTCAGTGATTGGGCTAAGTGCTCAAGTGTCCGGCGGAAATAGGAAAAAAGTACGATCTTCCTCCTGTCTCGGCTAGCGTTCTTATCTTCAAGCCAGATTTTCTCTAGGGTTTCGACTAGCTTTTCGAACTTAGAGTCCTTCAAGCTTGCGCGGGCGTATGAATCAAGGGTGTGTTGAAGTCGCTCTCGCGTCTCCCGCAGCGTCCACACGGTTTCTTCTTCTTGAGGACCTTCAGCATCATCCTCGTCGATCTCCAACCCCTCGGCCTCAGTCGGCGATGTAGGCTGTCGAAGTTTCTCCTCAAAATACGCCAGGGCTGCTGGAATACAACTTGCAGTGATCCTGTAAGCCATCAGAAGACTCATCTGGAATCCCCATGATGTCACTTGGGGACCCCAAGCAAGGCTGCAAAGCTGTTGGACGCTTTCATAGATTTCACGCTCTTCGTCAGTAAGCCTCACTAACAACCAACCCGCATCCCGCTTGGGACAATTGGGTAGTGCCTCGACCTTGCGCGTGCGAGAAATTATGTGTGCGGTCGGGCTCAATAAGCCGATATCACCTTGGAGTTCGGAAACGTCGCGCCTTTCGAGGCCCTCGTTCTGAAGCCGACTGTCAACTGATCGAGTAAATTCCGTGGTAGGGCCGGCCTGTATGGGGGGGCTATTTGAGAATTGGGTCCAGGCTTGCCGTGCGGCTTGGAAATCCGCTGGTCGTTGTCCCAACGCACGCTGGGCAGTCAGCAACAGTCGGTTGGCCCGCATCTGCTCCTCGAAAACTGGCCATTCACGAAACTCCTCCGGCGAGAGCAGCCGCAGTAGGTACCACAAATTGTCGAGACCTGTTAGGACCGGTGTTGCTGAAAGAAAGAGAATGTTGTCGGCGCATCGGCATAAGGCCATGCCAAGTTTGTGTTGCAAGGTTTCAGGATTCCGCATTCGATGAGCCTCGTCCGCGATCCACAGATCCATCGGGAGCTGGGTCTCTTCGAGCGCGAGGCGCACCTCTTCTGACCGCGCACTTTCGTAAGAGACAATCCAGCGGAATGCGTCTATTTCTCGTCCTCGCCGCAGCTTTTCTGCTTGGCCGATGAGTTCCGTCCCCTTAATCACTTCAAAGGATTCATCAAAGCGATTGCGTAGCTCCCTCTTCCATTTCGGAGCCAGCCGCGCGGGCACGACAACAAGGATTCGTTCCAGTCGACCTTGGCGAAGGTCAAGTTCCCGAAGGATGTACCCTGCCTCGATTGTCTTTCCGAGACCCACATCGTCAGCGATCAGTAGTCGTTTGCCAGGATTCTCAAGAAACTTCAGGACCGGCCTGAACTGATGTGGGTAGAAGAGCGTCCGCGCGGTTGCAAAAGAGCGGGCAATCCGGGACGGTGGATGACGCAGCCGGTGAAAGGTCAGCGCGAAGACAAAATGCTCGTGGCCGGATAGGTGGTTCTTGGCCAGGTCATCCCACGGTCCTCCTGAAGGCTCGAACCTGCGGATTGCATTCTGCGGTACGGCCCTGCGTTCTCCGGGGAACTCAATTACACAAATGCAAGCGCCCGTCTGTGGGTCACGGCGGACTTCTGCGACGACACCGACAGCTTCGGGTTGGTTCACCCGCTGGACAACTTCCCCGACGCGAAATTGACAATCGTCGCTTGGCATGGACGGGAGCTTGGGTTCCGGCCTTTTTCCCAAGAGGATACGCGCAACTCCTGTGGGATTACAAGGTGATAAACAGGATGTCGGCTCATCGCATCCTGGGGCTGTAGAAGGTCCCAAGGGTTGGGCTGTTCGCCCATTAAAGCGGTACGTGAGCTGGGTTCAGAACGTCGCGAGACA
>JAKEER010000735.1 GCA_022616615.1 Acidobacteriota bacterium
AAACTTGAGAGAATTAACAAGGACAGCTCTCTGGTTCCGCAGTCTGCCGCTGGTAACTCTAAGCCGTCTGAACCGGCTAGGGCGACACCTGCGCCAGCTAGATGTAATCGGCGTTGTAGGTGCGCTGTTTGTTATTGGGTTGGTGCTCGGCTTGGCGACCGACTCCTTCCTGGAACCGACGAACCTGCTTCAGGTGGTCCGCCAAGCCTCCTACTACGGCATCATGGCCGTCGGGATGGTGTTCGTCTTATCGATGGGTGACGTGGACCTGTCGGTTGGATCGATTCTCACATTGGTGAATGTCATCACTGCCGTTGCCTTACGCGAAGGGATGCCGCTGCCCTTTGCATTGCTGATTGGCCTCAGCGTTGGCGCGCTGTGTGGCTTGCTGAACGGCTTTCTGAGTGTGACCCTGCGCATTCCTACGATCATTGTTACGTTGGGCACGCTCAGTGTCTACCGTGGCCTGGCGCTCGTCGTTTCCAAGGCAACTCCGATCAGTCAATTCTCGAAGGAACATTCATTCTTTATTATCGGTGGTGGTACCCTCTTAGGCATACCGACCAGTGTAGTGGTCATGGTGCTAGTTGGGATACTCGGCTACGTGTTATTCAATCGGACGCCGTTTGGCAGGCGTGTCCAGGCCATTGGCAGCAATCGTCAGGCAGCCCAATTTTCCGGCATTCGCATCGGGCGCTATCGGATGCTGGTGATGATGCTTATGGGGACCATTTCTGCTGTCGCCGGCATCATGGCGTTGTCATTCCTGCAGTCTGCGGATCCCAGCACCGGCCCTGGCTTTGAACTTCTGGTTATTGCCTCAGCTATCATCGGTGGCACGGCCCTTAGCGGGGGATCGGGCTCTGTAGCTGGCGCGTTGCTGGGCGCCCTCATCATCGCTGTGATCCGCAACGGCTTGGTGCTGGTCGGTCTATCGGCCTATTGGGGCATGATAGTCACAGGAGTGGTGATTATCGCGGCGGTTGCGATTGATTACGTCATCAAGCGGCGATAAATGTCACGCTGGACATGAGGCACAAGAAGACCACGGTAAGATCCAAGAAAAGAAAGCCGATCAGCCTTTGGCCGTACAAGCGAAGCGATATCGCTCCAGCGTGCGGGGCGAAACCGTGGAACGCGCATAAGTTAATTGCAGTTTGGGAAAGTTCCGGAACGGGCAGTTAAGTACATGCGAGCTAAAGAGGCTCCAAATAGGTGTCCTGTGAAACGTCGCTGCATATTCGGAGTTCTGCCCGTAATCGCCGCATGGTTATCTGCCTGCGGAGCGCCTAATCAGACCGTTCCACCCGACGCTACTCCGCCCGATAAACGGATTAGGATCGGGTATGTTTTGCACGGGCTGAACCACTTCACACAAGTCATTAAGAGGGGCGCCGAGGATGCTGGCAATTTCCTCGATGCTGAGGTTGAGGTCACGGGACCCGCTAGTTTTGTTTCGACCGAGGCGATTGCCATGTTCGAGGGGATGGTTCAGAAGAAGAAAAGTGGCCTAGTGGTGGTGCCACAGCCAGGAGAGGTGTGGGTTGTTCCGATAAAGGAAGCAAGCCAGGCCAACATTCCGGTCATGACTGCTAACGTCCCTAGCCTAGGCTCCGCGGCAGCAGCTTGGTTTGGACAGGATGAGTACCAGTCAGGAGTCATCCTCGCCTCGGAACTCAAAAGGATTCTCCGAGCTCAAGGTAAGGATAATGGCAAGATTGTTGTGGGAATGTGCATGCCAGGGGTTTCTGTGTTGGTGGAACGCTACAACGGGTTTAGGAAAGGCATGGAAGGCACCCGCTATACGATTACTGAACCCTTCGATGTAACTTCCGAAAACACTCAGAACTACTCCGCTTGGGAGAACCTGGTTGGAGCTAACCCGAGAATGGTCGGTGCCGTGGGCCTTTGCTCCCATGATGTCCCTAATTTGGCCAAGCTGAAGACGCGTTCGGGCGCCAAATGGGCCGTCGCTGGTTACGATCTCAATGTCGAAGCGTTAGATGCCATTAGGTCCGGAACGGCGCAAGTAGTGGTCGGTCAACATCCGTATTTGCAAGGCTACTTGCCCGTACTCGCGCTTGTCCAATACCTGCGCGAGGGCAAGCCGCTGGTCAAGGGGTGGGTTAACGTCGGTACTGAAGTGATTACCCAAGAAAATGTGGACAGCATCTACCAGCGCGAGACTGACGAAACTGTCGAACGCAAGTGGTATGCGGATTTAATCGCCAAGAGCTTCACTGATCTTAACGCTCTCGCTCAACCTCTGCCCGGGAAGTAGGCGGCCAGCGGTAGCACGTTGGAACTGAGGTCGTCTCGAGAAACGGTGGCTCAGAGGTCATGTCAGACAACTTGGTCAAGTTGGAGAAAATCACGAAACACTTCGGCGGAGTCACCGCTCTTGACGGTGTCAGTTTCTCCATCCGCCAAGGCGAAGTGCACGCCGTGGTCGGCGAGAATGGCGCCGGCAAATCAACACTAATGAAGATCTTGGCTGGCGTCCATCAGCAGGATAGCGGGCGAATCCTTCTCCGTGGAGAGCCCGTGATGATCCGTGACCCCCTTAGCGCGCGTCGACAGGGCATTAGCATTGTCTTCCAGGAACTCAATTTGTTTCCACATCTCACTGTTGCAGCCAACATCTTCGCCAACCGTGAGTTGGTGTCCTGGTCTGGCCTGCTCGACGAGCGCTCAATGTATGGTGCCACCCAACAGGTGTTCGGCACGATGGGTATTCAGATCAGTCCACGTTGCAAGGTGGATAAGCTTTCGGTCGGTGAGAGGCAACTGGTGGAAATCGCCCGAACACTTCAGCAGCATTCAGACATGATCATCATGGACGAACCGAATTCGGCTCTGACAGAACACGAGTCTGAGAGACTGTTTGAGATCGTTCGCCGACTGCGCGATCGAGGGATCACAATCATTTACGTGTCTCACCGCTTGGAGGAAGTCTTCGTCATCGCCGACCGCATCAGTGTCATTCGTGACGGGCGCTACCAGGGCACTTGGCGCACTGCCGATACCACCATGTCACAGATCGTCCAGGCCATGATCGGCCGAAACATCCAAGAGACATTCCCTCAGCGAGCACCGGTTAGCTCTGCTGCACTCGTCCTTGACGTCCGCAATCTGCGGCCAATCCCGGAAACGGGTCCGATTAGCTTTCAACTCCATGCGGGCGAAATCCTCGGCTTTGTGGGTTTGGAAGGATCGGGAGTCGAGGATATTTTTCGTAGCTTGTTTGGACTTATGGACTTCACCAGCGGGGAAATTATCTACAACGCTCAGCAGCAGGACATCCACTCTCCACGCGACGCCGTCCGGCGAGGCTGGGCACTCATCCCAGCCAACCGTCATGAGCAGGGATTGATGATGGATTGGTCGATCCGCAAAAATACCACTCTGGTTATCTTGGACCAGTTGATCAGCCGGCTAGGCTTGATTGATGAAGCAGCGGATCGGAGCGCCGCCGCAGGCTACGCGCGGCAGTTGAATATTGTCACTGACAGCCTGGAGAAGAAAGTAGTCCAGCTCAGTGGCGGCAATCAGCAAAAAGTTGTCCTAGCAAAATGGCTGGCGACCAACCCAAAAGTGCTGATGTTGAATGACCCAACACGTGGCGTCGATATCGGTGCCAAGTGGGAAATCTACCAACTCTGCAGTCAGCTTGCTCAGCAAGGAATAGCCATCCTGTTTACTTCATCTGAACTAGAGGAGACACTTGGCCTGTGTGATCGGATTCTGGTACTACACAAGGGCCAACTCATTCAAGAGTTCCAGCACGGTCAAGCCACAAAGACCGATGCAGTCTATTGGATGTCGGGTGGAACTAACGTCGGTACTAATGGGAGATAAGCTTCTTCTTCGTATCCTATCTCTCTTGTCGTTTATGCCGACTCTCCTCCTCCACTGTCCGTAGGTCGCAGGGACCTCGTACACTGAGAATGATAGTTTTTGCGGAAACCATCCTATGATTTTCATAGAACCTGTTAGCGTCGCAGGCTATCTTAATCCTGTTCAAAGAACGGAAAAATGAAGCGATCCTTTTGGGAATAGGTGGCATGGGCCTCTCGGGTTTTGTTGAGGCCTCTCAAAGAGCCAATCTCAGCACGCATCCAACTGAAAAGCAATGCCAAGCAGGAGGGCAGATCATTGAAGATCACTCAACAACACCTGGGTTGGATGAAGACGATTCAACTTACCCTAGTGTTTCTTGGGGTGACCTGTGGATTACTCGGGGTCGGGACAGAAATCCAGGGCGCGACGAGTCGCCTTCGAGTGGATCCCACTGGGCGATATTTACTGGGGCAAACTAGCAAACCCTTCTTCTGGTTAGGTGACACAGCTTGGCTGCTCTGTCACAAGACTAATAGGGAGGATGTGAACTTATACCTCCAGACGCGAGCCAGGCAACGCTTCACGGTGATCCAGGCAGTAGCCGTCATGGCGGAGGAGCGGGTAGGTGCAGGTGTACTGCAGCCCAACGCATATAACGATTTGGCCTTCCTTGAAGGCAGTCCGGCTCGACCGAACGCCACTCCCGGAAACGACCCTAAGAATGCTACTGAATATGACTACTGGGACCATGTGGACCACGTGATAGACACGGCCGAGGCCCATGACCTAGTGGTCGCCCTGGTGCCCATGTTTGTAGCCTATCGAGGGGACGGATTCAAGTATCTGAACCCCACCAACGCCCACGCTTACGGCAAGTTCCTCGGAAAGCGTTATCGGACAAAATCGAACCTCCTCTGGGTTCTGGGTGGAGACAACCCCCCGGATACAGAGACAGAACGAACGGTTTGGAATCTCATGGCCAAGGGGATTACCGAAGGCGTGGCCGGGTCTGAAGATTATAGCCAGACGCTCATGACCTTTCATATCACCGCGACTAAATCGTCTTCCCAGTGGTTCCATACGGCGCCCTGGCTGGATTTCAACATGGTTCAGACCTGGAGCCAATACGGGCAGATTTATCCTATGGTACACGCGGACTACGATCTGACGCCTATTAAACCCTGCGGTCTGGGGGAAGGTGCCTACGAAAACGGTCCGCAATATCCGACCAAGCCGATCAATGCCTGGGTGATTCGCAAGCAAGCCTACTGGAGCTATTTCGCGGGGGGGTATCATACCTACGGCAACACCGATACCTGGAATTTCGGGAAGTACAAGGATGAAGCGACGCAGGATTGGAAAGCCGCTCTAAATTCACCCGGTGCTTCCCACCTGACCATCCTTAGGAATTTCTTTGCTTCGATGGAATGGTGGAAGTTCGTGCCGGATCAGTCAATCTTTGCCAGTGGCGCTGGCAGCGGCGACACGTTGAATGCCGCCATGCGTTCGACGGACGGCGACCAAATTATCGTTTACCTTACCAACCCCACCAAAGTCACCCTCAACCTGAACAAAATTACGGCCGGAAGTAGCGTGAACGCTACATGGTTTAATCCAACCAATGGTGAAAAAGAATCGATCGGAAGCTTTCCTACCCGCGAGCCCAAGCCGTTGTCTTTTTCAACGCCGCCAGGATGGGAAGATGCACTGTTACTGCTAGCTGTGGCAACTAGGTGAAACGGGCGATGATTACAGGACCAGAACCTTAGAGCACCGAATAGTCGACCAGTCCATGATTTTGGGGTCTCCTATCATGTTAAGATTCTGCTGCAAAACCCCCCACTTCTGAAAAGTGCCGATTTCGGTGGGGATCAGAAATGTCTCCTCACCTCAAGAAAATGCCTTGTAGACCAAATGTGCGCGAAAAAGTTTTGCACAGTTCTCGTCAAACCACGCAGGGTGGGGTTTTGCAGCGGAATCATGTTAAGAAACGGCTTCCCCTTGGGATCGAGCAAATATCGCCCTGTCGGCTCGACAGCGAAGGATCCTAACCTCTGCTGAGGGCCCGCCGCCATCGGCCACAAGGCTTTGCCCAAAAGTACAACCGCCATGAGCGAGAGGGCCGCCGCTTGTATTCTTGTTTTGCTCGACTTCACGGTGTGTTCCTTTTTTGTGTGGCCCCAGGAACACATAACCTGCCTGGCTTTTGGGGGCCCTTTCTGCTTGATGTAGATCATACCTTGAAAGTAGGTGCAGGTTCGCATTCGCTATAATCTCCTCTTCGAAACTCCTCGATCAAATGATTGCTCATCCTCTACGAAAGGGTCGGGTTCTTCTCTGGATAGGCTGGAAATACCGAAGCATCCCGATAAACAGATTAGCGATTTCGTGGCTTTGCCGATACAGATTCAGCACAGACGTCTTGGGATTAGGACCCATCCGGGTTGTCCCTACCTAATGGTTGTAGTCAATCTGCAGCTCGTCAACCGTGATACGCCCGGGAATCGAAAGCACCTCCCTACACCCCGTCCGGGTGATTTCTGCACAGATTTGAACCATGTCTTGAGCCATTGCGATATCGTTTTCTTCATAGTGAAGATGAAGCCGAGACGGGCCGAGGCGGTCTCTTCGCTCTGGGTCGAGATCAACGAACTTCTTGGAAGACACGAAGAGTGAACCCTGCAGGTTTCATGCCGACATGTCTGGCGTTTTTTTGCGAGCTCCCGCTTCAGGCTGGATCCAAAACCAGGAAGATCATTAACCGCCATTCGCATAGGTCGAAGCCAGAGCCACACTGCACTTGGTAAGTCCCGCCAAACTTAGGACTCGGTCGATCCCAATAAAGTCCGGTGAGTAGACTATGGTAATAATCCGTTCCATCGCGTTGATTAACGATGCAAGGTTTACTACTCATTCCGCAGAACCGCAAGGCTTAAGGTCCTCACGGTAAGCCTGAGCATCCAAGTTTTCGCCCCTACCCGAAGACCACAGCCGCATCCTGAGTTAAGAATGATAGTTTCCGAAGAAAACATCCTATCTTCTTCATAGACTCTCCTTCGCTTCGGGAATACCTTGATCATAATCAGCCATAGCTTTCAGCAGAGAATAGTATCCGGCAAGTGAGGAGGATTTTATGCAAGCTTGTGAGGAAACAAGAAGACGTATCTCCCTGGGGCTACTTGGAGTTGTGCTTCTGTTGCTGATACCGGTAACCAGCCAAGCCCAGACGATCACGGGTGCCGTTACAGGAACCGTGCTCGATTCATCAGGGGCCATCATTCCTGGCGCCAACGTTACCTTAAGGAATGAAGCCACGGACGTAGGGCGCACTGGGGTGACCAACGACTCGGGAGTCTTTGTCTTTGATTCCGTCCAACCGGGAACCTACACGGTAATTGTCGAAAAAGCCGGGTTCAAGCGGCATGAGCAGAAGGGACTGGGGCTGACCGCAAATCAACGCCTGGGGGTCGGCTCCATTTCGATGGAGGTGGGGGAGGTTACTCAAACCGTTTCGGTTACTGCGGCTGGCGAGCTGGTGAGCACGGAGAGTTCGGAGCACTCGGGCTTGCTGACCACCACTCAGCTCGAATTGATGATAGTTAAAGGGCGCGACCCGCTGAGCTTGCTTCGGACCTTGCCTGGCGTTAGTCAGACGGCGTTTACTCCCTGGGGAGCGCAGGAAGACTCGGCTTCGGGAGCCAACGCCTTGTTCCACGGGAACCAGTCGCTCGGCGGCTCGTTTGGAACCTTCACACCAAATATCCAGGGTGTGCGCACCTATTTTAACAATTTCTCACTAGACGGGCAGCCGGGAGGCGATGCAGACATTGTCGGCCTGTTCAACGAAACCACCGGGATCGACGCGGTTTCCGAAATGAAGGCGGTGCTCACCAACTACGCTGCCGAATATGGCCGCAACCCGGGGCCCGTGGTCAACCTGGTGACTAAGTCAGGCACGAAGGATTTCCACGGCAATGCGTACTGGTTTCAGCGGCACGAGAGTTTCAATGCCAATAACTTCTTCAACAACCGCTCCGGGCAGCGGAGGCCGGTCTACCGGCACAGCAACTGGGGGTTTACCGTCGGCGGTCCCGCTTACATTCCCAATAAGGTCAACAAGAACAAGGACAAGATTTTCTTCTTTTTTGCTCACGAAGATTGGGGCGTTAAGCAGCCGACCGGTTTGCGACAAGTGACTCTGCCCACGGAGCGCGAGCGAGCGGGCGACTTCTCGCAGACGCTCGACCTCAATGGTCAACTGGTACCGATCATCGATCCCGCTACGGGGCAGCAATTCCCCAACAACATCATCCCAGCCAGTCGAATTAACCGCAGTGGCCAAGCGTTGTTGAGGGTCTTCCCCCTGCCCAACCGACTGGATCGTAATCTCACGAGAGGTAATTACAACTTCGAATGGGAAGACAGCCTTGACGTCCCGAAATTGGCCCAAGTCCTCCACCTGGATTTCAATCTTACGCGCAAGGATTCCATCTTCGTCCGCGGCCGCCGATGGAGGACCGACACGTCTGGTTTTGAACCGGCGCATTGTTGCGGCGGCGCGCCACTGTTGATCAGCCGTTTTCTGTTTACTGACAGCAGCGGTCAGGTGGGGTACACGCGGGTCTTCAGCCCCAGCCTCGTGAACGAGTTCAACATCGGCATCCGTGGATTGGGAGAATTCGGCCATTTGAAGTCCGATAGCGACTATAATCCTATTCGGCGCTCCACCCTGGGTTACACGCTGGGACAACTTTTCCCAGAAGCCAATCCGCTGGGCCTGATTCCGCAGATGGCCTTTGGCGGCGTTCCCGGCGCAGCGGGCATGAGCTATGATACACGGTTCCCCATTGATGCCGGGGATCACCGTGTAAACTTGTCGAACAACCTCAGCTGGACTAAGGGGAGCCACAACCCGAAATTCGGCATTTACGCCGAGTGGGGCTGGGCCAGCGAGGGGCGGCGGGCTAACGCAGCCCAATCTGGACGTTTTGACTTTGGCCGCGACCCCAACAATCCGTTCGACACCGGCTATGCGTACGCCAATGCGGCCCTCGGCACGTTCCGTCAGTACTCCGAGACCAACAGGCGGAATCTGCACGAGGGTAAGAACAATGTGTTCGAGTTTTTCGCCCAAGATACCTGGAAAGCCACACGCAGGCTTACACTGAACTATGGCCTGCGTTTTTCCACCTTCTCACCCTGGATGCTGCGCGGTCGCACCGAAGGGGCTGCGCTGGTGCTTGAGCGCTTTAGTCCCGCCAAAGCACCGGCCTTCTACCAGCCCGCTTTGGACCACAACGGCCGCCGGGTGGCCCGAGATCCGATCTCAGGACAGATCTTCCCGGCACCTCTCATCGGCGCTTTTGTTCCCAATAGTGGAGACCCGTTCAACGGCATGGCCTTGTCCAGCGATACCTCCTACCCGGACGGCTTCCGTGACCGGCCATCCCTTCAGGTTGGGCCGCGTTTCGGTTTCGCCTATGACGTCTTCGGCACCGGCAAGACCGCTATCCGCGGCGGATTCGCTTCCACCAAGCAGACCGCGTTAACCACCGGGAACTTCCTTTGGGAGATCACACAGAATGTGCCTGTGACGTTCCAGCCACAGATTTTTTATGGCACCATGGACACGTTGCTGCAATCTCAGGGAGTTCTCTTCCCGACTCTCGTCAGTGCCTTGGAGAGGGATCCACCGGTCGCCACTGTCTATAGTTACAGCTTTGGCATCCAGCACCAACTGGGAAACAGCACGGTGATGGACGCCTCCTACGTTGGCAATTCTTCGCGGCACCTGCTACAAAACCGCGACCTCAACACGATCGCTCCGGGTGCCCGGTTTAGTCCGGCCAATATCGATCCCACCACCGGACGAGCGTTGCCGGAAAACTTTCTGCGCCAGTACAAAGGCTACGCCGGTATCAAGTACATTGACCATCCTGGCATTGCCAACTACAACTCTTTGCAGGTCTCGATAAACCGGCGTTTCACCAGCGGCCCGCAGATTGGGGTGTCCTACACGTGGTCAAAAGCCATGGGGTTCACCGATGGTGAGGGTGGCGGGTTGCCGCGGTATCTACCTATCCGCTCCTGGATGTACGGCCGGCTGGGCTTTGACCAAACTCACATGCTGTCGTTGAACTACATCTGGGATCTGCCGAAAGCCAGCACCCGCTGGAACAACGCATTCGCCAAAGGAGTGCTGGATAATTGGCAGGTGGCCGGCATCACTTCGATTGCCAGCGGCGCGCCCCAGGGAATCAACTACAGTACGACCGATAACGCGGACATCACAGGGGGTGGGGACAGCGGCTTTGCACGAGTGAACTTGGTGGCGAGCCCCCTTATTGATAGCAAAAGTTTCGATCGCTGGTTCAACACAGCAGCCTTCGGACGTCCTGCCCAAGGTTCGTTCGGCAATGCGGCCCGGGATCTGTTCCGCGGACCCGGATTTAACAACTGGGACATTAACATCGCCAAGAAGTTCCCCTTGTGGAGCGAATCACGGTATCTGGAATTTCGCAGCGAGTTCTACAACGCGTTCAATCACACGCAGTACCTGGCCGTTGATAACAATGCGCGGTTCGATCCTACGGGCCGGCAGGTGAATGGGCGCTTCGGCCAGGTTGTGGCTGCTCGTCCACCGCGCTACATCCAGTTTGCCCTTCGTTTGTTCTTCTGACCAGGATCCCCCGATTCTGTCCACCGGGGCCGTGCGAGCGGTCCCGGCCACATTCCCGGCCTTCCCGCCTTCAAGCCCGTTGAAATCCCCGACAGGTGTCGGATACCATAGCGCCGGGAGATTTGTTCGGACGATTCGTGCGTCGCATTCTTTTCTTCGCTGGTTCAACACAGCAGCCTTCGGACGTCCCGCCCAAGGTTCGTTCGGCAATGCGGCCCGGGACTTGGTTCTTCTGGCTAACGAGCCACGGGCTCCAGCTGCAGCAACGCGGCGACTGGGCCGCCAAAACACGCAAACCGACATGAAGCTTCCTGATGTAAGTCAACCTGAAAGGTCACAGGCTCCTGAGGTCTAAGACAAGTGAATTTGGGGCATCTCTATGCGCTAAAAGGCAAGCCTCGACCATTCGCAATCACTTCGCGGCGGCGAGCAAGGTGTTTATGCGCCTTATGCCTATCACTTCCCATCTCTTGCTGGGCTTGGGCCAGGCCTGGCACGGAGAATCCCGACCGTCGTATCGAAGTCCTTATTGACCACGGGCGCCTTGCCGAAGCCAAAGAGCTGCTGCCGGGCCGAGTCGCAGCCTCCAGGGAGTATCCTGTCGTGCGCTACCTGCACGCAAAGCTCCTGTTCAAGGAAAGGAAGTTCAACGAGTCCCTGGAGACCTTGAGCTCCCTGCTCCCCTTGGCTTTGGGGCAGCAGGGCCTTCCGCCGGGAGATCTGCAGATATCTGACCCAGTTGCTTTGTTGGACGCCGGTTTTCGGACTAAGATTCTATTGCTGGCCGGACAGAATTACGTTCTGCTTGACCGCCTGGATAAGGCCGAGCCGGTCCTGCTTACCGCAGCTCAGCTCGCTCCTGAGGATCATTTGCTTCAGTTTCATCTCGGGATGCTTTATTTTTCTACCAGTCGTTTCGCTGCCGCCGAAGCCGCGTTCACGCAAGTCGTGAGACTGAATCCGGGATTGATGAAGGGCCATGAGTTCCTGGGCCTTTCTCAGGAAGAACTAGACAAAGTAGAGTTGGCGATCCGCTCCTACCGGACGGCCATCGAACTCAGTGTGGGGCGAAACTTGGGGGATGGCGCGCCCTATTTGAGACTTGGCAGGATGCTGTCGGCAAGGAACCGCCACGTAGAAAGTCTCCCGCTGCTGGAGGAAGCCGCGCGACTGATGCCCGATTCCGCCGAAACATTCTTCCTTCTGGGCAAAACGCTCAGCGCATTGGGGCGGCCATCCGAAGCGGAAAAAACGCTGCTGCGTTCCGCTGCTTGTGACAACAATTACGCTGATCCTCATTATCTGCTCAGTCGCATCTACTTGGCGCAACGGCGCAGCGCAGAGGCACAGCAACAGATCCAGATCTTCGAGCAACTCAAGGCCAAGGAACCCAAGAATATCGCCAAGCCAAAGCCATCTGATTGGGAGCCGTAACGAGTGGCAAGCCAGCCGGCAGAGATCCCTTCATCGCGAGGCAGCCCGAGATATTCGGACCTATGACCGGAGCCGCTCGCGCGGTTTGTTTGTAGCGAGCTACCGCAGACCGACGAGATCTGTTGGTGGCCTCCTCCTCACCGGCCTCTGCGGCGATGGCGGTCGCGACCGCCGTCGCTTCGATCACCGAAGAGAGGACCATTGTCATTGATCAGGGTCTTCGGAGGATAGGGTCTGCTGACGTGGCATCTGGACTGGGGAGGATTTCCTTGAGCGAGCGGGCCTTGCGCAACTGCTCTGAGCTTGACGGATCTCCGGCAGCCTGGAGGGCCAGCGCCAGTCCGTAGTGAGCCATCACAAAACCAGGACGCAAACGGATGGCTAGCCGGAAGGCTTCAATGGTTTCGGCGGTACTTCCCAGGCGGGCCAAGGCCAAGCCCTTGTTATAGACGGCCGGAGCCAGGGTAGGGTCCAGCAGCAAAGCTTCATCAAACTCGTGCAGGGCCTCGCTGGCCTTTCCCGCATTCATCAGCTCGAGACCGCGGGCGTTTCGCTCGGCAGCGCGTTCCGTGTGCTTCTGTTGGTCCTTGAGTTCTTGAACCGCCCTGAAAAATGGGCGGGCTTCCGTCATTTTCCCTTGGGCCTGGTACAATTGCGCCAGGCCATATTGAGCCTTTACGCTCTGTGGATCGAGCTCGATGGCAGACCGGTAGGCGCTGGCTGCTTCGCCCAGCCGCTCGAGACGCTTGTAGAGAGAGCCCAGAGCGGTAAAGGCGTCCGCAAAGTGCGGGTGAAGCCGCACTGACTCTTTGAGGTGATGAGCGGCTTTCT
>JAKEER010000108.1 GCA_022616615.1 Acidobacteriota bacterium
ACTCCACACCCGTGCTGCTTTCCGACTTTCTCGACAGAAACTAGTATTACTATGTTAAGTCATTCGACGATTTCTCGGGTGGCGCCTACATGGCGCAGGTTGCCATGTGGGCGTACGCTCCGCATACATCGCAAAAAGCACGATGTATGCGCCACCCAGGAAGAGACTTAACAAATTAGTTAAGGGGGAAAATTCTACCCCCTGCCGCAAAAGACGCGGCGTCCCCCTTATCAAGTCTTATCAAGGGGGACAAATCTTACACTTTTCATCGAACGTGGCGCCGCGCAGCGGCATGGGGAACTCCTCTGCTTTTCTTGACTTCAATAACCGCGCAACGTAAATAGATGTTCGCATGCTGGAATTTTTCTCGGATCGCAGGCCATTTAGGATTAATGTCCAGCTGAGAGCGCCACACAACATCCCGGCGCTTTCTCCATGCTCAGGAGGTAGGATGTCACCGCACTTCCAGCGAAAGTTCTCGTTTTGCCCAGGGCGTTGGAATCTCTGTCTCTTGCTGGCGTTGGTTTTCCCTGGTTCCGAAAGCCTCTCCCAGTCCACACAGCAAGCTCCTCAGAAGCAAACTTTTCAAACAGGTCCCAATGTTGGTCAGAAAATTCCGACCTTTCGGGCTTTGGACCAAGACGGCAGGGAACAGACTTTCGAAACAGTGCGCGGACCTAAAGGAGCCTTGCTGGTTTTTTTTCGCTCGGCCGATTGGTGACCGTACTGCAAAGCCCAACTGGTTCAGTTGGAAGACTCGAAAGAGGAGTTCAAGAAGAAGGGCCTGGGAATTGCCGCCATCAGTAATGACAGCGTGGATGTGCTGCGGAGCTTTTCCCAGCGGAAACACCTCAGGGTGCCTCTGCTTTCTGATCCCGATTCAAAGATTATCCGCGCCTTTGGCATTCTTAACGACACGGTCCAGCCAGGACAGTTTGGCTATGGCATCCCCTTTCCGGGAAGCTATTGGGTCGATAGGCGCGGCATCGTCGTTTCCAAGTTCTTCGAAGAGGACTATCGCGAACGCTATGCGATGGGAACCGTTTACACGCAGCTTTTCGGCTCGCCGCTCAATACTCGGGAGACAGTCGTTCAAAATGAACGCCTGACACTGAAATACTTCTCCACCGCAGACTCTGCGGCTGCAGGCAATCGGCTGACACTCATTGCAGACATCACCCTGAAGCGCAAGATGCACGTCTACGCTCCCGAGGTACGAGGTTACAAAGGCATCGAGTGGAAGCTTGCAGACTCACCGCATTTTTCGCAGGCGCCGCCGAACTACCCACGGGCCCGCTCTCTATACTTGCGGGCCATCAAAGAAACCGTGCCTGTCTACGAAAACACCTTTCGCATCGTCCAGGATATCGACCTCAGTGGCAATTATCGGCAGATGAAACAAGCCTTGGGTGATTCTGACCTGTTGTTGATCGAGGGAGAGTTGAAGTATCAGGCCTGCGACGACAAGATCTGTTATCTTCCACAGACCGTGCCGCTGAAGTGGACTATCCGATTGATTGAACCTGATCGGGAGAGAGTGCCAGAGCGTCTTAGAAGGAAGTGAGTCTTTAGAGGTGTCGAGGTCACAGCCCTGACTGCATCCAGCGTCGTGTTGGGCTTTGGCGTGACGTTATGATAGTTGGGTTGGGGGCTGTCCTTCACTTTCCTGCGCGAAGAGTATTGAAACCCGCCGTATGACTTTGGAGTCCACTCTTACTTTCCTGGCGGTTCTTGTCCTCGTCAAAGGTTTCATCGGTGTCTTGGACGGAGTCCGTTATCTGGACTATATCCGCAAACACCTTGCTGCCCGGCCCGAACCCTGGATGCCGCGCGTTTCGGTTATCGTCCCTTGCAAAGGCCTCGACTTTGAACTTGAGCAGAACCTCGAAGCCATCTTCCGCCAGGTCTATCCTTTCTTTGAAGTTCTCGTCGTCACCGCAACCGCTGGCGACCCGGCCGTGGCGCCGGTGAAGCGGCTAGCCGAGCGGCTTCCCGGCCACAAGATTCGATTCATCACGGCCGGAGTCTCACAGGAGCGCGGAGAGAAGGTGCACAACCTCATCCAAGCTGTTGCATGCGCCGACCCGGCTTCGGAGGTCTTCGTCTTTACGGACTCGGATTCTCGGCCGCATCTGTGCTGGCTGCAGGAACTCGTTGCCCCGCTGAAAGACAAAAAGGTTGGTGTCTCGACAGGTTATCGCTGGTATTACCCGGAGCGTGCAAATCTGGCCAGCGTCATTCGCTCGGTGTGGAATGGTTCCATTGCAACGCTGCTGGGAAACCATAGCCACAACTTTGCCTGGGGCGGCTCGATGGCCATTCGCAAGTCCATCTTCGAACGCTCCCGTGTCATCGATTACTGGCGGCATTCGATCAGTGACGACTACTCGATCACCCAAGCGATGAAGGACGCCAAGCTTCGCATTCATTTTGAACCGCGCTGCCTCATTGCATCCTATGGCCGTTGCGGCTGGAGGGAGCTGTTGGAATGGTCGACGCGACAGATGATCATCACCAAGGTTTACGCTCGCAAGCTCTGGCGTCTCGTCCTGGTTTCGCAGTGGACGTTTACGCTGGTCTGGTGGTGGGCCCTGGCAGGCTTCTGCGTCGCGCTGTTGCCAGCTTCCCGCGGTTCGCCGGCCTCAGTCGTATGGACGGGCGGTCCGAAGAAATACGGACTGCTGGCTGGCCTGCTGTTTCTATTCGGTGCGGTGCGCGGTTGGTATCGCACCCAGACAATCCGGCGCATCCGCCCGGAACACCAGGAGGCAATTCAAAAGTTCTGGTGGGGACATGCGCTGCTGTTCCCGCTGGCTTCAACGCTGACGGCGTATTGTCTGGCCCGCTCCGCCTTTGCTTCGTCGGTGGAATGGCGCGGTGTCCGGTATGAGTTCTGTTCTCCACAGAAGTTGCGAGTGATTCGTAACGAGTGAAGGCGGGCTGAATGCCGGCCGTGTTCCACGACGTTTTCAATTCCCGGACGTCGCAGCTTTTGAACGAGCAGGTGGAGTAGCTTGCCTGTGGTGAAGTTCGAGCCACGCGGCCAGCGGCCTTTGTGATATCATCCCGCTAGTTCATCAGTCAGCCTTGAAGAAGAAATCCGGACTCCGGCGCCCTGAAGAGCTGAAGTAATTCCGGAAGCTTCGTGTGTTTGTGGACAGGAACGACGTGAGGGCAGAATATGGCTGGTCGAATTTTATTGATCGGCGAGTCCAGTGACGATTTAACCGAACTGAAAATCGATTTCGAGGAAATGGGACTGGCCGTAATGATGGCCCCGGACGGCTTGGCTGGAATTGAGGCTGGAGGGGAGTTCCAACCCGATCTAGTCGTGACGGAGATCTTGACGAATCGGCTCAGTGGTTTCGAACTGGCGTCGCGCATCGCCTCTGGGGTAACGGGTTTTGCGGCTCCAGTGATTTTTTACACCGAGTTCTATCGCGACGAGAAAGCGCGCCGTGAAGTGCTCGCCAAGTATGGCGCAACACAATATTTCGTGCGTCCTTTCCAAAAGGAGGCGCTCAAGAAGTCGGTCATAGCTCACTTCCAGGATTTTCTCGGCAGCCTTCCTCGTGTGGCGGTAGGCGAGAGCAATCCTGAATCTAAAAGCCGCGCTACAGACGTGCAGCCGGCTGCGCCGCAGCTCAGCCGGGCGGCCGCCACTGCGGAGAAGGCGCCAGCCGGTCCGACATCTGGACGGTCGGTGCAGCCTGCCTCGCAGGAGAGTCCGGTCGGCGAAGTTCCGGCCCGGGTTCGGGCGTTCAGCACGGAGGCGCAACCTCCGGCCCAGGAAGCGACTCAACCGGAGCCGGAAAGTGCTGCCACCAGTGTGGGCCGGCCTGGAAGCCAACCGGCTGAGTTGGCTGCTGCAATGGAAGTTTATCCCACTTCCAAAGAGGCGCGCGCGCCAGAGGAAGACTCCGCGCCACGCGAGCGTGGGCTCTTGTTGCCGGTTGCAGAACGCTCCTGGGTTTCGCGCTTTCTGCAATCAAGCGTATTCAGAATTGCCGCTCTGATGATCATAGTGGCGCTGGCGCTCTTCGCAGTTCGCAATCAGGTGCGGGAAATGAAGGAAAACACGCCAACGGCGCAGGCTGAACCTCCCCTGGCGTCGCAGAAGCCACTTGAATCGCCGTCTGAGTTGGCTTCGCCTGTTGCGGCGCCGTCTTCCAAAACCGACTCCGCGAGTGAACCGGCTGCATCGGGTGAGCCCGGGAGCCGTGACGAACGATCGGCTTTGTCGACGGCTGCTCCGGTGCCCATTGCTTCACCCAGACCGGCAGATGCTTCAACAACAACGGCAGAGCCGGGCCGTCGGCTGACTGCCCAACCCGACCGCTCCCCAGGTCTCAGCATCCGAGATGTCACGGGAGCGCGGAAGGGTCCCGTGCTCCGGAGAATGAAGCTTCCCCAGCTTTCGCCCGAGATGCTGCAGAGTCTGGCGGTAAAGGCAGTTGTTGTCCGGGTCGTGATCGATGACGCGGGCAAGGTGACGGAAGTCACCCCGCTCAACCAGGATGGTGGGGCCGTCACCTTGCCTCCAGACGCGCTGGCGGCCATCCAGCAATGGGAGTTCTCACGATCGCGCAGCAAGGCAGACGGAGAGGCAGTAAAGTATTACAGCCTGAAAGTGCAGAATCCGCGGCAGTAGTAGCGGTAGGGCTGGAGAGAGCCCTCTCCATCCGCCGGCACGGGCCACCGCTGGCTCGTTGTTACTTCCGTTTTCCCAGCCCCCACAGAGCTCGCCCCGGCCTGGCGCCAGTGTGGCGCCGGTTATTAAGCACCACTTGTCCGTTCACCAACACGTCCTTCACTCCTACGGCGTACTGGTGTGGTTTCTCAAAGGTCGCCTTGTCTTGGATCGTTTGCGGATCGAAGACCACTACATCCGCAAAGAAGCCTTCCTTCAGGAATCCCCGGCCGGCGAGGCCCAGGTTTTGGGCCGGGAAACTGGTCAACTTGCGGATCGCTTCGGCGAGTGAAAGCAACTTTTCCTCGCGAACATATTTTCCGAGCAGTCGCGCGAAGTTTCCATAGGCGCGAGGGTGCGTGCTGGATTTGAGGAAAATACCTTCAGGCGCCATCGAAGCGCCGTCTGACCCAAAGCTCACCCAGGGCAGAGCGATCTGCTTTCGCAGGTTGTTCTCAGACATCGTGAAATAAACAACACCCACACGCGATTCATCCTCCGTCATCAAATCGAGAACAGTCTCGGCTGGGGACTTTGCCCGCAGCTCGGCCACCTCGGCCAGTGTCTTTCCCTGCAGCGGCTTCAGTGGCTCGCTTTTGAACTCAACCAGCAGGATCTTCTCTGGTGGATTGACCCGGTTTTCGGTGCCCTGCGCCGGCGAAGTCATCTCGCGGAGAATCTTCCGCCGCTGCTTTGGATCGCGAAACCGCTGCCGCATGGCTTCCGGGCCGCCGCTTTGCGCCCACAGTGGAATGCAGGCATTGAGGCCGGTGGAGCTGGCCGTATAGGTGTACATGTCGGCGGTGATTTTCAATCCTTCGCGGCGTGCTGCCTCCACCCTTTGGATGACGGCATCCATTTTGCCCCAATGCGCCTCGCCGGAAGCCTTAAGATGATAGATCTCGGCAGGAATTCCGGCTTCACGGCTGATTCGAATCAACTCCTCGACGCCCTCCAGCAGCTTGCTGCCTTCGCTGCGCATGTGGGAAATGTATTTGCCTCGGAACGGCGCGACCGCTTTGCAAAGCTCAATGAGTTCCGACGTCTCGGCATAGTTTGCGGGCGCATAGATCAGCGAAGATGCGATGCCCAGGGCGCCGGCTGCCATTTCCTGCTGCGCTAGCTTCCGCATCAGGTCGAGCTGTCCGGGTGTGGGTGGCTTATCCTCGAGGCCAATCGCGTATTCTCGCAGGGTGGTCGCGCCCACGAATGAAGCCACATTTTGCGAGACGCCTTTCCTTTCCAAATACTCCAGATACTCGGACAGAGTCGTCCACTCGATGGGAAACTTGATGTCACCCTGTTC
>JAKEER010000736.1 GCA_022616615.1 Acidobacteriota bacterium
ACGGATCAGCACACCGAGCTACGAAATTGATGGTGGCGCGCGAAAGACCGTGCGCGATGCTGTGAATGCGTCATGTTCGCTTGCCCAGAACCGTCTTCTTCTGACCGTCGTGAATGAGGACCTCACGCGAGATCTCGAATTTGAGATCGAGTTGCGCGGCGCCCGCCCGCGGAGCGCAACAGGCCTGCGGCTCTGGTCGCAAAACGTCAGGGATCATAACACCTTCGACCAACCTGCGCGCATCAAGCCAGCGTCCTTCACGCCGCGGATTAGAGGGGGCGAATTCCGAGTTGAACTTCCGGCTCATTCGGCGAGCGCCGTTGAGGTCGAGTTGGCGTGAAGAAGAAGAGGAGGGCGGAGGCTGAATGTCTTACCTTCTGTCCCGTCCCAAGTATTCGGCTGGATCGGGTGGCCATCGCTGGTCCCGACGATGGCACCGGTCTTGACGGACCAGAGCGCCGGGTCTCCCTGAAGCCGTGAAAATATTCCCCCTTAGTCAAAGGGGGAATTTCTCGCGCCCGCGGGCGTCGGCCATTTTTTCACAGCTCCCCTGCCAGCGTTCCAGATTCCTTCCGTTGAAGAGCAAGATGTAGCCTTCCTTCCACTCCTCTTTCGTCAGGCTGTTCGGTTTCTCCGCCCCCAGGACTCCTCCATTGATGTCAACTTAAGGCAGGACGGGGTAGCCACGATTGACGCGCTTTCTGCGTCAATCGTGGACGAAACCGCCTTAAGTTGACATCAATGGGACTGCTCCCGCTCCAAAGGAAGCCAGCAGGAACGAAGCTGCAGCTATTCTCATTTTACGCCGCCGACTTTATCGTCTCTTCCCAGGTGACTTCGCGCCCCAGGGTCGATTGCCATGCGACCCATCATCGCCGTGAGAGTGCTTTCGGCTGACGCGGTACCGCTTCAAAATCGTCTCCGGTTCTTTCGACAAATCCGTCAACTCGGGCGCCGACGACTGCACCCGATAAGCGAGCTCGTACTGCGGACACGCGCGAAAGCATCCCCGGATCGCCGAAGCTTTCGGCATTCTTTTGATTCGGCTTCGCCAAGTCGTCGAGAAAGCGGCGGCGCACTTCGGCATTGATCCGAGGCGGGTTCGATTATTCTCACTGCCGAGCCCGTAGGCAGTCCGCGAACTCATGTTCGGACGGCCGGTGAGCTGAACGCCGGTAATTTTGCGGTGACGTGTAACAAAATAGGGCCCTCAAGGGTCTTTCAGGACATACGATCAAGAAAATCGTGGTCTTTTCGTCTCAAGCTTCATTCTGGTCCTCATCCAGCTATCTATGAGTTTCTTAGGTTCGATTGCTCAGACCTCCGCGGGAGCGGCCTCTGATGTCTCAAATGAACAAGGACGGCTTTATCTGGCGACTAAGACCTTGACGCTTGAAGAAAAGGTTACCCAGCTCTTTGAACAGTTGAGGGGCTCGGTTTATCGCTACTTGATCATCGCCCTGGGCGATTCGAGTGAGGCAGAAGATGTGACGCAGGAGGCCTTTTTGGAGCTGTACCGGTGTCTCCGGGAAGGGCAGGAGATTCGGGAAGTGCGCTTTTGGATTTTCCGTGTCGCCCATAACCTGGCGATTAAGCACAAATTAAAAGACAAATACCTGGTTCCAATGGACTCCGAGTCGTGGCGGGACATTTGCAGCCAGCGCAAAGACTCGAGGCCAGATCCTGAGCAGTCTTTGATTCAAAAGGAATTCCAGAAAAGATTTCAATCTGCGCTGCAGAAGTTATCGCCGCTACAGCGGCAGTGTTTGCTGCTTCGCGTAGAGGGCTTTAAGTACGAACAGATCGCGAAAGCCTTGAATACAAGTGTTTCGCATGTGGCTCAATGCTTGCGGCGTGGCCTTCGCACAATGAGGAAGAACAACCATGATTAGATTCTTCTACGCGAAAGGGTTCGAGAGGGAATGGCATCCCTCTGAAGAGGATCTGCTATTTTATGTTGACGGAGAGCTAAAGGCGGCGAAATCCTCCACCGTACGCAGTCATTTAGAGGCTTGCTGGACCTGCCGGGCGCGCGTGGAAGAGTTGCAGGAGACGATCACTTCCTTCATTCAGTACCTGGACACCACTTTGACGCCCAGCCTCGATCCGCCTCCCCGTCAATGGCAAACGTTTCAGAGCAGGCTCCGCAACGCGGGCTCAGGCCAAGATAGCCATCCTCGGCGCGCGCAGTTCCTGTGCTGGTTTCGAAGGGCGTTTTGGGCGCACCGCCCGGCGTTCGTTACCGCGCTTGTTCTGGTGACTCTGCTGTGCTTATTCATTGTGCGGTTCGAAAACATTCCGCCGGTTTCGGCCAACCAACTGCTGACGAATGCCACAGAGGCGCAAGTCCGGCGCCTACGCCAGGTCCCTCGGCCGGTAGTCCACCAGAAACTCAATGTGCAACGGAGCTCTCCAGCAGCCCTTCCGGAGAGCCGTGTTACCTGGGAGATCTGGTGCGATCCCGGCGCGAAACGTTTCTTTCAGCGGTTTGAGAGCATCGATGGGGCGGTGCGCTTTGAGTCGAGATCAGAAAGTTTCTCCACTCTCAATTCCCCTGCCGCAGGCGTTCACAATCCGGCTGCAGCGGCCGTGCCCAGATCCGCTGCGGCTCGGAAACCAGCGGAAATCCCTGAACTTGTCAGGCAGTTAGAGCAGGTTTATCAAACGAATCGAATGGACCTCAGCCGGCCGCTCTCCCCCTCCGTGTATCGTTCCTGGAGGGAGTCCATGAGACAGAAATCGGAAGAAGTTAAAGAGATCCGTTTGTCGGATGGCGGCAAAGCCTTGGCTCTGGTGACGACCGTCGGACAAGCCGTTCCTGAAAACGGAATCGTGAAGGCGGAGCTTTACGTGCGCAGCCAAGATTGGCATCCGTTTGAACAACGGCTCACGGTGCGGGCAGAAGCTGGACTGGAGGAATTTCAGATCGCTGAAACCGGTTTTGAAGTGCTGGCGCTCAGCGCTCTTCCGCCTCTTATCTTTCAAGAGCAGCGAGTGCTCCCCGCCGCTGCAGCGTCTTTGCCCCCTCGGTTTACTCGTGAACCCGAGTCTAAAGACGCTGATTGGAGGGCTTTCGAGATGGAAGCTCTCTACATTCTGCATGAAGCGAATGCATGTCTGGGAGAGCCCCTCGAGGTGGTGCGCGATTCTTCCGGACAAATCCGTGTGCGCGGTCTGGTCGACACAGTCGAGCGCAAGCAAGAGCTGGTCGAGGCCTTCCGCGCACACCCACAAATCCAGGTTGATCTGATGACCGTGAGCGAGGCTTTGAATTCAATCCCTCAGAGAGCTTCTACTAGCGAGAGTGCAGACGAAGACGCAGCCCCTGCGCCGTCAGAGCCATCGTTGATACACGTGCGGGAGAACGGGCTCGTGATTCAAAAAGAGCTGACGGACTATTTTGCCAGAAAGCCCGAATGGTCATCCGTGCCAAACAGTCCAGACTCGAGCGTGGATTCAAAAATCAAGGAATTCTCAAATGAAGCCATCTCCCTCTCTCAGAAGGTCATGGATGAAGCCTGGGCCTTGCGGAGGCTCACTGAAAGGTTTTCCGCAAAAGAGAGGGAAGAGCTTCAGCAGCCGCTCAGATGGCTTCTGGCAAAAATGTTTCTGGACCACTTGACCTCGCTGCAGGAACAAACGACAAGGTGGCGGGCGCTTCTAGAGCCTTTTCTCTCCCAGATGACAGCGAACCAGCCGGCCTCAGCAGCCACTGAAGCGACGGTTTTGACTGAAGCTGCCACGGGCGGTGACGGTATAAAAGAGTGCGAGGCGGATACCCTGCATCTCTTTAGCGCCGTGGAAACCGTCGAGCGACTGACGAGGAAGCTATTTGGTGGCGAAGAGATTTCTACAGATTTCCCGAGGAAAATCAGCCACGTTCTGCTTGCAGAGCTTCGTCATCTGGAGTGTCAAATTCGAAACCTTCCGAAACCAATCGAATCATTGGAACCCCCAACACGGTTCTCCTTGAACCGGCACAGGGACGATTCGGAGAGACCATAAGGTCATTCTTGTCGAGACCTCACGTTCGCGGAACATTCTCTGCTTTCTCCACGAAAGCCCAGTGAACTCAACCCTGAGGAGGAAACCATGAAGTCCAAGCTGAGCTGTATCGCTTTGTTGACTTTTTCAGCCTTGATCTTGAGGGCGCAATTAAGCTTTGCCCAGACGGCTGAAATCACCGGAAGGATAATGGATTCGAGCGGTGCTGTAATCCCGGATGTGGCCGTCACAGTCACCAATGTAGAAACCGGCATTAAGCGGAACACGGCTTCCGGTGGCGAGGGCTACTACACCGTTCCGCTCTTGCAGCCTGCCGAATACAAGGTGGCGGTTCAAAAGCCAGGGTTCAAAACATTAACTCGCGCCAACATCAAGTTAGTTATTGGGCAAGTCGCGCGCGTTGATTTCACTCTGGAGCTAGGCGAGCTCACCCAGACCGTGGAAGTAACCACAGAAGCGCCGCTAGTAGACCGCGACACCTCCGCAGTCGGCCAGGTGATCGACAGCAAGCGCATTCTGGAGTTGCCGCTGAACGGGCGCAACTTTGTGCAGTTGACCGCCCTGACGCCTGGGACCCTGCTCGGCGCAACGGATTCGAATACCGCGCAACCCTATCTTTACGTGAACGGCAATCGCAACGGAGACTCAGGATTTCAAGTGGATGGAGCGGACAACTTCGATCAGAACCAGGGTACCGTACACACAAGTCTGTCCCTGGAGGCGGTCCAGGAGTTCAAGGTGCAGAGCAGCACCTTTTCAGCCGACAGTGGCAGGCAGGCGGCCATCGTCAGCGTTGTCACCAAGTCCGGGACGAACCAGTTTCGTGGCAACGTTTTTGAGTTTGTTCGAAACAAGGTTTTTGATGCACGGAATTTTTTCAGCCGCAGTAGCGAGCCTGAGGATCTTAAGCGAAATCAGTTCGGCGGTACGCTGGGGGGACCCGTTATCAGGGATCGGCTGTTCTTTTTTGGTAGTTACGAGGGCACCCGTCAACGGCTGGCGTCTCTTCAAAACAACTTGGTGCCGAGCCGGGATCAACGCCGCGGCAACATGGTCGGGCTTCCGGCCTTGTACGATCCTGCGACGACCGACCCAGTGACAAGGCAGCGGCAGCCGTTTCAAGGTAACATCATTCCCGCCAGCCGGCTCGACCCGATTGCAACAGCGCTGCTGGACAA
>JAKEER010000737.1 GCA_022616615.1 Acidobacteriota bacterium
AGCGAATCCGAATTGCGGCAACGCCTACGGCTGCGTAACGGCGCTAGATTATCTGATCTGCGCGTATGCGCGCTCGTCGCAGCTCCCAGCCTGCATCGATCAGGCTTCTCCTCGATCGCGGGGCGCAAGTCGATGCGAAAGCGACGGTAGATGAAAATGGCGTCGGCGGCCAGACGCCCATCTTCCACGCGGCGACGCAGTTCAATGATTGGGGATTTGCCGTGGCGCAATTGTTGGTGGAACGTGGGGCGGACCTTTCCATTCGGGCGAAACTTCCTGGCGCCTATGAGCGCCCTGGCGAGGTGGTCGAATGCACGCCATTAGGATACGCGCTGCGGTTTCCTGGCGGCGAGAGGGAGACCGTGACGCTGTTGCGGGAGCGAGGGGCTGTGTGTCAAATCTATCCTTGAGCGTGGGGATCAGGATTGGCACAGCGTCAGGACTGTCGCAATCTGTCTCGCTAGATGATCAGGTCTGTCTCCCAGTGCTCTACTCCCGGCGAGGTCTTCCCTGTCAGCAAGGAGACGAATGCGAGCAACGCCACCCGGGCATTGCCCAGGGGATAGTAAAACGCATCCCAGTTCTCGCTGTCTTCTCCATCGTGGTTAGGGATGACATATTGAAAGAAGTGAGCTTCCTGGAGTTCGCGATAGGCGCTCGAAGCACGTCTTTCGATGTCCTCCAGGTCCTTCAGCGAGAGCTCGCCCTTCTGCCGCCGTGTGCGACGCAGCAGCTTTCTCCTCATGACGTCGGCAATGAGCTGGGGAAGCGACACGCCAGGTTCCGCTGCTTTGAGGAAGAGAATCTCGTCGCGAGTGAGCGGGGACATGAATACACTCAGCCGGTTCAACTTGGCTAAAGCAGGAGATGTTTGCAAGGCCCGGCCGACAAATGGATTCCCCTCGAAGAATACGTCGCCTTTGGCCAGTGACACCGACAACTCCTCAAGGTCCAGGGCCTGCAGATCGCCCCGGACATCCATAACCACGAAGTGATCTTTCACGTTCAGATTCTCTACTTGCTCACGGGAACGGAAATGGTAGTCGACTCCGTCTACCTCCCCTGGTCGGGCGGCGCGACTGTTGTATAGCACGAGAGGCTGCAATCTCTTTCGCAACTCCGGATAAAACTTGGCGAGAGCCTTGGCCAGGGGACTCTTCCCCACGCACGAAGGGCCAGAGAGAATAACCAGACGTCCGTTTCGTTCATCTGTCATGTGTAAATCCTCCATTTATGGCCTGTTGAACCTTTAAGCTCAGCCACTATTATCCTCTTCACAGCACGGCGATGCTAATCGGCTTTCTGGTCAAGCATCATGGGAACATGGAGTTCCTGGTCAATTGGGTTTCGGAACTGGTGGGTTTCGGAACTGGAACTTTGACGAATGACAATCGGTTCGTTATCGGAGGGTTTCTTTCCGCGAGAGAACCACACGGCATGTCTGCAAAATTAAATGTGCGTACGTGATGACTTGGAAAAAACCGTTTCGGCACAGGATTTCTGTGCCGAAACTCAAATCCACCCTCGAGCCTTATTCAAGGCAATCCCTAATGGCTGAGGACCTGGCTCCTTGAGCCGGCTTGTTGGTGGGGACACTTACTGTTGCTGCGAAGGATGATCGTAACCTGGACGCTGACAACGCGCCGTGCCCTTTTCCGAATTCCGAAAATGTCACGCTGATGACATAGCAGGTAATTCCGAAATTTGACCTCTAATTCTCAGCCTGAGCACCAATCTGGCCGGAGTCTAAGTTTTCAGACGAGCTGCTTTGTTCTATTCTACATGCCTGTTTTTGGCGGAGTAAGCTCAGGTTTGGCTGAAGATATGACCGGCCTTATCAGCAATTTAACGAGAGGAAGAGGCGTGACTGGAAGCACGCCGTACACCAGATGAACGTTCTGTTATTGGCTTTTGCATTGGTCCAGGCGGCTCCGGATTGCGGAAAGCATTTCTCAGCGGGGCTTCAGGAATACCAGCGCAAGGACTTGAGCAAGGCGCTCATCTCCTTTCGCACGGCGGTGCAGTGTGATCCCAGGCAGGTGCAGGCGTATCTGGCAATCGCCGACATCTACGCTGAACGCGGCAATGAGGGCGAGGCATTAACGGCATTATTGCAGGCATTGCAGATCGAGCCGAAGAACGTATTGGCCTTGCGCGCAGCTTCGAATCTTTACTTGCGGAACGATCAGCACCGAAAGGCATTGCCGTTGCTGGAAACGCTGGCGGATGTGACCCCGAAGTCCGCCGATGTCCATGCGGACCTGGCGGCCGTGTATGCGGCAAGCGGCGATCATAACCGCGCGGAAACGGAGTTTCGGAGGGCGTTGGAATTGCAAGCGGATTACTTCCCCGCCCTGGCCGGCCTGGGCAATCTACTGGCGCGGGCGGGCGATGACGCGGCCGCTATGCCGCTGTTACGAAAGGCCGTCCAATTACAGCCACAAGCTTATGAAGGACACTTCTTGCTGGGCTCCGCGCTGAATCGTTCGAGTCAATTTGAAGAGGCGCGGACGGAGTTGGAACAAGCGGCGAAGCTGGGTGGGGGGGATGACCCGCGGGTCTTCTATCAACTCGCACGGGCGTGGGCCGGTCTGGGCAAGACGCCGGAGCGTAAGGCGGCTTTGGCGAAGTTTTCCGAGTTGGCGAAGAAACAAAAGGACGACGACGAATTGCAGCGTAAAGTAGCGGTCTGGATCGACGAAGCGCGTGCACTGTTGCATGCGGGCGACCTGGAGAAAGCTATCGCGCGGCTGGAGTTGGCAAGAGAGACGAAGCCCGGTGACGCGACGCTGCTCTTCCGCCTGGCGGGTTTGAACTTCGACTTACAACGCTACGATGCCGCGCGTGAATATGTACAGGCTGCCATCAGCATTAGCCCGGCGACATGGCTCTACCATTATCTGCTGGGTTTAGTGGAGCGGAGCGCGAACCACCTGACCGATGCCAGGGAGAGCCTGGAAACGGCGGCCAAACTACAGTCGACCGAGGCGCCCGTCTTCAATACACTGGGCGAGGTGTTGCTGGAGCAAGGTGAGCGCCAGGCCGCGATTGCGGCTTTTGAGAAGGCAGTGAAGCTCGCACCGGATGATACAAACTTCCGGAAAAACCTCGAGTCCGCCAGAGGCAAGTAAGTTTTGAAAAGGTATCTCAAAAATAGCTATTAAGAACATTTTCCATTTTCCAGTTGTAACTTGTCATTTGTCATTGAAGAGAAACCCTTGATTTGACGGATGCGTTTAAGTGATCGGTTCTTCAACCCCGAAGGGGTGGCGATA
>JAKEER010000738.1 GCA_022616615.1 Acidobacteriota bacterium
AACTGCAATGCCGGCGTCATCATCAATGAAGATGACGTGCTCATCGTCGATTCCCACTCCAAGCCTTCAGCCGCCAAAGCCCTTCTCAAGCAGATCAGCAAGGTCACCCGGAACCCGGTGCGTTATGTCGTAAACACCCACTTTCATTACGATCATGCGCGCGGGAATCAAGCCTTCTTCTCCAGCTATCCTCACGAGGTAACGCTGATTTCTTCTGTACAGACGCGAAAGGATTTAATCGGAATCGAAATGTCGCGGCTCAAAAAGGAAGTGGCGGACCTGCCCGGAATCATCGCGAAGCTGGAGCAGGACGTGTCGAGTGAGTCCGATGGGAAGAAGAAACAGGAGCTGGCGGCGACGTTAGGTCAGGCGAGAGCCTACCATCGGGAACTGAAATCGGTGGAGATCGTGCTTCCGGGTTTGACGTTCGACCGGTCGATGGTTCTGCACAAGAAGGACCGCGAGATCGTGCTCTTGTTCCTGGGCCGAGGTCACACGGGTGGCGACATCGTCGTGTACCTTCCGCGAGAGAGGGTGCTGGCTACAGGCGACCTGGTTACGGCCTGGGTGCCGGGAATGAATGATGGGTATCCCAATGAATGGATTGACACCCTCGGCGAAATCTCCAAGCTCGGCATCGAGAGCGTCATCGTCGGGCATGGAAAGGTCTCAGGCAAACGTGTGATCGAGGTGCAGCGGAATTTTCTCACTGAGTTTATCAGCGCTGTGAAAGCGGAAGTCAGCAAGGGATCGACCCTGGAGCAAGCTCAGAAGTCCGTTGTGGCTCAAATGGCTCCCAAGTATGCCTCAGAGTTTCCACCTCAGGACCTGGAGCGGCGGATTAACGGGAACGTGCCGAAAGTTTACGGAGATGTCAAAGCGGGCCTCTATTAAGCCGTAGGTAGTTGGATATGGTGCGTCAAGAAGCGCGACGCACCCTACGTGTTCTGGAGCTGGCCGCCAACTAGCCAAGGGCTTCGTTCTTGATATCCCCTAGGCAGGACCCTTGAAAGCCCGAAGCGCCAGCGAGGGTAACCGCGACCGGCCCTCGCTCGCGCTTCGGGCTTTCATACCTCGCCGAAACGAGAACAAAATCCCTGTTGTAACTCCCAGGGGCCTATAGATGATCCAATCCCACCCTCCTGTCATACGTCTTACCCGCACTCAGTGGGGCCTTCTCGGCCTGTTGCTGGTCTCGGTTTGGATCAACTATATCGATCGTGGCAACCTCTCGGTCGCTGCGCCACTCCTGGGACCCGAGCTTAATCTCACGCCGGTGCAGATGGGCATGCTGTTGTCGTCCTTCTTCTGGACCTATGCGGGGCTTCAGTTCCTGGGTGGCTGGCTGGTGGATCGCTACAATGTCAGCCTGGTATATGGCTTGGGCTATCTGGTGTGGTCGACCGCCACACTGCTCACCGGCGCGGCCAATGGCTTTGCCATGCTTCTGGCGTTGCGGCTGCTGCTCGGGGTTGGGGAATCGGTGGCCTATCCAGCCTACTCGAAATTCCTGGCTGGGAATTTTGCCGAGCATCAGCGAGGCCTTGCCAATGCCTTGGTGGACGTGGGGACAAAGGCTGGACCGGCTGTGGGCACGTTGCTGGGCGGACTATTCATGGCCCGCTTCGGATGGCGGGCTTTCTTCTTGGTCATTGGATTGTTGAGCTTGCTGTGGCTTATACCCTGGTGGAGCTGGGCGCCGCGTGAGCGCCAGCTCTCGGTGCCGGCACAAAAGGGACCCGGAATGCTTCAGATTCTCATTCGCCGGGAAGGCTGGGCCACTTTCGCCGGACTGTTCTGCTTTAATTACGCTTTTTACTTTCTGCTTTCCTGGCTGCCCTCCTATCTGGTCTCTGAGCGCCACTTTTCGATGCAGATGATGGCAATTGTTGGAGCGCTACCTTTCGGGGTCACAGCGGTTGCCTCGTTGTTGTGCGGTTGGTTGTCAGACCGTTGGATCCTGGGAGGCGCCACGCCATCGAGGGTTCGCAAGGGATTCCTGGTTTCGGGCATGGTTCTGTGTGCTCTGCTGCTCCCCGCTTCGGCTGCTGCGCCCCGCGCCTTGGCTATGGTTCTGTTAAGTGTGGCTTTTTTTGGCATCGGTATGGTGACTTCCAATATCTGGGCCATCACACAGACCCTGGCGGGGCCTGCGGCCGCTGGCCAGTGGACCGGACTCCAGAACAGCATCGGAAATCTGGGCGGCGTCGTGGCCCCCATTGTCACTGGTTGGATTGTCAGTCAGACCGGTTCTTTCTACTTGGCGTTCGTGGCCGCTTCGATGAGCCTGCTACTTAGCGCCTTCATTTACGGCATGTGGCTTGGGCCCGTAGCGCCGTTGCAATGGCGAAAGTGATGGGTACTCAGCACTCCGTTGATGAGTACTCATCACTCAGTACTGTCTTACCATCATTTTCCAAGAAAACTTCGCTACATCCTTCTATCAATCCCGCCAGGGGCTTCGCTAGAATCCTCATCAGACGACCCACAATTTCGCAAGACAATCGCAGGAACGGACGGCTGTAGTGAACGATCCGCTTGGCTGCCGCGAGGAGGATTCAGCGTATGATGTTCTTTTATCGAGCTTTACAGATCATCGGTCTCACTCTTTTCTGGACAACCTCAGCACTGGCACAGTTGAATCGAGGCACCATCACTGGAATCGTTACCGATCCCACAGGAGCGGTCATCCCTAGGGTGCAAGTCACTCTGCAGAACACCAACACCGGGGCCCGCTATGAAACGTTGTCTACGGAAGACGGCGCTTACACGGTCCCGAATCTGCCCATCGCATCTTACGAAATCACCTTCGAAGCAGCCAGCTTCCGAAAGCTGGTGCACAGCGGCGTCAACCTTGGCGTGACGGAGGTTTTGCGCGTGGACGCCAGGCTCGAGGTCGGATCTCTGGACGAGTCGGTTCAAGTGAACGCCGAGGTATCGCGCATTCAAACAGACGCTCCGGAAGTGAGCACCACGATGTCGAACAAACAGATGGTCGACGTGCCTTTCGCCTTTAGCGGCGGCCGGTTGATGGAGAATTTCGCCTACAAGACGCATCCGGGGGTGTATGGCAACCGCTGGGAAAACAACATCAACGGCTCGCCTTACTTTTCCCGCGAGACGCTAGTGGACGGCGCTTCCACCACGACGCGGGCCCAGGGCGGCATGGTGTTGAGTTCTGTTTCGCTGGAGGCGGTTCAGGAATTCAAAGTACAAGCCAGCGGAATGTCGGCTGAGTTTGGGCGCACGCAGGCCGGAGTCATGAACTACGTCCTGAAGTCGGGCGCCAACGACATTCATGGGAGCGTCTACGGCTCGTTGCGCAACGAGGCTCTGAACGCGAATAACTTCGCCAACAATGCCCGGGGAGCCAGACGCCCGCTGGATCGAAAACAGAACTACGCCGGGAGCTTCGGCGGCCCTGTAGTGCTACCGAAGCTTTATGACGGTCACAACCGTTCTTTCTTCTATGCCTCGTATGAACACTATCGCGACCGTAACCTGGTCTTTGGCTCGCCGAACCGGACTGCGCCCTTGCCGGAGTTCTATGACGGAGATTTCAGCCGTCTGCTTGGGCCTGCGACCGGACAGAGGGACGCGTTGGGACGCGATGTCTTCCGCGGCGCGATTTACGACCCCGCCACGTTCCGACAGCTGCCGGGCGGCCGCTGGGTGGGCGATCCCTTCCCGAACAACCGGATCCCGGTGGAGCGCTTCAGCGCTGTGTCCAAACGACTCAATGCCATTGCGACCAAGCATTACCTGCCTACGGTGCGCGATTCCTCCGGTCAGATTCCGCTGGTCAACAATATGTATGCTCCGATTAACTCGATTCCCAAAACCGATGACTATTTTGTTTCGGCCAAGGGCGATCACATCATCAACGACCGGCACAAACTGTCAGGATCGTATGCAGTTGATGTCAACTTGCGGGAGATCACCGGTTTGGTTTCTGGCGTGGGTCTCGTCGTCGGCTTGTTCGATATTCGGGAACGCGATGGAGGCCCTCTCTCTTACTACTACGACAACCTGGTTACGGGCCACTTGGGTCGCCTGGCCTGGGACTGGACGATCTCTCCTCGCACTCTCAACCATGTCACGGTTTCCTATAACCGCATGACTTTTCCCAATAGCAGCATTCAGCGGGAAGTGGATGGCGCGAAGGAGCTGGGTATTGCCGGCCTGTCGACCCGGGGTTACCCCAACATCAACTGGGGCAGCGGCCCCTTTGTCACGCTGACCGCGCCGGGAAATGCCGTGGACGACCGCACGACCAGTCCAAGTTGGGGCTTGCTGGACACGATCAGCTTTTCCAAAGGGTCCCATTTCATGAAGGCTGGGTTCGACGTTCGGCGCAATCATCACAACGTGCTTCCCAACAAGGGAGGCGCCTTCAACTTCGACCCTCGCGCCACGGCCATTCCGAATGAGCCTTTCTCAGGCAACCTCACCGGATACTCATTCGCAAGTTATTTGCTAGGCATTGTCGATAGCGGCGATCTGACCGATGCGGTGGTGCTGGGCGCGCGGCGGCATTTCTATTCCCTCTTCTTTCAAGACGACTATAAAGTCAGCCCAAAGTTGACGCTGAATCTGGGATTGCGCTGGGAATACCAGCCACCAGGATTCGAAGTGGCAGACCGCTATTCCAGTTGGAACCCGGATAAAGTGGATCCCATCAGCGGCCGGCGGGGGGCCTACGATTTTGCCGGCGATTGCAGTGTTTGCACTGGCAAGCGGACGTTCGGCCGCCGCAGCTTGCGTGACTTTGGGCCGCGAATCGGCTTTGCCTACCGGCCTTTTGACAAGTGGACTGTGCGCGGCGCGTGGGGTGTCTTTTACGCCGCTGACATCTTTAATGGCACGCTCGGCACGCCGCTGGGAAAGGCCACGAACGTTCAGTCGGGCGGCACTTACGTTCTCTCACCTGACTCCGTGAACCCCTGGGCAGGCATCTTCAACTGGGACAGCGGCGTGCCTGGCAGCCGCTACGTTCCGCCGTCCTACGATGTCTCGTGGGGAAACTTCAACCGTCCGGGAATGATCGATCCCAACTATGGCCGCACGGGCTACAGCTCTCAGTGGAACCTGAATGTTCAGCGTGAGGTCTTTTGGAAGTTCCTCCTGGATGTGGGCTATGTTGGGAATAAGTCCACAGGTATCCGGCTCGGTGAGCTGCAGCGCATCAACCAACTGCCGGTGTCGACTCTGTCGCAGTTCGGACGCAATCTCAACAACGCTGTTCGCAGTCCGGCCGATGCTGCCGCCAACGGAATTGCTTATCCCTTCACGGGTTTTCAGGGAACCGTGGCGAGCGCTCTGCGGCCTTATCCACAAGTACAGGGCAACCAGACTATTAACGTTCATGGTTCGCCGCTGGGATTTTCAACCCACCACTCCGTCCAGATCACGGCAAATCGCCAGTTCAGCCAGGGGCTGACTGCTTTCGTCAACTACGTCTGGTCGAAAACGCTCACCAACGTGCGATCCCTGCTGGCCAACTCGAATCCCAACCGGCCGCTCGATTACTACAACCTCTCGTTGGAGAAGGCCGTGGCAGAATACGACGTTCCGCATTTCTTCAAGGTCTTTGCCGACTATGAACTGCCCATCGGCCGGGGCAGAAAGATCTGGGGCAACGCCAACCGGGTTGCCAATGCCATTCTGGGTGGCTGGGCCGTCTCTGGCATTGTCAACTACGGCAGCGGACGGCCGCTGCGCTTCCCGGGTTCGGTCCCTCTGGCGGGAGGCTGGAACGGGGCCATCAATCGCGCTAACATCAACGCGGGCGATTTGAAGGTCTCTAACTTCGACAAGAACGCCTTTAGTCTCCAAAACCAGAATGCGCCGGGCAACACATACCTGGTAAAGTCGCAGTTCTCCGATCCGGCGCCGCTAACGTTAGGTTCATCCGCGCCATTCTACGCCCAAGCGCGGGATTTCGGCGTCATCAACGAAGACATTGCACTCCAGAAGAATCACTATTTCAGCGAGAATCGAAGGCTACAATTTAGGGCGGACTTTCTGAATGGGTTCAACCGGCACACGCTGGGTGGCATTAACACCACGGTGACCAGCCCAACCTTTGGGCAAGTCACCAATGTGAGCGGCAACCGGGAGATTCAGCTCACGGTGCGCTTTGATTTTTGAGTAACTCTGTAGCACAGTCCGGCGCTTCCGCCGGTCTGATCAGCCTTTCCAGGCTGACCGACGCGGACCGCGGCCGCATTTTGTCCCCCTTGGCAAGGGGGACTACAGGGGGTGTGGTACAAACCAACGAAGACCCCCTGCCGCAAAAGACGCGGCGTCCCCCTTGGAAAAGGGGGACAAATGTAGAACTCCAGAGACCGGTGCTTCCGCCGGCCTGCGGCTGTGGTCTGGCCCAGCGCAAGGGCGGGTGGCACTAGGGCTTTGTCAGGTTGCCACAAGAAGCCGCAGACCCGCACACAGCGGGGGTCTATGCTACAGCTATAGCGTCGCCGCGGTGGCTTGCAAGGACTCTGCGTGTCTGACAAAGCAGCTTCAGTGATGTCAAGTCTACGATCAGTTACCGCACCCACGCCGCGTGCCCCGTCGCCGGGCTCGGCCTGGATTTTGTCTCCTTTCTGGGACAGCACCCTCTTCATTGGCGCGCCGTTGATCTGCATCGCCGCCTTTCTGCCGCTGCGTTCTGCCTGGGGCTCAGAAAACCTATCACTTTTTTTGCTGGCCTTCTTTACCTTCGGGCACCACCTGCCAGGCTTCATGCGGGCTTACGGTGACCGTGAGCTATTCGCCCGGTATCGCTGGCGTTTTCTCTTGGCCCCCCCTCTGATTTTAGCGGCCACGCTCTGGTTCAGCGCCCGTGACCTTCACGGCTTGCTTTTTCTGGTCTTCACCTGGGACATCTGGCATGTGCTGATGCAGCACTATGGCTTCATGCGCATCTATGATGCCAAGCAGGGCGAGATCAGTCCTTGGACTGCACGGTTGGATTTAGCAGTTTCGCTCTCCTGGTATCTGACCTTCATCGCCCTCAGCCCTCAATACCGGCATAACTTCTTCCTCCGGGCCTATGCCAGCGGGATTCCTTTCCTGTCGCCTGTTCTGGTGGACTCAACGGTGAAACTATTGTTGGGCTTCAGTTGCCTGCTGACTGGGGCGTATGGAGCCTACACGTTCTTCGTCTGGAAGAAGCGGCGCCACTTTAACCGGCGAAAGCTTTTCACGTTGGCGATCTTTCTGATGGCTACTGGCTATTTATATATCGGCTTGAACGATTTCACCGCCGGGTTTGCAATCTGGTCTGCGTTCCATTGCCTCCAGTACTACGGCATCGTGTGGGCCTTCAATCGCAATCGAGTACTCAAGAACCAAGCGGTGAGCCTCTTCGTACGCTTCTTGTTCCGGCCGAGCCCCATCCTGGTGATCCTGTATGTTGGGCTGATTTTGCTCTATGGCGGAATCAACTATGGCATTCCATATG
>JAKEER010000739.1 GCA_022616615.1 Acidobacteriota bacterium
CTTGCCATTCTTGCTTCTTCACTTCAAACGCCAGGAGGTATTCCGGTCTGAGCGGCGCCGAAGGCTGGAACTTCAGCCCCAGGGGGTTGATGAAAGCGCCCTTGCGAGTGATGCGGTAATCTAGATGGGGCCCCGTCGCCAGACCTGTCGCACCCACATAGCCGATGAGTTGTCCTTGCTGGACTTTGTCTCCGGTCTGAAGGCCGGCGGCGAATCTGGAGAGATGGCCGTACATAGTGCTGTACTCACTGCCATGATGGATTTGAATGAACTTGCCAAAGCCGTTCTTCCAGCCGATAAATGCCGCCCGCCCGCTGCCTGCGGCATAAACCGGCGTGCCCGTCGGAGCCGAGTAGTCGACGCCTAAATGGGGCCGGAACACGCCCAACACGGGATGAAAGCGTCGCCTGGAGAATCTGGAGCTGACGCGGGAAAACTTCAGCGGAGACTTCAGAAGGTCGCGCTTGAGCGCCCGGCCGCGTGCATCGTAAAACTCAGAGCGGCCTTCGGGATCGGTGAATCGGAAAGCAGAGTAGACCTTCCCCTTGTTGCTGAACTCAGCGGCCAGAATCCTTCCGTATTTCACAAACTCGCCGTCCCGATGCTGCTTCTCCACCGCCAGCTTGAAATGGTCGCCCGGCTGCAACTCCGTGTTGAAGTCAATGTCGTAGGAAAACGTCTCGGCCATCTCGAGCGCCAACTCGTCGCCTTCATTCATCTCACTCATCGTTTGAAACAATGAGCTGCGAATGGTTCCTGAAATCAGTTCCCGATGTGTCTCGTATTCAAAGGGCTTCATCTCCGCCTTGTAACCCTGATCCGTCAGGGAAACCTCCACATACCTGTCGAGATCAACAGCGTAGCTGAACATCTTCAGCGTGCCATCGGGCAGCTTCTCCAACTCAAATCGATTGCCGACGATGAGCTTCTTGAGGTTGTAGATCGGTTTGGTGACCGCCACCAGTTGGTGAACCATTTCTTGGGGAAGGTTATAAGCCGTCAGCACATCACCCAGCGTCATGTTCTTCTGGATGTGTCCTTCGAACCGTTCAATAAGGGTCTTTGCAGGAAGCGGTGCTGGATGGTTCACGAGCGCCTCGCGCGGCGTGACTTCGCCTGCGCGGGAACGGTAGTGGGAAATCGCGCCAGACAAAGCCAGCAAAGCACACCCGACATTGACGAAGAGCACCCAGCGATGATTCTTATAATTCCAACTGTTTCTAAGCCGCAAAGATGAGAAGAATTTCTTGAACACGAACGACCTCCTGAGTTGCCTCATTGGTTTCTGTATCAAGGTCTCTGCTGAAAGAAGGTGTAACCCTAACAAAAGCCCCAAGGCATTTCAAGAAGATCATCGGCATGATAGCCCTGCCGTCTTAGGGTCGGGACGGAACGAGTTAGGGTGTCTTGGGTATTCTCGAGACCCCCTGCCGGGGGACAAACGGGCTTCTGCCGGCTCAGAGAATAAGTTGCGGCCTGCAGACTTGCACAACCCAACAGCAGCAGGAATGCAACACCAAACGCTGCAATAGAAGCTTTGCCAGTCTTCATGGATCTTCCTCCTCCCTCCGTTGAAATCGTGCGAGAGAAACAAATGCAGGGTCTATGCCAAAGTCGTCTGTGAAGTCGCATTCGCCTGAATTTTAAGAGATTCCAAGCTGTTGCAAGTTGCCACGACCTGCGCCAGAGGACAGAAATGTTCCACTGATTGCCAAGCTGATTCCAGTGCTTGAATATAAGAAGCTCCGTCCCAAACCCAATTTGGACACAGTGCACAACGTCACGGAACAACTCAGCTGCAGTTGCGAGCCTGGAATTCGCCTGTTTCTGGATCGTCAAAGTCTTGCATGGGGATACGGTAGGTGCCATAATCGCTTGCCTTTTAGGCCGGATGGGGATGCGAGCGTCACGGTCTTTGAGCGAGACTTCTCCAGCACCGAATCTGCCGAACCGCCTGGCTCGTCGCGAGAATCGTTGCCCTGGGTTCATTCAGCCAAGGACATCGGCAACGAGCCATTTCCCAATGTCATCGAGCGATCTGCTTGCCATTCGAACCCATTAACCTCACCCCGTCCATGAAGACTTCTAAAGGGGCTCGTGCGCTAAACCGCGAAGTCTATTTCTTAGCAGCATCGCTGGTCTTGCTGGCCTTTGCAATTTTGCCGATCGCCGCTCTTGCTCAAGACGCGCCTCTCACACGGCAACAGGAATGGCAACGGCAGCGTGAGGCCAAGAACGCCACATTGAAGCCCCATCGGCCTGGTTCCCTTGAAGCCGGCACGCTTTATGTTCAAAAGGAAAGGGTGCTTGAGCGGTTTGCGGAAGGCTGGAAAGGCTGGCATCCCAAGCTCGGAGGACTGAGCACTGGCTCTGGATTTGCAGGCGGCGTTCGATATGCGCCCCGCATCGCCGAAGGTCGGGTCGATTTCCAAACTTCGGGCGCCATCTCAACCCGCGTCTATCAGTTCTACGATCTTAAGCTGGGTGCGCCCAAGCTGCTGGACGGGAAGCTATTCACAGAGTTTTACTCGCGTTACCGAAGTTATCCCCAGGAAGATTTCTTTGGGTTCGGTCCAGGCTCCCGCAAGCAAGACCGAACCGATTTCGCGCTGGAAGATTCTTTGGTCGACTTCACGCTGGGGCGGAATTGGACGCGCTGGCTGACCACAGGCCTGAAAGCAGGTTATTTGAAGACAAACATCGGTCATGGAACCGATCCTCGTTTTCCCAGCACCGAAACGGTTTTCAGCCCGACGGCACTCCCAGAACTGCTTCAGCAACCAAACTTCTACCATACGGATGCGTTCTTCCGCATCGACTATCGGGACGAACCTCTGAACACACACGCTGGTGGAATGTACCAGATCGCCTACGCTTACTATGACGATCAAAAACTGGACCGTCATACTTTCCGGCGCTTGGACGCTGAAGTGCAGCAACACTTTCCTTTCCTGAAGAAGAAGCGGGTGATCTCCTTCCGTGCACTAGCTTCGCTCGCCGATACAAGCGCAGGCCAAAGCATCCCTTTTTACATGATGCACGAAGTGGGTGGGGCTGATTCGTTGCGAGGCTATCGGGAATTTCGCTTCCGCGACCGAAACCTGCTGGTGATGAACCTCGAGTACCGCTGGGAAGCCTTCTCCGGCCTTGACATGGCGATTTTTGGGGATGCTGGAAAAGTCGCATCCCGGCGTCGCGACATCAACCTGAAGGATCTGGAAAGCGATGTGGGCTTTGGGTTCCGGTTCAACAGCATCAAATCTGTCTTCTTGCGCATTGACATCGGCTTCAGCCAGGAAGGCACGCGCGTCTTCTTCAAATTTGGTCCGGCGTTCTGAACAAAACCAACGAGCGGCAGGGGCCTAAACTAAAAGCCAGCCACAGAGACACGGAGGCACGGAGAGTGAATCGGAGAATCGAACATACAGAGAATCGGCGGGCACCGAAGTACGAGATTCGTTTTCCGATCCCTATACCACGTCGCGCCGATTCGAGCGAGCCGATATCGCGAGCATTCCCGCTGAGGAAGCAAACTTTCGCCGAGAGCGGCCCGATGCCCCGCCTCTCCGGTTCTCCGATGACTCTCCGTGCCTCCGTGTCTCTGTGGCCGATCTTTTTGATTTTGGCCCGTCGCGTTGCGTCTGCCTGGCTTGCTGTCGCATTGCTCCTTTCTCCCTCTTCCGCCCACGCACAGAAGTTTCGCCCGGATGACCCCATCTTGGAAGACCACGACCGTCAGAACATCCCCGCACCAAGCAGGTACACCATCGCTGACTATTACGACTTTCTCGAAAACACCTTCTTCTCCCCTGGAGAAAAGACACGCAAGCGGGCAGTGAACATCAACACCTTGGGAGAAGTGCCAGACTCCAGTTGGTTCACGAACCGGCACGGGAAAAAGCCCTTGAGCCTGGAGGAACTAGTGCGCGGTCCCGACCACGGGGGCCCCTCATCCAACGGTAACTGGCAAGTCATTCAGAACAAGCAAGGCGGCATCACCCCGGGCTTCCGCGCCAAAGACGCCACGGGTACGATCTACCAGTTGGAGTTTGACCCCATAACCAACTCGGAGATGGCGACTTCTGCGGAAGTCATCTGCACCAAGATCTTTCACGCCATCGGGTATTACGTCGCCGAGGTCTACATTATCAGCTTCTCCAGGAATCAGCTTGAAATGGCGCAAAACGCGCAGTTCGAAGATCTGGCCGGAAAGAGACGTCCGATGAAGGCCAAGGATGTCGATCAGGTTCTTCAGAAAGCCCACACGGGGTCTGACGGCCGGTATCGCACCATTGCCAGCAAGTTCCTGCCGGGAAAGCCTGTCGGAACTTACCGGTACTATGGGACACGTCCGGATGACCCGAACGACATCTTTCCGCACGAACACCGCCGCGAACTGCGCGGACTGCGCGTCTTCAGCGCCTGGCTGAACCATGACGATTCCCGCAGCATCAACTCCTTCGATTCCCTGATCAGCGAGAACGGACGGCAGTACATTCGGCATTACTTGTTTGACTTTGGCTCTACCCTGGGCAGCGGTACAGTTTTTGCCCAGAAGCCAAGAGCGGGCAATGAATATCTCTGGGAACCGGGCCCGACCTTCAAATCCATCTTCAGTCTGGGCCTCTGGGTGCGCCCGTGGGTCCGCGTGGACTACCCGCACTATCCTTCGCTTGGCAATTTCGAAGCCGAGTTCTTCCGGCCCGAAAAGTGGAAAGCGGAATACCCGAATCCCGCCTTCAATAATCTTATGGATGAAGATGCCTTCTGGGCTGCAAAGCTGGTTATGGCCTTCACGGACGACCAACTTCGGGCTATCGTCAAGACGGGTCAGCTCAGCGATGCGCGAGCTGAAGCGTATCTCACCGATACTCTAATCAAGCGCCGCAACAAGGTTGGGAATTTCTGGCTCAATCAGGTGAATCCTCTGGACCAGATCCGCGTGGAGGACAGCGATCTGGTGTTTGACAACGCTGCGGTCCGACTTCTCAAAGGGACCGCTGAGGCCGAGAGCTATCAGGTGCAGTGGCATCGGTTTGACAATCGAAAGGAAACTCAAGAACCTGCCGGAGCGAAGCTCACGGCAAGGGATAAGCGACTGGCCATTCCGTCCGCGGCCTTCGAAGGCGCCGCCGATGGCAATGCTCACTACGCTTTGGCGGAGATCACGACGCACAGCGTCCATCATCCGAAATGGGCCAGGCCTTTGCGGGTGTATCTGCGGAAGAAGGGCATGGAGGTCTCCGTCGTGGGAATCGAGAGGGAGTAAACTAGCCCGGAGCTAGGAGTGACACTCCTAAGAGAATCCCCTCCTGGGAGGGGAGGTGGGAAAAAACTCGGTTGGAGGTATAAACGTGATCCGGTAGGGACGCGGTGCCCCGCGTCCGTGTTGGGTTTACCGTCGCGGACGCGCAGCAGCGCGCATTGATGTCAACTTAAGGCGGTTTCGTCCATGATTGACGCAGAAAGCGCTTCAATCGTGGCTACCAAGACGACCGGTCAGGGGCATAGGTAGCCACGATTGGCGTGCTTCTCGCCAATCGTGGGCCGGGTTCCGCCCCTAAGTTGACATCAATGAGCAGCGCGTCCCTACCATTTGATTTTTTCACAGCTTCAGGGGATTCCGCTGCGATTTTTTAAATACACCGCGCCAAGCGGTGTGAGCGCTCCTCCGAAAATCCCCCTTAAAAAAGGGGGAAAGAAGGCGCAACCTTCAGGGGGTTGTCGTGGCGGGTTTGGGAAGGCCGACCGGACAACCCCCTGCCGCTTCGCTACTTCATGCATTGTGCCGCCGCCAGGATGTATGAAACCCGCTTGATGCCGAGCAGCCTCATCTGACCCATGCCAGGGAGTTTGAAGTATGGCAGCCCCCAAGACCAAGGCTTCTCCCGAACAGGTTCACAAGGCAGTTACCCAGTTTTCCAGCGCCATTCTGACGATGCAGGGCGTGGATGATCTGGAGCGACTCGTCGTTGCGCTTTGGGTGGAGCTGCAAACGCTTGGGCTGAATGTCGCCTACTGCGGAATCAACATTTTTCATGAGTCCGAGCAAACACTGGACTTCTACGGCGTTCACGAAGCCGGCCTGCTGATGGCAGAGAAGATACCTTTCTCGCGATGCTTCCAGTGTGAAGGCTTGCCGCAGCTCGCCGAAGCGCTGCAACATTTCAAAGAAGGCAAACTCTTTCGCTATTCCTCGACAACTCGAGACCTCACCGAATGGCTCGGACGGCTCCAGCATGCCGGGATCATCGTCACCGGTCCTGTCCCGCCAGCCTCTGACGACGTGTTCAACTTGGTTGAAGTGCCTTTTAATAGCGGCACGCTGGTCCTGGCTCGAAATCTCGGAAACCCCTTTGACGAAGATTCGATGTCGATCATTCAGAGTTTCGGCCAGATTCTCTCTTTCGGCTACACCCGTTACGAAGACCTCAAGAAGCTGGAGCAGCAGAACAAAGAATTGCGCGTGGGACTGGCGATCGACCGGGTGCACGTGCAGGTGCTGGCGATGGAGCGGGCACAAGACTGGGGCCGCGTGCTCAATGTCATGCGGAAGGAATTACTCGCCCTGGGCATGAAGTTCACTGGCTGCGGCATTAACATCATTGACGAAGAAGCCCAGCGGTTTCGCCAGCACATCATTCTGCCGGCTTTCGTTCGGAAGCGATTCAAGCCGTCTCTTCCCTCGCAGCCCATCGACGACGAGACCGATCTCTACGTGACCGAGCATGTTATGGAACCGGGGAAGGTTCCCACCGCCGCAGCCATGGAGGCCTGGAAGAACAAAACAATTCTGCGGCGCGTGCTCGAAGGAGAAGAACTCGCAAGGGTGGCTGAGCGTTCCAGCCGGAACATGGGATTCGAGGTTTCACCTCTGGAGTCGTATCCGCGCTGCCTGCTCGATGTACCGTTCTCTCATGGGTTGATTGCCCTGTCAGCCATCCAGCCCGAAGACCTCACGCGCGGCGACCAAAAGGTGCTGCAACAGATGGCTCAGGCCATTTCCGTGGCTTACGCCCGGTTTCTGGACTTCCAAGCACTCGAGAAAAAGAACCGCGAGTTGAAGGAAGCGCAGAGCCAGCTGGTTCAATCGGCGAAGCAGGCAGCCATGGGGCAGCTGGTAGCCGGGGTGGCCCACGAGATCAACACACCGTTGGGCACCATTAACAGTAACTTCGATGTTACGTCTCGGGCGCTGAATCTCGTTCGCGAGGAGCTGACCCGCCTGCCTGTCAGCCTCAGCGAGAAGTCGCAGCAGCTGTTTGCAACGATGGATTCCTTGATGGAAGTCAGCCGGCTAGCCTGCGCGCGCATCATCCGCATTGTGCGTGATCTTAGAAACTTTGCCCGTCTGGACGAAGCCGACTTCAAGGAAGTGAATCTCAACGAGGGCATCGAAAGCACCCTCTCACTGCTGCAGCATGAACTTCGCGGCCGCATCGAAGTCATCCGCGACTTGGCTGAACTGCCGCTGGTTCCGTGCTACCCCAACCGCCTCAACCAGGTGTTTATGAACCTGCTCGTGAATGCCATCCAGTCGATCCGCGGCAAGGGGCAGATTCGCATCCAGACCCGCCTGCAAGATCACCAAGTCCAGGTTGCCATTTCCGACTCGGGCTCAGGCATTAAGCCGGAGCATCTTGAAAGGATCTTTGATCCGGGCTTTACCACCAAAGGCGTGGGAGTGGGCACCGGACTGGGCTTGTCCATTTCAGCGCGGATCATTCAAGACCACCGCGGACTGATCTCGGTGCAAAGCGAAGTCGGCAAGGGAACGACGTTTCTGATTTCTCTGCCGCTGGAAGGAGCTCCGGAACGTTTGCCCACCGAAGTGGCGGCCGTGGAGAAGGAGGGGTAGAGGCCTCAGGCACTGCCGGAAGCCCCTCATTCCCGCGACGGCGGGTATCCAATGTCTCATCCAATGTCTCGCGACGGGCACAGCTGGATGCCCGCTCCTCGCTTGTGCGGGGCAGGCTTTTGGCGGGAATGACGCACAAGGGCATAACGTCTGGAGGCGGTCTGAAGCGTCTTAGAATCCGGCTCCATGCCCTAGCGTAGCTAAGCTAGTGTTCCCTATCAACCGCCGGCTTTACCGCGCGTCGCTACGGCTTGCTTCATGCATTCATTGCGCAAAACCTTAAACCGGATCCTTGACGTTCGCGAGGGAGAACTCCTTCGGCTTCTCCTCATGTTCGGGTACCTCCTGCTGGTGATTGCCTGCTATGTCACCACCAAATCGGTCCGGGACGCGATGTTCCTGAAAAGGATTGGCGTCGACCAGCTGCCGTACGTCTTTATTTTGATCGCCCTCGTTGTCGGCGTCATTTCTTCCGCCTACTCCAGAGCAGCTTCTCGTGTTTCGCTCAACAAGCTGATCCGCACAACCTCGCTGATCGCCATTTCCAACCTTTTTCTGTTCTGGCTGTCTTTGCACCGCACCGGCGCCTGGATGTTCTACGTGCTCTACATCTGGGTCAGTGTCTTCGGCGTTATCACAGCTTCGCAGTTCTGGTTGCTCGCAAACTACGTGTTCAATCCCCGGGAAGCTAAGCGACTTTTCGCACTGGTTGGAGCCGGCGGGGTGCTAGGGGGAATCTTTGGGGGCTATTTCACCAAGTACGGCGCCCACTGGTTTGGCACGGAGAACCTGCTGCTCTGGTGCATGGGGTTGATGGGCCTGACCATCGTCATCATGGAGCGCGTCTGGCGCGAGGCGTCGCTGGTCCCATCCTCCAGCGGAGCGAATCAACAACAACAACAGCCACAGCAAAGCGAAACGCGGCGCTTGCTCCGGCTGATCTGGGGTTCGCGGCACCTGACAATGCTGGCGGCCATTCTTGGTATTACGGTCATCGTCGAGTCCTTTGTCGACTATCAGCTCAAGTTTCTCTCGAACCTGGCGTTCGACTCGCAGGATCAATTGACCTCGTTCTTCGGAACGCTCTTTGCCTATTTGGGAATTTTTTCCCTGCTCTTTCAAATTTTTCTCACGGGACGCATTTTGAAACGGTTTGGCGTCGGCGCCTCGATTCTCTTCATGCCGGCCGGCCTCTTTGCAGGCTCGCTAGTCCTGGCGCTCTCCCCCAGTCTTCTGGCGGTGGGGTTTCTCAAGATCAGCGACGGCAGCTTTCGCTATTCGATTCACCGCTCCGGAATCGAGCTGCTCTATCTGCCGGTCCCGATGTCCATCAAGAATCAGGTCAAAGGATTCATCGATATGTTCATCGACCGATTCGGCCGGGGACTCGCTGGGCTCTTGCTGATTTTCTTCTCTCAGCTGCTGTTCCTCTCCATTTCCCAGCTCAGCCTCTTGGTTTGCAGCATGATCGGCGTCTGGGTTTATCTTTCGATTGCCATCCGCCATGAATACTTGAACTCATTCCGGTTAGCGCTCGAAAAGAAAGCGCTCCAACCGGAAATGCTGCGCCTCCCGATTGCCGACAGCGCGACGCTGCAGCCCATCCTGCGCGTGCTCGACAGCCAGGATGAGCGGCAAGTGCTGTATGCCCTGAGCCTCCTGGAGGACGTCAGCCCGGCTGTGTGGTCCGCGCAGGCTCTCCCTCTCATTCAGCATCCCTCGCCTAGGGTGCGAGCCCTGGTTCTAGAGCGCCTGGCCGCTCAACCGAGAATCGATCTGGAAGCTCCGGTTCACCGCTGCCTTCAGGATGCGGACCTGGAAGTTCGCGCCGAAGCGGTTCACTATCTCTGCAGCCTGGACGGCGCGGCGCCCGAAACCCGTGTCGGTGAGTTTCTGCGGCACCCGGACTATGTCGTTGTCGCAGCGGCAGTCCGGGCAATATCCAAGCACCAATGGAATGCTGAAGGTCTGGTCGAGCAGCGTCTCATTGAGCGTGCGCTCGAAGAGGAAGGTCCCCAGCGCGAGGCGGCGCGGGTTGCGGCTGCGGGCGCGCTGGGCCTGGTTGCGCCAGACTCTCCGCTGCTGTCGTTTCTAAACCCGCTGCTTCAGGATGGCTCTGTCGACGTGGCGCGCAGTGCTATACGCAGTTGCGGAAAGCTCCAAAGTCGAGAGGCACTGGCCCAACTGGTTCCACGCCTGGCCGACCCCAGGCTGCGCCAAGACGTGCGGCAGGCCTTGAGTCAATATGGCGCTCGCATCGTTGGAACCCTCCACGATTACCTGCACGATCCGCAAGAGTCGCTGCGGGTGCGCGCGAACATTCCCAAGGTGCTTTCGCAAATAAACAGCCAGGAGGCGGTGGACGCTCTCATCCGCAGCTTGCCCCGACTGGACGCGTTTCTGGGCCACCGCGTCATCAAGGCCCTGAATAAGATGCGGATCTCATACCCTCGCCTGTCCTTTGACGATCAGGCGATCGACCTGGCGATCCTCGATGAGTTGAAGGACTATTACCAGTTTGGCATCATGCTCAGCTCCGAAGAGATGGAGCAGTCAGGAAACCAGGCAGTGTTGCGGCTGCTGCGCCAGGCTCTCCACGAGCGCATGGACCAAAAGCTGGAGCGGGTCTTCCGGCTGCTGGGCCTGCGCTATCCCCCGGCAGATATCTATTCCGCCTACAACGGACTACGCAGCCAGCGATTGCACTTAAGGGCCAGCGCTATCGAGTTTCTAGACAACTTGCTACTGCCCAGCCTGAAGCAGCTGCTCTTCCCCATCCTGGAGGAGTCGGCTGCCGACACCTTTCTGGCCAACGGCAGCCAGCGCTTCGGCTTGCAGCACAAGACACGCATTGCCTATCTCGAAGAATGCATTGCCGGCCGGGACACATGGCTGCAGGCCATCTCGCTTTACGTTGCTGGCGAGCTAGGCCTAGTGGAGTTGGCCGCGGCCGTCCGCTCAGCCGGTACTAGCGAGAGTCCGCTGATCCGAGAAACAGCCCAGCGAAGCTTGCTCCTGCTTGAGGGATCGCAAGCAGTCGTGTGAGCGAGCGTTGGGCAGTCCAAATCGGAAAATTGCGAAGCTTAATGAGGATCGCAAATTATAGTGACAACTCCCGTGTGTGCATGTTCGCTGCGTTCGTAGCCTCGACTCGGCTCCCCTCGCCCCAACGCGGGAGAGGGGTTGGCGGTGAGGGGAATCCGATAGAGTGAATCAGTTCGCGGAATCCAGCGCTGGATGAGGATTCTGGAGCCCTGCAGGATCAATCAGCCGTGTTCGCCCCTTCACCCCATGAAGGCTTCTCAAGCCTTCATCCTCTTCCCGCGTTGGGGCGAGGGGAACCGAGGTCGATTGAGTTTCTCGATAAGCCACAAGTTTCGTCACTATATTCTGCGATCCTCAGTAATATTCAGTTTGCCGTTCCCAATCTGTTGAGGTATTAGTCCGAGCAGTGGTTGGAGGACATAACTTTTGCCGGTCCTCTCCCCTCGCCCCCCCGCTCGGCGAGAGGGGATCGGGGGTGAGGGGACTTGGGTGAGCGGCGGGTGAGGGGTGCTGATTAGCCACGCACAGTGTCCTGCTACTTGTGCACCTGTTAATAACTTCCGAACTTCTCATGCTGACCATCGTTGACAAAGTGTTGTTCTTGCAGAACGTCGACATTTTCAACCACGCCACGACGGAAGAGCTGGCCTTTATCGGTTCCATCGCTCGCGAAGTGGAGAAGCCCAAAGGGTCCGTTCTCTTTCGAGAGGACGAAAGCGCTGACGCCATGTATCTGGTGGTCACGGGAAAGGTGAGGCTGCACAAAGGAGACCAGGAGATCCTTGTCGCGGCAGAACGGCAAGCCTTTGGCACATGGGCGCTGTTCGACACAGAACCCAGGCTGATGACTGCCACTGCTTTGGAGGATGTCCACCTTCTGAAGATCGAGCAGGAGGAATTCTACGACCTGCTTTCAGATCACATTGAGATCACCCAAAGCGTCTTCAAGGCGCTGGTGCAGCGCATCAAACGATTGATTGGGAACTGACAATTTGACTTCTTGGCCAATGCGCCTCAGGTTGCATCCTTCGACAGTCCTCTCTGAAAGTCCGAAAGAATCTCAGCCTGGCTGGGTTTGTCTCCCCAGACGACATTGTCTTCCACACGCATGCCGCCCTGGGCAACGCCATTTTCAAAAAAGTAGAGGCCTGGCTCAACCGAGGTTACGTGGCCGGGCTGCACTCGGTTGCTCTCTCCAGGCCCGAGAATCGGACGGTCTTCGTGATAGGCGAAGCCCACTCCGTGTCCCAGAAAGTGAGTGATGCCACCGCCGAATCCAAGACCGCGCATGGCTTCCCAAGCCGCTTGGCACAGCGCATCGCCAGTGCTTTCGCCAGGCGCGTAAGCGGCAATCGCGCTCTTCTGGGCTGCCAAAATAGCCTCATGAATTCGGCATTGCCGCCGGGTTGGCTCGCCAATCACTAACGTCCGCGTGATGTCGGCCCAATACCCGTCGGCCTGCACTCCAAACTCCAGCATGACGAGGTCGCCGGCTTTCAACCGCCTCCCGGTGGCATGATTAGACATCGTGCCGGCGATGGAGGTGCGATCTGCTCCAGAGGTGATTTGCGGCGGATCGCAGTACGTGTAGCGAATGCCTCTTTCACCAACCTGCTTCAAGACAGCGTAGTTGACTTCAGCTCCCAGGTCGGTCTCCCGCATGCCTTCCGCGGCGTGCGCATAAAAGGCCTCCACGCCTGCCTTAGCAACGTCGTGCGCTGCCCGCAGCTTTTCGATTTCCCGCGGCGTCTTCAACGCCTTCAACTGGCTTGCGGCTCCTGCCGCGTCGGCCACGGAACGAAAGAGTTCCGGCAGTTTCGCCTTCACTTCGTCGTAGGTAAACGACTCCGAGGGCAGCTTGGCCGGACTGTAGTGGTGCATGCGCGCGTCGTAGCCCACGGCCTCCAGTCGAAAGTGCTCGCGGCTACTTTTCAGACCTTCGACCAGGGCTGCGAGGGGCTCCACGCCGTTGAACCCGCGGCACCAGTCAAAGGTCCAGATTTTATCAGCCCAGCTCTCTTGCCGCGCAAACTCTGCGCGCCACCAAGGCGTGATCAGCGCCACTTCGCCATCGGCAGTTACAACTGCGGCAACATGGGTACTGCCAGGCAGCATGCCGCTGGCCATGAGGATGTTGTCAGGATGAAACAGAACCAGAGCGTCCCAATGGTTCTGACGCAGAGTCTGCTGGATTCGGTCTAGACGCTCTAGATCTTTGGATGGCATTCGCCTCTCCGTGACAGTCGTCCTCGTCGTCGTTCTCGTGCTCGTCTGAGTGGGCAGAGCGACGACGAACTTCAAGTGCTTGAGGTGTCGCTGAGCGGCATTAAAAACTTCATGAAAATCGTCGTCGTCCTCGTACTCGTAATCGTAATCGAAAAGACGACGAGAACGACAAAGAGGACGAGTCGCAGGCTGGATTCAGCTCCCCTCGCCCCAACGCGGGAGAGGGGTTGGGGGTGAGGGGGAATCCGATAGACAGGAGCACGCGGAACCCAGCGCTGGATGAGGATTTGAAGCCCTGCAGGATGAATTAGCCGTGTGCTCGCCCCCTCGCCTCATGAAGGCTTCTCAAGCCTTCATCCTCTCCCGCGTTGGGGCGAGGGGAACCGAGGTCGATTGAGTTTCTCGAGAGACAACGAGTTTCGTCACCACGATCCTCAGCAGGTCCTTCCCAACCTCACAGCATCTTGGGTATGGCGAAGAAGAACGTCGTGCCTCTTCCCTTCTCGGAGTCTACCCAGATTCTGCCGCCATAGGTTTCCAGGACACGCTGCACGATCGTCAGTCCGACGCCGGTGCCTTCAACGCTCTTCAGGTCCTGTATCCTGTAAAACAGGTCAAAGATGCTCTGGTGAAACTTTGGATCGATTCCAACTCCGTTGTCTTTCACATAGAACCGGTATTCTTTCTCATCCTCTTCCGACCCGATCTCAACCCTCGCCGACTCCTGATAGGAGCAAAACTTCAGCGCGTTTTCGATGAGGTTAGAAAAGATGTGACGGAGGCCATGCCGGTTGTAGCGCAGCGTTTGAACCTGATTCCTGTTACAAACCTGGACGTGCTGTTGGCTCGACTTAACTTGCGAGTCCATGAGAATCTCGCCCAGGGTTTCCTGGACATCGATCTTGTCCAGTTGTGTTTCCGTTCTGCCGATCTTGGAAAGCTCTAGAACGTCCTTAATCAGCATTTCCATGTGGCTCAGGTTTGCCTGAATGCGGCTCAAATAGTGCTTTCCGTTTTCGCTGAGTTCTCCGCCACAATCCTCCACCAGCAATGAGGCCATACCACCCAGTGCCAGGAGCGGGTTCCTGAGATCGTGAGACACAATAAAGAGAAAGGATTCCAGTTCCTTATTCTTCTTTCCGATCAGTTCGGACTGCTTTCGAGTTTCCGTCAGCAGCCTGACGTTCTCAATAGCGATGACCGACTGGGCCGCTATGCCTGAGATAATTGCCTGCTCGCGGGACGAGAAACGCCGTTGCTTTCCCTCATGATCCAGTGTCATGGCGCCGATCAGGTTTCCTTTTGAAACCAATGGCACCACAAACACCGAGCGGATGTTAAACAACCGTACCAGACTCGGATTGATCAAGCCCAGTTTAGCGGTGTGAACCAGCACGCTGCGCTTTTCGTCCACGACCTTGCTGACCAGTGCCATGTCGCCGTACTTCAGCCTCAAAGCAAGAAACCGTTCGACCTTCTCGGGTTGGTCGATGGAAACCCAGGCAGGTTCAAATTGGCGTTCTGGCTCGTTCCATAAGAAAATGCCGCAACGGTCGACGCCGGTCATCCGCAAACAGGTTTCTCCGGTCACGCGAAAAACGCTTTGCATGTCCGGAGAAGCCCCCAACTGATGCGACACCTCCAGCAAGGCCGCATAAATGTCTGCCTGCTCGGCCTTGGTCGACAGCACCCACACTAACGAACCCAAAACAAGCGACAAGGCGAAGCCGAGCACCAGTACCGAACTGCCCAGAAAGGTGATGTCCCCCTCCGGCTCCCTCAGCCACAAATCCAGACTCCAATTCTGGTCACGAACAGTCACCGTTTCCTTCACATAGGCAGCCGATTGCCGCCAGTTCTTCCCCGCCGGTTCGTCACCGTAAATCAGGACCTCACCGTCAAAAACAGCGATGTTGTATTGCTGCCGCAAGACCGAGTCAAAAATCAGCGAGAACAACGTTTCGATCTTGAAGACACCAACCACCGCGCCTTCGTATTTTCCGGTTCGAAAGATCGGAACAATGACCACAAAGCCCTTGCCCCCTTGCACGAGGTTCAGAACAGGAGTCACAGCCACCGTCTTTTTCTGGATGGCGCGCTGCAGCGTCTGATAGCGGCGGGGCTCGCTGGTCATGTCGAAATCCTCAACCGACTCGTTGCTCAAAAAGGGCTCGACCCAAACTACGCGGCCCGTGGTGTCACCGAATTCAATCGCTTGAAAGCCAGGAATCTGGCTGATAATAGAGCGGCAAAACCCAAGAAATTCGTCGTGATCAATCGACTTGCTGTGCAGCCAGAAATTCCTCACCTGCATGAGGATGGAGATCTTCTCGTTGACGAAGGCTTCGATCCCGTTCTTGAGTTGGTTGGCGTTGATTTCAATGGCTTGATGGCGCCTCTGGTGCTCGGTAGTTTCAATCGTATGCCAGAGGTAGACGGTGAGACTCAAGAAGACAATGGTCACCTCAAGGGAGAACAGAATTTTCTTGGTTTGCATGTTAGGGGTCAGGAGGGCATATCGCCCTCAAAGGGCAAGCCGACTATAACAAACTTGAATCCCTCGGATCAAACGGCGCAAACCCACATCCGGCAATCAACCTTAGTCGTCCCATGACTTTGTCAGCAGGCTTTGTCGCGTGCGACCGCGCCCATTGGCGGATGACTTAACTCCACACCGATATTGCAACTCCCCTAAAGCAATTTGGTGCAATTTGGGCGATCAGACGCACATGGACTTATCAACAAAACCTGTGGAAAAGCCTGTGCAAAACAGTGCCAACGCTTTCGAAACCCCCAGCCTGACTTGCAGAATTAGCAGATTGCACATGAAATGACCAATCTGACAAACGCCACTAAATAAATTGCTTATCCTGAATTTTACGATTTTTCGCATGAAACAAAGGCCAATCGGCTCAATGGCCTATCCAGCGTCAGTTTTCCACAGATCGAGGCCTTGAAGTCTTGTCCTTAAAGGCTTTCAGAGCGCGCGCGCGCGAAGAATCGCATCGGCAAAGAAACATCGCATCCTCGTCGGGCGGATCACAAGCCGGACAAGCACAATTCGAATAAATCTTCGGAATGACCGCAATCAGAGCGGCAATCGGGACTTGTTCAGGCTGAGGTCCAGGATGGGCGGGACTCCGAGCGTCACCGAATTCTCAACTGCCTAGTATCACTTTGTTAAGTCTTGATCGCGTGGCGCATACATCGCGCTTTTGACGATATAAGCGCCGCATGGGCAAGATGCCCATGCCACGTGGCACGGGCGTCCCGCC
>JAKEER010000740.1 GCA_022616615.1 Acidobacteriota bacterium
CAAAAGGTTGGCAGCAAAAAACCGAACGTCTGGGGCTTGTATGATCTGCATGGCAATGTGGCCGAATGGTGTCTGGATCATTACGACCCAGCCTTTTACGGAACCTTCAAGCCGGGTAGCCCGGCTCTGTTTCCGGTCTTGTTGCCCACCGACAAGCGCTATCCACATGTGGCCCGGGGCGGTTCCTGGGATGATGATGCGCCGTTGCTTCGTGCGGCTGCACGACGCGGCTCCGAGGAAGACTGGAGCATGCTGGATCCGCAGCAACCCAAAAGCATCTGGTGGCACACGAACGCAACCTTTGTGGGCTTTCGCGTTGTGCGTCCGCTGGAGGAGCAGGAGAATCTTAAAGGACTAAGATCGAAGGTGATTAAGAATTAGTATCATCCACGAAGGACATGGTGAAATGACGAATGACGAAGTTTGAATGACGAAAGAATGAGGAAGGCCAAATGTCTGAGTCCACATTTTCGTTCTTCATGCTTAGGATTTCCTTAGTCATTCGTGCTTAGTCATTAGTCATTTCAGGCGCTCGAGTTAGTTAGTTTCTATCGCGAAAGTCGGAAAGCAGCACCGGTGTGGAGTTGAACCTAACGCGATTCTCGGCTCCCCTCCCCCCAACGCGGGAGAGGGGAGCCGAAATCTCGCGAGAGTGGCAACCAGTGAGGCTCTTCGAGTTTTGCGACAGAAACTAGACTAGTTAAACCTACATCATTAATCACACTGGAGGATTGGTTATGAATCAGAGCAGTTCGAAGAACAGACGTTCATCTCGCCGCGATTTTCTCAAGAAGTCGGGCGCGGCCGCTGCAGCGGTGTCGATTGCTTCGCGGATAGGCAGCCTCCCGGCCGTGCACGCGGCGGGCAGCGATCAGATCCGTGTGGGTCTTATTGGTTGCGGCGGGCGGGGCAGCGGCGCCGCCGACCAGGTGCTCAGGGCGGCGCCGAACGTCAAGCTGGTGGCGATGGGCGACGCGTTTCGCGACCGGCTGGACTCAAGCCGGAAACAATTGCAAACCAAGTACGAGGACTTGGTCGATGTTCCGGCCGAGCGCAGTTTCGTGGGCTTTGACGCTTACGAAAAAGTGCTGGGCAGCGACATCAACTATGTCATCTTGGCTTCGCCTCCGGGATTCCGCCCGCAACACCTCAAGGCTGCAGTTGCGGCGGGCAAGAATATCTTTACCGAGAAGCCGGTGGCAGTCGACGGTCCGGGCATTCGTGCCTGTTTAGGGTTGTACGAGGAGGCAAACAAGAAGGGGTTGTTCATCGCTGCGGGCACGCAACGCCGCCATCAGAGCAGCTACCTGGAAGCGATGAAGCGCATCCATGACGGAGCCATTGGTGACATCATGGGCGGACGTTGCTACTGGAACCAGGGCAGCCTCTGGAACAAGCCGCGCCAGGCCGATTGGAGCGACATGGAATGGCAGTTGCGTAACTGGCTCTACTTCACCTGGCTTTCGGGCGACCATATCGTCGAGCAGCATGTGCACAACTTGGATGTCATCAACTGGGCGACCAAAAGCCACCCGGTGCGAGCCGTGGGCATGGGCGGGCGGCAAGTGCGAACCGGACTCGAGTATGGCCACATCTTCGACCACTTTGCCATCGACTATGAGTTCGAGAACGGCATGCACGTCATGAGCATGGCTCGCCAGATTCCGGGCTGCGAGAACAGCGTCTCTGAAGGGTTGGTGGGAACGAAAGGTTCAGTCGAACTGGCCGACCGCCGGCTGTATCAGATCAAAGGCCCCAACAGCTGGCAGTTCAAAGGCAAAGAGCAAGATTCCTACCTGCAGGAGCACACGGATCTCATCGAGGCCATTCGGGCCGGCAAGCCGCTGAACGAGCTAAAGAACGTCAGTGAAAGCACGCTGACAGCGATCATGGGCCGCATGTCGGCTTACACCGGCAAGGCCGTCACTTGGGAACAGGCTCTGAATTCGAGCGAAGACCTGATGCCGACTCAGCTCACGTGGGGGAAAGTGCCGCTCCCACCGGTTGCAACACCGGGTCAAACGCAGTTGGTGTAACTCTCCGTCTGCGCTGCGAGAGGGATACAATCCCGCTCGCAGCCCACTCTATGGTGGTCCTAAGCACCGCTACTTACCAACCTGACAGATCATTAAACAGTGACCCAAATCCACTCGGGAAAAAAGTCTTGAGCTGGTTCAGCTGTTGACCGAGCCGCTGGGATGCCTCTACGGCATATTGGGTCTGCAATGGTAAGCCGGGCGAGTCAGATCCGTAAACATCGTGCTTGAGGCTCCTTGTTGTAAACCGAAATGAGTTCGTTTGGAGCGATTGTACCCATGCGGCTTCGGTGACGTGAGGGTCTATGCCACAACGGAACCATGCCTCAATCGATGGAACGGCTAATCCTATGGCCAGTTTTATTGCCGGTCTTGGAGACTTCTGCAGCAGTTCAGCTTGGAGTTCTCAAAGCAGCCTGGCGCAGCTGACAACGGCGACACTCGCACCCCCTTGCTTCGAGCGGCTCAACCGGTAGCCGATGTAACGGTGATTTGTCGGAGTCGACAACTACAACCAAACCCTCGGCATCCGTGCGATAGTGCAGGTGCTTCAGTATCGTGGGAAGGATCTGCAGAACCGCAGGCCACCCCCCTCGCGTGCGCAAACCCGCTGGAAGAACAGCTTGAAGCGATTGACCGAGGATGGCTTCAGCCAGGACTCGAACAGCCGCATCGTCCGCAGCAGATTCACTCAGCACTGCAAGCTTCAAGGCTCGCAAGGCACTCCCCCGAGAATTCCGCTGTACCAAATCTCTCCCAGAGTAGCGCCTTCTAGCATCTCTTCAATGTGTGGCTGGTCGGATAGGCGCTCAAAACGCGCCTCATTGCCAATCTTTTGCGACACGACGATTTGTTCTGGATGATCTCTATAGAGGTCTAGGAGATAAGGGGAATGTGTCGTTACAAGGACTTGGACAGCCTCCCGTTTTTCTCCATAGTTCTCGGGGTAAGAGAGACGGTAGAGGGCATCCTGAATCTCCCGTAGGAGACGAGGATGAATTCCTCGGTCTGGCTCCTCCAAACACAGTAAGGAAGGCGGATCCGGCAAATACGCCAAGGTCATTGTGGCAAGGGCTAGCAGTGTGCCGTGGGACAGGTCTTTTGCCGCGATCGAGTACTGTCCGGATCTGGTGCGAAGCATAAATCCTCGCTGACCGTCGGCAGGCACGTGAAAAAGAAAACGGTCAAATTCTGGCAACCAACGGGACAGCTCTTGGTTTAGTGCTTCAAATCGTTCAGGTTCAGTATCTCGTAATCGATCTAGAACGGCGGCGAGTCCGCCTCCTGCGTCGCCGAGTTGAATACTTTGCTGGAGTCGCACGGGCGCGGCGATCGCAGCGGGATCAAGGGAGTAACGTTTAAGCCGTCCTAATCGCTGCTCGATCTCCTTCTTCAGTTCCTTCGTCAGTTGAACGCCTGAAGCTCCCCTGTAGTCTACTTGGACTCTGTTGATGTCCCATACAGTCTGGCGAACCAGTCCTTTGAATGGTGCTGCAAAACGAAAAAGCACTTCGACAGCTTGACTTGGGTCAAGACCCGCGGTGGCCACTTCCTTGAAAGAATAGGAACTGTAAGCTGCCCCCAAAAGAGCTTGGATTGCGGTGCTCTTTCCACTTCCATTTGGGCCAATAAGGAGGGTGAAGCGCTCAAATGGAAGATTCGTGTCCTTGAGTGCCTTGAAGTTTCGGAACTGTACTGATTCGATCATTTCCGCCTCCGTTGGCCTTTCCCTTAAACGAAGCAATGATAGTTGAAGTTCAACCTTGTGAGAAGCGCCCTTTCCCAGGCCTCCCGAGTGCTTCTAACCGACGAGTCCTTACGTCACTTCGTATGTTTCTTGAGAAACGCCAGCGTCCGCGGCCAGGCGGCCTGGGTGGCTTTTAGATTGGCTTCACGTCCACTCTGCGCGCGCAGAAAGCCGTGGCCGGCGCCTTTGTAGATCTCCACCTGGTAAATTTTGTTTAACTTTTTCATCTCAGCTGCAGCGGGCTCGATGGTCGCATTCACGCGGGCATCGTCCTCTCCGTAAAGGCCGAGAACGGGTGCTTTAATGGCAGCCAGTGCGGGTGTTTCGGGCGAAGTGCCGTGATACACGACGGCCGCATTGAGGCCCGCCTGTTTTGCCGCGTACTCATAACTTCTCGCGCCACCCCAGCAGTAGCCAATCGTGGCGGTTTTCTTGTTCCCTGCGGGAATCTTCAAAGCGTAGTCCCGCACGGCATTCAGGCGGGTCAGCACTTCGTCTGGTGTCAAAGCACGCACCGCTTTCACGACATCGTCCCTGCTTGAGATGGAGTCGGTGCAGCCACCATTCGGGCCTTTCCCGCAAATCAGATCAGGCGCTACGGCGATGAAGCCATCTTCCGCAAGCTGGTCAGCGACACCTCGAATCCAGTCACTGAGGCCGAAGATCTCGTGAATCACGATCACCACCGGAGCCTTGCCTTTGCGCTCGGGATAGACAACCCAGGTGCGAATGGGTTTCTGGCCGCCTTCTAGCTTGATGTCGACATACTCGCCATGCCGGGAAGACTTTTCTAGCGCTGCCTTGGCATTTTCTTCACCTGGGGGTAACTTTTCGTCCACTGGAGTCGAAGGGCTGGAAGGTGCCTGGAAATGCATGACGGCATGCTCGGCGTGAGGATCTTTCTGGTCCTTGGCCTGCACCGTACCCGCGAGGAATAGAAGGGAGAGTGTGGAGATAGTTGGTCGAAGATTCATTTTGTTCTCCTTTTAAGTTCCCTGGGAGCGCGGACGTCCCGCCCGCAGTCAGCTGCCGTAGGCAGCCCCGGAGTTTGTAGATTTTGGAGAGGGAATGATCAGTAGCCCGACCGTAAGTGAGGGCGTCACCCCGCGGCCAAGATGCCCTCCCTTACGGCCGGGCTACTGATCTAGCAAGCCTCCGGCTTGCTCCTGGAGATTGGACGCTCTCGTGCGTCTGAACGCTTGCGAGTTTGTGGATAGCCGTGCGTTTGCATTCAACAGGTGGTCAGAACAGCGCTTCACCGGCAAAGGACTTAGAATCGCACGAAGCGTGAGTTTGGTACTGTGAGACGGGCGCTTGAAAGCCCGGAGCGCAAGCGACGGGTATCGTCGGGTCCCTCGCTGGCGCTTCGGGCTTTCAAAATGTCCAATCTCCAGTAGCAAGCCTCCGGCTTGCTCAGCTGCTATAAGCAGCCGGAGCCCCACAGCCCGCGGCCCTGGGGTGCGGACGAGACGTCCGCGCTCCCAGGGGCTAAATTTCATCGCTATGAACTACAATGCGCCTTGCCTAACGCTGCAGTGGGAATTCCTTCGAATCGGTGCGCGCTGTCTTAAGAATCTGCTCGAGTCTTGCTACGACTTCTGGGTGCTTCGCCGCAACATTGTTGGCTTCGCCTATATCTGACTTCAGATCGTACAACTCTAATGGCGCATCCTTCCCGCTACGTATTCCCTTCCAATCGCCGAATCGCAGGGCCTGCTTGAAGCCTTTTTCATGGAACTCCCAGTAAAGGTGCTCATGTTGTCTGGATGTCTCCCCGAACAATGCGGGTAAGCCAGAAATGCCGTCGATGCCGGCCGGCGGCGAAACTCCGGCTGCAGCGGCGGCGGTCGGCAGAAAATCCCAGAATGCCCAAACATGGTGGCTTGTCTGGCCAGGCTTGACCCGGGCGGGCCAGCGGGCAATCATGGGAACCCGAATGCCGCCTTCATAAAGATCGCGCTTTGTCCCGCGCAGCGGGCCGTTGCTGTCAAAGAATTCTGGCGTGTGTCCGCCTTCAAGATGCGGCCCGTTGTCGCTGCTGAAGAAGACCAGCGTGTTATCGTCCAAGCCCGCCTGTTTTAGCGCCGTCATCAGCTTGCCGACTCCGGCGTCCATGCGGGTAATCATAGCCGCAAAGTTCTTTTCGGGCTGAGGCCAGTCACGATCAGAGTAAGGTGCATCGCTCGGCACTTCCATGCCGTTGCCGGTGGCATTGCCCAGCTCATTGTTGGCATGCGGGATGGTGTAAGCCAGATAGAGGAAGAAAGGCCGCTGCTTGTTTTGCTCCACAAAGCCGATGGCATGATCGGTAAACAGGTCGGGCGGATATTCCTGCATTCGTCCGCCAAAATTCTTGCCCAGCCAGAACTGCTCACCGTTCTTCCACAGGTGATCTGTCGAATAGTTATGCGCGTGGATGTGGGCCAGGTAGCCCAGGAACGCGTCGAATCCCTGCTTGTTAGGAACGCCTGAATTGCCGGCATTGCCCAGACCCCATTTCCCAAAAATGCCCGTCCGATAGCCGCCCTTCTTCAGCACTTCAGCCACCGTCATCTCTTCAGGAAGCAGCGGCATATCGGGTCTGCGGTTGCCGCGGATGCGACCGTGACCCGTGTGTTTGCCTGTCATTAACGCTGCACGCGACGGTGCACAGACCGTGCTGCCAGAATACACTTGCGTGAAGCGCATGCCTTCCGCAGCCAGCCGGTCGATGTTGGGAGTTAGAATGCGCTTTTGCCCATAACAGCCGAGGTCGCCGTAACCGAGATCGTCGGCCAGGATGAAGACGATATTGGGAGGCTTTGAACCGGTCTGGGGATTTGCGAAAGGTGAGCTCGTTGCGAGAGCAAGAAGCATTCCAGTTACGACGACGAAGGGAGTATTCTTTCTTGTCACAGCGGTTAACTCTTCTGTGCCTTTTTGCCACGCTCGGGATGTTGGGAAGGGATGAGCTTGATCAGAGAACGCAGGGTAGCATTGACTGATTCCGAATTTGGGAAATACTTACGCAGCTCCGGCTCTAGAATGATCGCACCTGCCGTTGGTTTCACCTCTTTAACGACAGTTATGCCATCAGCTCGATGAATCGTGATCGTGTATCCTGCTTGCAGAGCGTGGTAATGCTTGCCGCGCACTCCGCCCGCAAAATCGTATTCTCGACGCATGCCACTGGCATATCGAGTTATCTTAGCTGATGCCTTCTTCATAACGTCTCCGCTCAGTCGAGGTTGCCTTCCGGCAACTGATGATTCGAATGGCCGATCCTCGCTCAGTATAAACCACTACCAGCACACGCTTTTTGTCCGAGACACCGAGATCGACGTAGCGCTTTTCGTCGGCTGAGTGGCCAGCATCTAGAATCGTAAGCGAAAATGGATCGCGGAAAACTGTCGTTGCTTCATCAAAAGTGACTCGATGACTTTTGAAATTTGCTCTAGCTTTTGCCTCATCCCACTCGAAATTCAGAAGCATCTGCCCGGTGTGCTCAGATCCTAACCAGCCTTACCCGCTCGTCATACAACGCGCCGCCCTCGCCAAGATCGGTGGTGCGAGCTCGCAGCAGGGCATTGGCACAGCGGCCGTCTTTGTAATGGCCACCCTTGGGGATGATCGCCACATCACGCCTCTGACGCGCGTCATGGCGAAGGCGCACCATCATTGAACCGATTGCCGATTCCATCCGGCAAAGGCTGCCGTCGGCAATGTCACGGGCAGCATCGGGATGTACGGTGACTGTGGCTGGCCCCTCCTGCGGAGTTGCCCAGTGTGAAGACTGTGACTTCTCCGTGGAGAGAGACATCATAAAAAGCGGATATTCCAGATTGTCACCGGCAGATGGCGGCGCTTCGGTCATCAGGTTCACCCGGCGCGTGGCCGTTGGGAACTTGCGATCGGCGAAGAGCACTTTCTTCGGAAGGGGATTGCGCGCGGCGCCCGCCTCCAATGTTTCCAGAGTGAGGCCGCGAGGTTCCAATTTTGGCGCGATGAACCGCCGCTTCCAATCGCTCGGGCTTCCCGCCATGACTTCACCTAGACCGACGCGGTCCGCCAGTTCCTGGGTGATCTCCAAATCGCTCTTGACGCCCGCGGGCGGCGCCACGACTGGACGGGCCACGCCGATCCAGTGGTGCCCGTAAGAGCCCAGCAGATCGTCAGCTTCCAGCAATGTTGTTGTGGGCAGCACCAGATGGGCCAGCCTGGCTGTGTCCGTCAGAAAGGAGTCAACCACGACGACGAATTCGCGGGAACTGAGAGCCTTGATGGTCGTTTCCGATTCCGGCAGCATCGCCACCGGATTCCCCGCAGTGACCCAAACGGCCCGAATGGGCGGGTCGCTCAGGCGTAGCAGTTCCGGGCCGAACAGCGGCTCGCACACGGTACGTGGCGCCGCCTCCTTGCCTCGAATGAACGAGGTGTCAAACGCCCCTCGCCGCTTGAAATAAAAGGAGACGCCGCCGCCGGAAATGCCAATGTTTCCCGAGATAGCGCAAAGCGCGTCAAGCGCCCGCACCATTCCTGCGCCGTTAATGCGCCGGCCCATGCCCCAGCCCACCAGGATAGCCGTGGGTTTTTCTGGGCCCAAACGTCGTGCCAGGTCGTGAGCCGATTCTGGCGCCACATCGGCCCCCTGGCACCAGTTCTCGACCGAGTGGCACATGGCGAGGCCGCGAAACGCATCCAGATGATCGCAGTAACTGCCGGCCTGCGGATCAATCCAGTTGTTCTCGAACAGAATTCTTGCCACCGCCATCGCCAGCGCAAAATCACTTCCCGGTCGCGGCTGAATGAACCGTTCACACAGTGCTGCCGTCTTGTGATGCGCCGGATCGATCAAAACCAGCTTAGCGCCTTTCGCTTTGGCGTCCATCAGGACCGGCACAGTGTGCGGGCTGGAGGTGAAGACATTCTTTCCCCACAACAGGATGTTCTTCGCATTGAGAAGATCAAAAATATCGTGGCTCTCTTCTTCGCCGAAGTCCAGCGTCTGAGCCGCGTCGCCACCGCCGGAACAAATGTCGCCTCGTTTTGTAGTCACGGGGCCAAACCTTTCAAAGAAGTAGTCGGAAAGGTGCTTCAGAAGACCCAGGGAGCCGCCGCTGCGATAGTGAAAAATGGCCGCGGGGCCCGACTCGTTGCGAATCATGGTGAGCCGGTCGGCCGCCAGATCCAGAGCCTCTTCCCAGGAAATCGGATGAAACTCGCCGTTGTGCCGAAGCAAGGGGGAAGTGAGCCGCTCCTGCGAATACTGCGTAGAGAGAAAAAGGCTGGTTCGATAGCAGAGAAACCCCCGAGTAATAGGGTGTTCCTTGTCGCCGCGAATCTTGGTGATCCGTCCGTCTTCTATCGTGGCCACGATGCCACATGCGTCCGGGCAGTCGCGATTGCATAAAGTCTTTTTAGTTTCGATCATATTTGTCAGGAGTATACCACTATCGCCAGTCCGTTTAGACACCTAGCGAAATCGAGGGCCCGCGTTAGTTAGTGTGTCATTCCCGCGAAAGCAGGAATCCAGGGACCTCCGACCCAAAGCCGGGTTCCCGCGCCGGCTCACTACCTGCTGACGTTCCTTCGCGGGAACGATCTCGTGAGAGCTGTTAGGTTCTGCCTTTGCTGTTTCACGGATACAACAAGAACTTCTTCTTGGCGGTTTCAAACTCTTTGAGATCCTTCTCTGCCATCTCTTGACGATCTCGGCCGCACGCTGGTTTCGCTCCATCGCTTTTCTGACCGCGTCGGTGCCTGCCAGCCGGTCGAAGTGGGCACTCTTGAATTGAAACTGCTCTGGATAGTTCCGGCAGGGAAGATTGGGGTCGGAAAGATTGGGGTCACAGCCCTGAAATCTACTGAAAGATGGAATCGAAGATGTAGCCAAGTCGAAAAGGCAATAGGCAGTAAGATTTTTGGAACCTGCCCAACAATTCTCGGCACGAATATTCGGGATTACTCAAAGCCGGGCATGAAAGCCGAGGGCAACTCGATCTATCCCACGGTTCCCCGAACTAACCTCCGGGATTATTCAAAGCCGGCTGTAAGGGTCGACGAATAATCGCCAAAACCAGGCATCCCCGCGAGGAGGAAGCTCATGGACAATGCTTTAAGAGAAGGGTTTCTTTGGCTAGTGGATAGCCTTCTCTTCCTGTTCATCATTGAGTATTTTACCTCCAGGTTCTTTGCATGGAGCATCAAGCGTCGACAATCGCATTCAGAAGGGCTTCGCGAGCGTAACCAACCGCGGATGTGCCATCATGTACGTCTGGAAATAGTTGATGCGTACACTCCAGGGCTGGCTCAGCAGTTCACGAGGAAAACCAGCCAGAGTGCTTCTCATCAAAACTCCCCATACACTTCGCTGACGGTACCTTCATCCACCGCGGGTCCAATAGGCTTTATGGGTCGTGCCGGCACCGCCTGTTCGACCACGGTGTCGCTGTTTCCGGTGCGAGTGGCGACCGCCAACCGGATGCTCCGGTTCTCACGATCACGCAGCCGCTGGGTCAGCAAACTCTCTTCCGCTTCCACGGACTGCAAAAATTCAGCCAGACGCCGGGCTGTGACAGCAAATCGGGACGAGTGATTGTGGTACTGTCGATGCAGTTCCGTCGTGGCCAGCATGACCTCACGCTCTGAGCGGCCCTTCAGCGTTCCGTAGCATTCAGAGTGACATCGGAGCCATTGTTTTCGAACGAACGCGTAAGCGGTGCCGGCGTCAAATGGGTCGTATCGAACAGAGACTATTTCGCCTTCGATTTGGCGAAAAGCTTCGCACCAGTAGTAGATGTGGTTGATCTTCACTCCTCTTGACGCCATCACCTTGGCCGTCCCTTTGGCGGTGGTGGGCAGCGTCAGCATCAGGAATTCATCGCTGTAGGCCACCATCCGATGAACACGCTTCCCGCCACAGGCCAAACCCATTTGAAACGCCTCACGCGGGCTCTGTCCAAGTGCCGGATGAGTGAGGGTGTCGTGTACCTCGTAAAGGTATTCAGACAACCTCCCATGCAACTCTGCCAGCGGCCATGTCGCAAGCCCTTTCGGGTCCACCGCCTTGGTAACCTGTCGGACGTTCCGGGTAATTTGGGTGTTGCCTCTCAGGTTGTGGATGAACTGGGTGTTCGCAACGCCGAACAGCCTCTCGCAAATCGAGCCGAACCGCGCCTTCGCCGGCGGCCTTGTTTTCTTCGTGCATTCATATCGGGCCAGTAGTGTTTCGAAGTAGGTGCTCCCAAACTCGCGACCTCCGTCTACAACCAGAATCTGTGGAAGCCGGCCGAACCGGCGTACGCATTCCCGCACGATCATCATGCACGACCGGTAGCTCGGCGGGTCGAATGTGAGATAGAACGCCAGGGTCCGGCGGGAGAAGGCGTCGCTCAGCAGTGATATCCATGGCCGGCCGAGCAGGTGGCCGGAGCTGGCGATACACTCCACGTCCAACTCGGTGTGATCGATGTGGGCGATCTCAAATGGCCGATCGCCGTGCCTGGGTGTTCGCAGATCCAACTCCCAGTAGAAACCCGCCAGTTGGTAGCTGGCCCGTTGGCCTTTCCGCTTCAACGTTTGATCGAAAGCCGGTCGCTGCTGTACCGACCAGACAGAAGGTCTTATAGCTCGGAGTGGGTGTCCCTGCAGCAGATCCTCCAGGGGCAAGCCCGGCGTTGCCGAAACATACGCCATGGCAGCGTCGCGACCGGCCTGCGAGATGGCCGGCGAACCACCTCGAAGATAGTCCTCGAGAAACTGGATATTCCGCTGGAAAACCCAGTCGATCTCCGCCGACGATCGAACGCGGTAGTAAAGTCCCAGCCGGGCCGCATAAGCAACCCCGGGAGGACAATGCCAGTGGCCGTTGGCGTCGGCGCAATAGCGATTACGATTCCGCTCGCTAAGACGCCCCAGGTCTTCCTCTGTTTTCCACTCCTCCCCCCGGCCTCCCCGTCTCGAATGACGAAGAAGTCCGGAGTGTGGAGCACGCCCATGGGCTTTCCACCGGGGCTTTCATAGTTCAGTTTGATTGGCGGCGGCTGGTCAAAATACTCGAAGACTGCGGCGTCGTGTTCCATCTCGTAGATGCCGGCCAGTTCGACTCGATGGCTTTCGAACTGGATGGTTACGCCCATCTTCCTGCTTGGGTAGCGCCCGCTAACGTTCGACTTCCCACCTCCCACACGGCGCAAAGGGGCCGACGACCGAATGTGGCTGATGATGGTGCGCGTTTGTTCTGGAATGCCGAGTCGCTGACACCACGACAGCAACCCACTAGGCGCGAGCATCGTAGTGACCTCCCCCCCAGCTCTGTCCAAGACCAGCACGATGCGCTGGTCTCACAACGTTGAACCAACACCGCCTTGATGATCGCGCCCAGGGGGGTTTTCACTGGCGCGATTTGGAGCGCCTTTCGCTTTTCCTGGCGCGGACGTACCGAAGCCCGGCTTCTTTCATCAACTCCTGTAGTTGCCGGCCGTTCTCGACCGCCCTCTGAATGTCCGGCGCCAACTCGTCCGGCACGTAGATAGAGAAGCGTTGCTCGCCTCGGTAGCCGGCCAAGGCATAGCTACTGTGGCCCACGCCTGATTGACAGGCTGAACAGTTCTCCCGAATGCAGGGACTCTTCCGCAGCGAAATCGAACCCAGGGCAACCGGCCAGAGTCGCTGAATGGCACGCGAGAACCATCGCCGGACCTCCTCGGGCGTCTCGTTTTTGTTCATATAGGTGTTATGTTACACCCATACAAATCATCTTGCAATGCTTTTGTTTTGGCCTCCCACCCGGTCCATTGCCCGTCAGCACTGGACCAGACTGGTAAGGCCACTGTCGCGGTGATTCTTGCGTCGCGACTTTGCACTGGCTGCCATCTGTTCCTTCCGTTCTGCACTTGCTGCCACTGTATCCATCCGCCCGGCGGCCCACCGATCGGGTCAGCGTCGTCATCAGCAGGCACTATCGACGCCGACGCTGCCACTTTATGCTTCATCGCACTGTCAGTTTATGGTTCAAGGGACACAACCAACCACCGACGGAAGCGACGAGGCCGTGGTGTGTCTCTCAACTTGACCTTTCCTGACCGCGAGGCGTATAAGGTCATCCTCTCGTCTCTTCAAATCCAATCCGACAACTCTTTCAACCGGAGGACTCATGAACAAATCAGACCTCATCGGCGTCGTCGTCAAAGGCGCGGGCATCAACCGAACCCAGGCGGATACCGCCATCAGTTCTTTCCTCTCGGGTATTGAAGGTGATCTGAAAAAAGGTGGCCGCGTAACATTGGTTGGCTTCGGCACTTTTTCCGTTGGCAACCGCAAAGCCCGGACAGGCCGTAACCCTCAAACAGGTCAGCCGTTGAAAATTGCAGCCCGGAAGGTCGCCAGGTTTTCTCCAGGTGCAGATCTGAAGGCGGCTGTCAATCGCAAGAAATAAAGGTCTAGACTGCTGAGTTAGCAGGTGGGAGGACAGGAAAGGGTTACACAACACTCAGATCACGTGGTGAGAACGACTGGGTTACTTCTTTCGCGGCGATGGCCTGAAGCAGGGCGACGGTTTGAGCGATTCGGGTTTACCAATACCAACCGGGAGAGTCGGTGGTGATTTCAATGATCGTCATGGTGGGTTCCAAGTGGGGCTTGTTAAACCTGGCGGGTGTAGTCTTCAGTTGGGATTGCACTTCGACGATGTGTTTGCAGATGGGTTGTTTCCTGAACTTCCACTGAGGACAGGAACACCCCCAGGAGCCGTCGTCTGCCTGCGACACCTTGTAGGAAAGTCCAGCTTTGGACATGGACTCGACTTCCCAATGCTTGATCCATCTGGGCATGGTGGCCGATTCTCCTTTCGTGGACTGGATCCTCGTTTGCTTGGTGCCTCAGGCGTTCGTTGTCAAGAGGACCTTTCGGAGTTTCCAATGCTGATATGCGGGTCGGTGGAGCGAAGCAGGTAGATGGCTTCCAAGATAATTTGCCTCACCTGGAGACTGTCGCTGTGTGACATTAAAGTACGCAGCCGATCCCGAATTTCTTGCAGTTGTTGGTGAAGCTGCTCCGGAGACAGTGGCCGGACATTCGAGAGGTCCCACCAAGGCCGACCATCTACCATCGTGATCGACGAATTTGTGGCGACCTGCTCAGCCGGCCCGGACGCGACATCGTTGGTCTCTTCGTATAGATACAGCTTGCGTTCCAATTCGTTCGCGATTACTCGGGAGTACGCGAAGTAGCTGCGCTCCTCTTCATCGTCGAATTCTGATTCAAAGAAATCGTTATTCTCTGCAAACTCGATCAGCCTCCTGATGAGATCGGACTGATCCGCTGAAAGCACAATGGCAGCGGTCATTCGGTCACCTCCAATCTTCTCTTTTGTATGGGTAAGACGAAAGACTACAGAGACCACGGAGGTTCAGGCGATCTTCTGCAACGAAGACTTTGCCTTGTTGACGCGCCTCAAGGTGCGGTAAGTGGAGCCTTCAACGAAGTGGCTCTCTTTGCGAGTAGTCTTCAGGGTGTAGACGACTTCGTTGGGAAGAACTCCTTCGGTCGC
>JAKEER010000010.1 GCA_022616615.1 Acidobacteriota bacterium
AGTGGCGGGCAGCCCGCAGCGGGCCGGAGCCCTTGCTGACGCGCGGGCTACTGACTGGCACCGGCGCTGTCAGTAGCCCGACCGTGAGGGAGGGCTGCAGACCTTGCCCATCACTTTTAATTGCACCCCCTTAAAGGATCCTTAAAGGTCAAATCCCCCATGATCATTTATACTAAATTGCTCGATTTGTCCCGCGCTTTCTGTACGCCGCGTTCAATTGCACCCAGGTGCGAAGATACGAAAAGGCAAAGGCCACCGCAGAGACGCCGAGGCGCAGAGATGTCCATCTCCGCCGGTCATTCTCCGCGTCTTCGCGTCTGCGGTTTGCATTTTGGCATTGCGGCCTTACAAGGAAACCGGAAGCCGTGCTCATTCTAGGTATCGAATCGTCGTGTGACGAAACCGCCGCCGCTGTTTTGCGCGATGGAAGGTTCATCCTTTCCAATGTCATTGCCTCACAGGTCGCGGTGCATAAGAAGTACGGTGGTGTTGTCCCCGAACTGGCCTCACGGCATCACCTGGAAAACATCGTCCCCATCGTGAACGCGGCGTTGCAGGAGGCAGGACTGGCGCAGCACGCACTCGACGGCATCGCCGTCACCCAAGGGCCCGGGCTGGTCGGCTCACTCCTAGTAGGAGTCAACTACGCCAAGGCGCTGTCGTTCTCGCTCAACAAGCCGTTGGTTGCCGTTAACCACCTGGAGGGCCACATTTATTCAGTTCCCCTGGAACTGGCGAGAAGCGAAATAGAACGGGGAGTGCCTTTGACGGATTGGAGCGAGTTGTTTCCTGCTTTGTGCCTCATTGTCTCTGGAGGCCACACCAGCCTTTATTGGGTGCAAGACCTGGGCCATGATGAAACACAAGCGGGCAGGTTCGAACTAGTCGGGAGGACGCGGGACGACGCGGCGGGCGAGGCGTTCGACAAAGTGGCAAAGCTGTTGCATCTGGGCTATCCCGGGGGGCCGGTCATCGATCGACTGTCGAAAAAGGGCGATCCTCATGCGATCGAATTCCCGGTTTCAAAAATCAGCGACGGGAAGCTCGACTTCAGTTTTTCCGGCATCAAGACAGCGGTTCTAAGATACGTCCAGACTCACTTGCAGAAGGAAGTCGATCAGATGTCAGCCCGCCGCAACGAGGAGAATTTTCACGATCACCTGCCGCAGCCTGTCTATGACCTGATTGCCAGCTTTCAAAAGACCGCCATCGAGATGCTTTTCGACAAGACCTCGAAAGCGGCTGAGCTACGCCGTCCGCGTTCGATCCTGGTTTCCGGAGGCGTCGCCTGCAACAGCTTGCTGCGAAGCCGGTTTCATGAGGGCTTCAAGAGCAAGAACAGCATTCCCGTCTACTTTCCGTCTCCCATTCTTTCCACTGACAACGCCGCAATGATTGCGGCCGCAGGCTATCCAAGACTGAAAGCCGGTCGATACGCAGGCCTCAGCTTGAATGCAGATGTTCACTTGAAGCTGCATGAGTAAGGGTGCGCCGCTGTTTGGCGCACCGTATGCCCTTTCCAGGTTATCCGCCACTTACCACATCAAAGCAAATCAATCTAAGATCGTCGCGGGTCAGGTTGGGGGAGGTCAGGTTAGCTGAACTGTCCGGCGTCCCATTCGCGTTGGGCGTTGCTGCTTGAAGCTCGGCTAGGTCTGACAAGAGCTGCTTCACATCCTTGTGACCTTGAAATGCCTTGTACGCCTTGCGCAGGGCCGAAAGCTGAACGTTGAACATCGGTTGGTTGAGAGTCCGGATTAATTCGATGGCTTCGCGGCGGTTGACATCGGGATGGTTCAGATAGTTTTGCAGGAGTGTCGCAATTGTCTGTTGGATGGGATCGGTGGAGCGCGGGGCCACTTCCATGGCCCGCTGTGCCTGCACCGATTTGAGGATGTCTTCGATCACCCTTTCCTGTAGGTCAAAGATCGAGCCAAAAATCTCCGGATCCACGACTCTGGGCGTGTCCCGCTCACAGGTGATCAGGTTGGCTACCAAGTAGCGGTTGTCCAGGATGCTCTCGTTCTTCAGGTCCGCGTATCGCCAGAAGTGGAGCTTTCGGCCCGCCGATTCCTGTGCCTGAAAGTAAAAGAACGCTCCCTTGGCATTAGCTCGGGCTAGTCCGGAATGAATTCCGTCGGGAAGAGCCTCTAACATCTCATTTCCTCCGGAGCTAAGAAGCGTTCTCAACTGCTGGACCAGAAATTCGCTGCTCGCCAGCTCGGTGAATTGCTCCTGTTCCTCGATCACCGAACCGTCTTCCTCGCTGATTCGGCGCAAGGTGTTAAAGTTTCGAGGATGGACAATCTCGCCTAGAATGCTGGCATCCAGGAAACCCGATCTATCGATGGCATCGATCTTCCGAGTCAGGCTTTCGACCAGCTTCAACAACCGCTCCAGACCTGCGTCGGGAAACATGTTATAAATCCACAACGTGTCGAACTCGGTGCCAATGCGGTCAATGCGCCCAGCGCGCTGGACCATTCTTGTGGGATTCCAATGCAGGTCATAGTTGATCAGAATGCCGCAGTCCTGAAGGTTCTGGCCTTCGGAAAGCACGTCCGTGGAAATCAGGATGTTTACCTCTTGATCGGTCCCCATCCACTCGGGCTTGTTGTTGGCTTTTGGAGCAAAAGCTTGAACCAGTCGCAACCGCTCCCTTGCATGGGCGCCGCTATCCATTCGCCGAATCGTCGCACTGCCCAGTTCCTCGCGAAACGCCGCTGCATCCTCACTTTCCGGGTGACCCAGGTGCCGGTATAGATAACGGGCCGTGTCCTTGTAATAACTGAAGATCAGGACTTTCTTCCCCCTTAGCTCCCCACGAAGCATACTTTTCAACTCGTTCAGCTTGGCATCGTCTTCCGCGCGAATGTCTTTGATTCGTTCCCAGATGTCTCGCAGTAGATCCACATCCTGTTGGACCGCGCGGTGGAGCTTACGGAGATCAAACTTCGAAGGATCGACGGTTTCCATTCCCTCTAGAATCGCGCGCACCTCTTCGCTGGCGTCCATCTCATCCACTAGAGAAGTCGGCGTGGCGTCATCCTCTTCATCTTCCCGGGAAAGGAACTGCATGGCCTTGTGAAAGTCAGTGCTCCTCAGCAGCCGGCCATCCAGGATGTAAGACTCAAAGGTCCGGAGGAATTCCAGTGCCCGGCGGACGCTGATGCGAAACGCTTGAAGGCTCGATTCGAATCGCTTGAGATACCGGCTCTTGAAGATGCCCACCAAGGCTTGCTCACGGCCTTCCTCAAACTTGTCTATCTCGACGCCAGCCTTCTTGAAAGCCTCCAGGTTGTAGGGCGCCAGTCTCAGGTGCTCGATGCCTGAAACCACCTCGTCGTAGATGCCTGCATAGGTTGATTCCAAGTCGTAACCAACGGTTTTAAGTCTGCGCTGAGGGAAGTGAACCCGCTTTCCGCCAATCGTCGCCTCGGGATAGGCCTTGCGAATGAACGGGCGGGTGCGCCGGATGACGACTTCTTCGAGCAAGTTAAACAGAGCGAGAGCCCCAGCGTCAGTTTTGGTTTCACGCCGCGCTTTCAAGAAGTA
>JAKEER010000741.1 GCA_022616615.1 Acidobacteriota bacterium
GCGGTAGCGGGAGTAAGTTTCGGGCTGGGCATCCTCGCGAAGCTGAGCCCGGTGGTTCTGCTCCCGTTCGTCGCCAGACGCATCGGGTGGAGGTGGTCGGCGCTGGCGGTTGCGGTGGTGCTGTCGGGATACATCCCCTTTAGGGGTAGCGGGTGGCTTCTGTTCGACGGTTTTCGTACTTTTGCGCGCGAGTGGCAATTCAACGCCGGTCCCTTTGCTTTCTTTCAATGGGTCGCAGGCTGGTTCAGTTTTGATCCGACATTTGCGGCGCGCGTTTTTGGCGTACTCGCCGTCGTGGCTGTAGTCGGCTGGCTCGCCTGGCGCGATGATGGGCAGGATAGGGCTCTGGCGGGCTATGCCGTGTGGGCGCTCGGGGCCCTCATCATCCTTAGCCCTACCGTGATGCCCTGGTATGTGGCTTCATTGTTGCCACTGGCAATCGTTGCGGATCGACTGGTCTGGGTGCATTTCTCAGGTCTTGTCTGTCTGTCTTTCCTTGTCATGATCAACGGAACAGAGCCGGCCTGGGTACTGTTGGTGGAATATGCCGTTTTCGCGGGGTTGCTTTGGCGGGAGAGCCATCGTACGAACACCCGGCTAATCTTGGACACTCCTGTGCTTGTGCGCACTCATCGAGTGCTTTCCAAGCACTCAGCGCTTGTTAGGAGCTCACCTGCGCAATTCTGGCAAAGCGAATGAGCAGGTGATGAAAAAGGGTTCTGAACGGGAAACCGTTCCGAAGCTAAGACCATTAGGAGGAGACAGACAATGAAACTGAGCAAGATGGGAACTCTATTGTTGACTCTCGTTCTACCAGTCGCAGCGCTCGCGCAGGGCAGCGGGTCTACGGGCGGAGGTTATCCTCGCCGCTCCGAAACCCCTCCAGCGTTCGATGTGACCCGGGATCTCACGGGCACCATCACCGAACTCAACGCCGAAACCGGACTCTTAGTCGTAGAGGACAAGCAAGGCAAGCGCGTTGTCCTCAACGTGGATGGAGGAACGAGGTTCAAGGCCGATAAGAAAACCGAACTCCGGGATAAGAAGAATCTTTCCTTGGGCGACTTTCAGCCCGGCCAGACGGTGAAGGTCACTTACCAGCCCGAGGATGGGAGGGTGCTTGAAGTCCGGCTCAAGCGCTCGGAGCGCAAGGAAATGAAGGACGACAAGGCCATGCAAGACAAGGCTGGTAAGAGCTGACGCCTGGAGGTTCGGAGAGCGAAAGGCATAAAGGGGAGGAAGGGGAGTCGGTGACTCACTGGCCCCCCACCCTCTCGCTGATTCATCGCAGCCAGTGGAACGGGATTGCCAGTGTGTTCACGGCGTCGTGCAAAGAAACGAATGTAGGCGACGCAAGCCGGGCGGCCCCCCGCCGGCAAGTGTTAGTCGCGCAGCGGACACAGCCATCGATTGGAATAGTTGTGCCAGTGCTCAATGAGGTTGCGATCCTTGAGCGTGCGCTTTTGAGCTTGCGTCGGGTCGCGGGCGAATGCCCGGTGGTAGTCGTTGACGGCGGCAGCACCGATGGTTCCGCGGCCATTGCCCGCCGGTTCTTTCGTACTGAGGTGTGTCCGGAAGCAAGTCGAGGTAAACAACTAAATCAGGGCGCACGATGTCTCGGCACAGATGTTTTCCTTTTCCTCCATGCAGTCTCGCAACTGCCGATGGGATTTCAGTTTGAGATAGCCCGTGCGCTTCGAGATCCGCGTGTTGCTGGTGGCTGTTTCCGCTTGCGATTCGATGCTCCCCACGCCATGCTTCGCTTTTATGCCTGGTTTACGCAGTTCTCTTCGCGATTTTGCCACTTCGGGGGTCAAGGCTTCTTCGTGCGGCGCGAGGTATTTGAAAAACTTCAGGGATATTGTGATGTGCCGCTTATGGAAGACGTAGATTTCCTGCGTCGGCTCCGCCGCCAAGCCGATTTTGCCGTATTAGCGGTGCCGGTGGTTACCTCGGCGCGTCGGTTCCTTCGCCGAGGAGTTGTCCGACAGCAAGCACTCAACATCCTCTTGGTCTCCCTGTTCGAGCTGAGTATTCCGCCACAGCGTCTCGCTGCCTTCTATCCACACATCCGGTAACTGTTTCTTCCGAGAGCGAATCCTATTGGCGGGTCGCGTGCGTTCTTTGGGAGGCAGCCACGTCGTTCCTTCGCGCAGGCAGGCCGACGCGGTGGAGCAAGTCATGAAATTGGGGATCCGAGCGGAGGAGATCGAACACAGGCTCCGCGTTGAGGAAAATCAGCCACAAAGAGCGCTCTTCGCTGGCTTTGTACAGATACTCGAAACCTCGATCTTTCTCACCCAAGCCAAGATAGATTAACGCGTGGAAATAAGAGGACACATGCCGTCGCTTCGACAGCTCCTGCAGTTCCTCAAGTACCCTGTGTGCTTCGCTTTCCCTTCCGGCCACAGCAAAGGTGTGTCCCAGCGCAGCTACACACATCGGCATATGACGGGAAAGGGATTCTGCTCGCTCGAAGGCAGCGATCGCTTCCTCGAACATCAACTGCCGCTCACGGGCCCGACCCAGCTGCCAGTGCGCCAGAGCGTAATTGAAGTCAAGATCAAGAGTTTTCTCACACTGTTCCACCGCCTGGTCATATTGCCGCACAAAATAGAGCAGCCATGCCAATACCGTGTTGAAAAGGAGCGAGAGCGGATCGAGTTCGAGGGCTTTTTTCTCTTCCGCGCATGCATTGTTTAGCGATCCCATCGCCGCTAGATACAAGGCGTATCGATGATGAGCGAATCCAGAGCCAGGGTTGAGCGCAAGGGCTCGCTGGAACTGTCTCTCGGCGGCTGTCCAATCCCACTCGTGAAACAAACTCGAAACCCCCAACGCCCCGTGCGCTTCGTCAAGCATTTCGTCAATCTCGAGTGCTTTCAGTGCTGCCTCTTTCGCCTTCGGGAAAGCTTCCGTTGCGGGGATTCCGCCAAATAACCCACCGAGTTGAGCATAGCAAAGGGCCAGACCAGCGTAAGCGGGAGCATAGCGCGGATCGCTTTCGATCGCCTGTCCGAAATGTGCGATGCCTTTCCGAGAGCCATCTTCTGTAAACTGGTTCCAATAGTGGCGGCCCTTGAGGTAGGACTCATAGGCAGAGAAGTTGGTGGTCTGAGTCTGGGCCAGCGCTGCCTGTTGAGTCGGGAGCAGTTCAAGCTCCAGCGAGTGTGCGACCTGCTGGGCAATCTGGCTCTGGATGGCAAATATGTCCGCTAACTCGCGGTCGTAACTCTCTGCCCACAAATGGACTTGGTCACTGACTTGGATGAGCTGGGCAGCAACCCGCACCCGGTCGCCCGCCCGCCGCACGCTGCCCTCCAGGATGTAATCAACGCTCAATTCCCGCCCGATCTGATCGACGCCTTTCTCCGTGCCTCTGTAACGCATTATCGAAGATCGGGCGATAACTCCGATCCGCCGCGGGCACAAACGTGCAAGCTGAGTAATCAACTCCTCGGTCAGTCCGTCACTGAAGTACTCCTGAGCGGGATCATCCGATAAGTTTTCTAACGGCAGGACGGCCAGCATGATCTTCTCCGCAGGACGTATTCCCTCTATCGGCGCAATGAAGCGATAGCCACGGCGCAGCAGTGTCTCTACGAAGCGCGGGTTATCAGGGTCGTCGCCCAGTGCTGCGCGGAGTTTTCTGATACCTGTGTTCAGGCTGCGCTCGAAGTCCACAAACGTGTCGGCAGGCCAAAGTCGCTGACGCAGCTCCTGCCGCGTGACCATCGCCCCTGGCTGCTCCAGCAGCCGGGCGAGGATTTGAAATGGCTTTTCTTGGAGTTTAATCCTAAGTCCGCATTTGCGGAGTTCGCCTACCTGGAGATCGACTTCAAACAGCCCGAATCGAGTGACTCGTGGCGAAGAGCTGGTTTCTCTGGCGCGGACAGGGTCGCCCACTCCATGGTCTACCACCCTGCCGTGCCCTGGGAAGCGCTGCTGGAACTGATCACTCACAACCCTACTGCCTTTGGTGCCAATGGATTAGTAGGCCACATGAATTTCACCCGGAGATCAGCATCGAGTGCCTTCCGCTCGTAACCCCTGCTGAATCAGATGCAGCCGAAGCAAGGAGGTCGCAATGAACTTAATGCCAAGTGTCTTGCTCGTCAGAAACGTGACACTTGCGGTCCTGGCAGCGAATTTGTCCGCCCCATTAGCAATCGCTCAGGCATCCCAACCGTTCATCCCGGAGCCTACGAAGCCGGCAGATACCCGGTGCTCCGTCGTGGATTGGAGGCTTTCTTCGACAACCCCCGCACTGACGGTGGTCTGCCCGCCAAAAGAAGTGTTCGCTCCCCTTCGAGTGTATCTCCGACTTTCATGGGCAAAGGAAGAGGATGTACCAAGCGACTACTTGAGCATTGTGGCCCTCCCTGGGACACAAACAAAGATGCGTGTGAGTAAACCAAGGGAAGAAGTGCTGGTGTGGCTAAAGGTCTACGAGAAAGGCGGCGGGAGGGCACTGGCACAGTGGGTGAGTTTCAACAGGCTGGTGGATGTCGGGTTGCTGAATGAGCGCTAGCGGGTGCAAGAGCGTATCGAGAGATTTGCAGGCGCAGACAGAGCTCAGCGCAACGGAGTTCTAGCGAGAACAGGAGGGGTAACAATGCGGAGAAGTTGGATGTTTCTATTTGTCAATCTCTTGACGGTTGGCCTACTGGGAGCGGTTCCAGCCAGGGCGCAGGGAATTTACGGCTCCTTGCGCGGCGAGGTTCTGGATCCGACGGGGGCGGCTGCGCCTGGTGCCAAAATTATCGTGACCAACGAAGAAACCGGCGTGGCCTCAGAGACGGAAACTACCTCGGTGGGCACGTTCTTTGTACCCAATCTGCTCGCTGGCCGCTACACGATAACAGTCGAGAAAAGCGGCTTCCGCCGCCTGGTTCGCAAGGGCGTTCAGGTACAGACCAACCAGGTAATCGAAGTCTCGCTTACTCTTCAGCTCGGTACGGTAGAGCAAGTGGTAGAAGTAGTGGCAGGAGCTGAGCTCGTCCAAACCACTACCTCTGACCTCGCGAATTCCTGGCCGTCACGCACCGTGACCGAACTCCCCAACTTCAGTGCCACGGGCGTCGTCAGCGACCCGCGCAATCTGGCCGTGCTCTTACCCGGCGTCACTTCCCAGCCAGGTGGCGTGTCTGGAGAGGGCGGCTCGATTGGTGGGAACCGGCCGCGCAACAACAACTTTGTTCTCGATGGTGTGGACAACAACAACATCGCGGTTACAGGAGCGCTGCAGCCGGTGATTACGGAGGCAGTGGAAGAGTTCACATTGCGTACCAATCAATTCTCTGCCGAGTTCGGTCATTCCACCGCCGGTCAGTTCATCCTCACGACCAAGTCCGGCACCAACGATCTGCACGGACGTGCCTGGTGGTTCACACAAAACAAAGACTTGGATGCCACGGATAATCTCATCGCAGCCGCCATCCAGCGCGGTGATATCCCAGAGAAGCCACGGAGGGATTTCAACCGCGTGGGGGGGCAGCTCGGCGGGCCGATTCAGAAGGACAAGTGGTTTCTGTTCGGTGCCTTTGAGTACCAGGTTTTTGGAAATTCGGGCATTCCCTCCGTGCAGGTATTTGCACCAACTCAGGCGGGTTTCGCTGCTCTGTCAAGCATACCTGGAATCAGCCGAACCAACCTAGCCGTGCTCGAAACTTTCGTGCCGCCTGCTGCCGCAAGCAGCGATACGGCGAGGGTGGGTGGAATTGACATCCCGGTGGGGCCGCTAGCGGTCGCAGTGGAAGACAGATTCCGTCAGTACGACTGGCAGTTGAACATGGACTATGCGACCCCGCGGCACCGGTTTAGCGGCCGTTTTCTCTTCAACCGCTTCCGCGCACCGAATACCTTTGAAGGAATCTTTCCAGCCTTTGTCGGTACCTTGTTTTCTGACAACCGCTCGGTGCAATTCAGCGACGTGTTCACGGTCTCTACTCAGTTGATTAATGAATTCCGCCTTGGTTATCGGCGCAACTCAAATGGCTTTTCGGTCCCCGACGTTTCTCCTCCAGGCAATCTGGACGCGTTTCCCAATATCCTGGTAGACGAGCTGAACCTGAATATTGGAGCGGAGGGTGGTTCGCCGCAAGCAGCCGATCAGAACATTTACCAAATCGTTGACCAGATTACCTACGTCCGAGGCTCTCACACCCTCAAGGCCGGGATCGATGTCCGCAACATCATTGCCCCAGCCAATTTTCTGCCTCGGGAACGCGGCGAATATGATTGGGCCACGCTCGACTCTTACCTCTTCGACCAGATTCCCGACGGGGCTAACGGAGCGTTGCGGGGCACGGGCTCGGGCTTCTTCGCCGGTAACCAAGAAGCGGTCTTTGGCTTCGTTCAGGATGACTGGCGCATCCATCCGCGCGTCACACTCAACCTGGGTCTACGCTACGAATGGGTGAACATCCCTCGCGATGCCGGTCTGCAAGAGCTCAACTCCATCGCCGATGTGCCGGGTGTGCTCGAATTTCGCACGCCCCGGAGTGACACCAACAACTTGGCGCCGCGGTTTGGCTTTGCCTGGGATGTCTTCGGCGATCACAAGACCGCCGTCCGGGGCGGTTTCTCTGTGGCCTACGACGTCCTCTTCCAGAACTTTCCTATCACCTCACTGCCGCCCCAGTTGCAGTCCGAACTGAACC
>JAKEER010000109.1 GCA_022616615.1 Acidobacteriota bacterium
CTGTTTCAGCGACGGGCTGTGGGTCGCGGATAACGCCGGCAATAGTCTCCTCCTCCAGGCGGGTCTGCTTTGGATCTGCGGCTCGGAGAGGTATTCCATCCTGTGTTTGAAGGTCCTTCATCAGATTATTCAACTGGAGCGTCGTATCTTCGTCCTTGCGAACCAGAAAGGCGTCGTTGCGTAGCTGGGCGGCTTTGAGCTGCTCGTTTTCTTGCTGCTTGGCATCGTATTTCTGCTGCTCGAGATCGTCGGCTGTCAGCCGGGGTTGTGGCGTTTGCGGCTTGGTCCTGCTGACAGCAATAAAGAAAGTAAACAGCCCAACGGCGAGGAGTGCCACACCCATGATGGTTGCAAACAGCCAGGTGCGGCCCCTGCGTTTCGTTGCGGCCTCCGCCTTCTCTTCGACGATCTCGGTGCTCGGTTCCAAGGGTTCCATGAAGGGCTCCAGTCTCGTTAGCGGGCACGAATCTCACTGACCTCGTTGCCCAGTTTGAGGAAGAAGTGCTTGCGTTCTCCCGGCGTCACCACGCGATGCACGGTGTAGTACTCGCCTTCGTCCGTGAACTTGACGGGTTCTAGTTTTTTGGGATCGTTTTTCTCCCCGAGGTACACCACGGGCCGGTCCTGGGACTTGGCCAGGTGAATGTAGGTGAAGATGCCGTCGTCGGAGACCTTAGTGATCTTGAAGCGTTCGTCTTTGATGTCGTAATTGCTGTTCAGTGAGAACAGCATCTGTTCCTTCACCTGTTTGGCGTTTTGGTCCAGCGCGGATTGCAACTGCGCTTGGCCGGCTTCCACCCGCTCCTTGACCAGCTTTTGCGCCTCGCTCCGGACCTTATCTTTGAAGAACTGCAGATTGCTGGACTGGATGATGACTAACTGGTCGACGGACTCACTGGGCTCAGAAGACAGGTAGAAGACAAAGAGCTTCTCGTTATCGGTGAAGATTGAAACCGAGGTGCTCTTATTCGGGACGAGCGGCGTGACAATGCCGATTGTGCCGTTGGACTCCGCATGAAAACCCTTCGGGTCGGTGACCACAAAATCGTTAATCTTCAAGCCTTCCGGGAGGCGAAAGGTGGTGCCTACGCCTACGGCTGTGACGACTTTATAGACACGAGTTGCATTCTCTCCGTCGAAGTCGCAAGTGAGCGTGCGCGGCTCAGCAGCCGAGAGCAGCTGGGCCGAGAGCAAAACAGCGATAAGAAAGTGAAAGAGCCGAATCATTGTGCCTCCTTGAATTGGCTTTGGCGGTACTCGAGCACAATCAAGCCGTGAGGATTGCGCTGCGAACGCTTGATGGGCTTGATGAGCAGGACCGTTTGGAACTGGCCCTCTTCGACGACCTCAGTGGTTTGAGAAAGTGCCTTCGCTTGGAAGTGCGCCTGGACCTTGAGAACCGGCTGAGTTTCGGTGATGAGGAAACTGCGGATTTCGATTACACCCTGGGCATTGCGGGTCATCAACTCCGAGCGGTGGGCAAGGTTGACCGCCTCTCTGACCTGGATCAGGGCTTCAGGAGTCGCCCATTTGACGACCGATTCGAGGTTTGTTTTGACCGTGAAGCGATTGTATGTGAAGAGCTGGCCCAGAAAGTCTTCACAGAACTTGCGGATTTCCACGGGAGCGCGTTGTTCTCCGGCGGCATCAATCACGCTGAAATCGACTGCCAGTGCATCACCCGTTGCATGGTTGATCACGATCGGCACGACCCGCTCGGTGCGGCCCTCCACAATCTTAACTGCCAGGGCGCCACCCAGGAGCAAAGCCGTCAGGAGGAGCACCAGCACGATCAACTTGAGCCATGTGTTGACGAAGGCCAAGTTGCCGCTCGAACGGATGAAATCATCGATTGCGTAAGACACATTCCCCCCTTTACTTGCCCAGTGCGGCACGGGCTGTGGAACTGATCCTGCCCCCCACGGTCTGGGCAGCACTCGCCCCAGCGCGTGCCGCAGCGCCGGTTGCAGTTCCAGTGGCACGGACCAAGGCGCCTCCGGAAATGAGGTTGGCGCCAATTCCGGTCAGGCCCAGCACTGTCGAGCCTGCACCTGAGCCGGCTGCTCCACCGACAAGAGCGTTGATGAGCTTGTTGGTTGAAAACACGATGCCGACTGACAGGATTGGACCGATGATCTGCGTCAGTACTTGCGGAAAGGAAGGCAACCCGAAGGGTGCTGGAATGGCAGCTCCCGCGATCGCAGCAGCCATACGCAAGGCGGCTCCGTAAAGCGGCATGAGCAGGATGTAGGACAGAACGGCTGCGAACCAACGCTGGCTGTGACCGCGAAAGTCACGGTCGAACGCCAGGGCGAAGAACACAGGCCCGAGGACGAGGTTTAACGCCAGGACTGTGATCGAGCCAGCAATGTTGATAAAGATCAGCGCATAACAGAGAAAGAAGATCAGGACGCCCAGCATGCTGAGGATGGCACCCACGCTGAGGTTATAGAAGCTTCCCAGTATGGTGGCCACCAGCCCCTGGCTGTTCTCGGCTGCCTGCGTGGAGGTCTGCATGAAAGCCATGCCTCCCGCCATCTGGTTGAACACCTCATTCAGGTCCGGATAGAAGGCAGCGGCGAGAAGTCGAACGGCGTGGAAGAGACTGGAGGATAACTGGGGCCAGATGCCGAACATGCCGGCGACGAAGAGATACTTGACGAGGATCCTGGGCAGCTCGGAGCGGTTGCCCACGGCGACCTGCAGCCCCTCCTGCAAGAACACCTTGAACAGAAGGAAACCCCAAAGAATGGCGCCCAAGGCAGTGTAAACAGCCACAAAGTCTGTCCCCCAGGCGCCACGCAGACCGAGCCAGAGAGTATCCATGAGCCAGGCCAAACTGATCATGGCTGGATTTCTCCTTCGAAGCGCTGGATGAGGTCCTCTGCCAGAGCAGCGGGACCACAGGTGCCGAGGGGAAAGAGCAACGCGATTCTCTGCAGGGTTGCTTTCATGATGGCCTTCCTTACCGGCTACGAGTCAGATCCAGCAGTTGGTCGAGATTGCGGACGTCGCCGGGTTGGGCCTGGATCTCGAGCTGCTTCATCTTCATGATTAGATTGCGGGCTTCTTTCTGCTGGGTCAGCAGGCGCTGCTGAACAATTTTTTGCTCCGCCTGGATGGCAGCGACTTCGATCAGAATGGAGTTGGTCAGGGCAATCTGCTGGCTGAGTGCGATCTCGTTGCCTTCCTTGTCTTCACCCAGAATCAGTCCCCCGTTGCGTGACTTGAAGCGCTGCAGGGCCTCATAGTGAGCCTGGTCTTGCGCTTGCAGTTCAAGGAGATGGGCCTCCTCCCTCTTCAACTGCTCCGTTTGCTGCTCGGAGAGTTGAATCAGATTATCGGCATAGGTCTTGTATTCGGGTGAGCGGGCGTAGAGAGGGCTGGTTGTGAGCGACAGCACCTGAGTGTCATAGGCCGCCTGGTCAAAGGTCTTCCAGATTCCAATGAAGTGATCTCGCAACCGTGCCCAGTCCGAAGGGGTAAAGTCCTGCCAATCTCCCGAAGAAAGCCGGCGGTAGATCTGGCGGAAGTTCTTGAAGTACTTCTCAAATTCGAGCTTGTACTTGTCGAACTCGTCCTTATAGGTCAAGAAGGTCTTATAGTGGGCGGCTGTTTGGATGAACTGCGAGGCGCGCTGGGCGAGCGCGGCCGTGTCCGTAAAGATAAAGGCATCCGCCCGCCCAGTCAGGCCAAACAGGAACCAAGTTGCGGTAATCGCCAGTCTCTTCATACTCACCTCCGGTTTCCAGTGTGCCTTTCGGATTGGCAGTTTCGATGTTTCTCAATGCGCGCCACGAGCCGTGTGATGGAGGGCCGCGTCCGGCGCGGCCACCTTGAGGTCATCTTCGGAGACGACCGCTGCTGGGCGTTCCTCTAAGTAAGGTTCCAGGATTTCTAACCGCTCTTTGGTCATGTGGCAGTGTCCGGTCAAGCGCACCAGGTCATTGATGGCATTTCCCACGCGGCCGTGATGAAGTCGTGTCATCAGGCGCCGCATATCTCTTTCTTCGCTCTGAGTGGTGGCCAGCCAATACGTATGGGGGTCGGCTACCGGGCGGAGGATGCGGCGCAAGCCTCCAGCGGTCCAATAGAGGACTTCATGCCTGGCCGGGTCGAGGCTCTTGTATTGCTCAATGTGGTAGTCGGTCATCTGGAGCTTTCGCAACGAAGTCTCGACATCGGGCTGGCCGGCAAAATAGAAGGCTTGCTTGAGATTAGTGATGATGGCCCGTGACCAGGGCTGGTCGGGCCGGTCTAGATCACCCAGAGACTGGGTGATGATGTCGAGCATGATGTTCCAGTGGCGGCCCGTGCGGGCAATCAGAGAAATCCAGAATGCGAAGGCCTCGTCGGTCAGATACCGGTGGGCCTCGTCCAGAACAAACCGCTTTTCGACCCGCCGGAAGGATTCGTCGACCGTGCTTTGATAGACCTTGGAGAAGATGACGTAGACGATGGCGGTCATCAGTTCGGGCTCACCGTCCAGGTCCCTGAGATCGAAATAGCAATAACGGGCACTCTTTAAGGTGTCGCGGCCGGAGTTGAACATCTCGCCGCGGCGGCCAACAGTCCAAAGCTTGAGAGCACTCGCAAGCTCTGGGTTGTTGAACTCCATCTGCATGATGTTGGCCAGCAAGGTGAGTGGTGGAATTGGTGTTTGCTGCTGTTGATTACGGAGCAGCATGCGGTAGCCATTGAAGAACTCCGCGAGCCCGTTGCGCATAGCCATTTCGTTGGCCGGGGTCATCAGTTGTCTGCCGACCATCAGCTTCAGCAGCCCCATGCAGAACTCGAACTGCTCGTCATTGGCAGGCTGAGAAGGATCTTCAACGCAAAACGGGTTGAAGTGAAAACTGGTCTGTGACTTCGAGACGCGCATGATCGCCGTCTCAGAGGGCATCTCCTCTCGCAGAAACTCAAACAGGTCGCCGTAGGAATTCGAGAGATCCACGACCCAAAGCATGGGGTTCACAATGAGATGAGAAAGAATATCCTTGATGACGAAGAAACTCTTGCCTCCGCCGGTGGGACCGCAAACAGCCCTGTGGCGCGCCTTTTCGCGGCTAGTGAACGGGTTGTAGGCGAAGACGCCGTGCAAGCGGTCTTCCAGGTAATCCACCGGATCAGAGTCCCCGCGGTAGAGGATGTAGGCGCTTAGCAAGTCGCCGGCATTGCCTGAAGCAATCAGCGACCGCCTGAGGTAGAAGCGATCATGTCCGGGAAGGGTGGAAAAGAAGGCTGGGCGGAGATTGCGTTTTTCCAGGATCCCGGCGCTCCCGATGTCCTTGAGCAATCCCATGACTTGTGTCTGGCGGGAGTGGAGCGTTTCCTTGTCTTTAGCTCTCACCAGAACAGAAAAATGCCACCAGAGAGGAAACTCTTTTTCGTTCTCGATGCGGCTGCGAAAGCTCTTGATTTCCTCGACGTACTGGAGGTTCTTCGGATCGACTGTGGAGAGGGCTAAGGCGATCGGCGTGTTGAAGTCTTGCTCCTTGTACAACCGCTGCTTGTTGCAGAAGCCGATGGACTGGCGCAACACGAGCGGAAAAGAGAGTTCGTAAAACCGCCTAAGGTAGAGGGCGAGAGAGGTGGGTGGGGGGTATTTGATACCCACGACGGAGCAGTATTCCTGATCGTTAATGACGACGTACTCTTTGGAGAAGACGTAGCGGCTGTGAGCCAATTGAGCATTTAAGGAGAGATCCGGGCGGTAGGCAGGCGCTTTTACGAAATTGATTAGCTGATAAAGGGATCGGAAGGACTCCACCCGGTTCAGTGACTGGAACCCAAAACGGGCAAAGGCATTGGAGAGCACAAGAAACCCTTCTTCCAGCTTTTGAGCGTCAAAACAGACCTGGTCCCGGTAAAACCGCAACAGCTTGCTTTCCCTGAAAAGCAGGTTCCAAGATGGTTCCTTTCTCCTGGGATTGAAGTAACGCAAGGAGCAGATGATGCGATTGCCGAAACTGCGAGCCACGATGCCATCCCAGAAGCGTTGCTTGTTGTCTTGGACGAACCGGATGAGCGGATGTGCTTGAGGATTGCCTTTGAGCGGAATGGGCTCGGGGGTGTCGCGGACCAGGAGATTCGAGAGCATGAAGCCAGTGCCTTCACCAGGAAGCTGCTCCATTGCCGTACGCGTGTAATAGCTGTATTGCCGCTTGTCCTCTTCCGAGAGCCCTTCGTAGTCGAGCCCGCCGAGCTCAAACAAGACGAGCAGCGATCCATCCTTCATCAGGATCAAGGGCAGGGTGTAATCCGGAAGGAAATCAACGTAGAGCAGAGCGTTTTCGAGTTTTTGCTCGTACTTGTTGATGTTTTTGAGCAGGTCGCGGAACCTCATGCTTAAGAACCTCACGATCGAGCAGCTTTAGTTGCTGGAGAGACAGTGACTGGGAGTTGAATTCCAGTTTGAGAAAAGGGGTGGTGTTGGAATCGAGTGGATCCCGATTGTCCAACCAAAAGGAGACGGCATAAAGCACGGCCGTCACTGTCACCCCGAAGATGATTGTGGCGATCTTGAGAGATGCTGATTCGCGGTTGAGCAGTGCGAACGCCACGGTCATGATCAGCAGACCGATGCCCAGTGACGCAAAGAGCTTCACGTAGGTGACTCCCCAGATCCTGGGCACGTGCTGGATGTTCCGGAAAATGGCCGTTTCCTTCATCGGGTTAAGTAATGAATGTATTGGCCAGGAAACCCAGGACGATGCCAACGATCGCAAAGATGAGTGCGGTCATCGAATCTGTATCTCCTTGGCTGAGTTTGTAAGCGGTGCGCCCGAGGCCCACGAGGCCAACAAGACCGGCGACCAGCGTGCCAGCTGCCACGGCAATGGTCCGGATATCAGTGATGGCTCCCAGAAAGCTGGGAGCGACGGTGGTCTGGGCTTGCACTGCCACTGTATCCAGGATCAAAACAATGGCCACCAATGCTGGCTTCCGGGCGACGAGTGTGAACGATGAGGTTGGGACTCTCATGATTTGAGCAATCTCCTTTCTCGGCGAAGTGGGTCTTAGGCTGGGGGCTAGTCCCCGGATTTGCGTTTCTTGATGAAGAGCGCTCCGATTACAAGCGCAGCGGCTAACAGAGCAGCGAAAAACCAGTACATGACTTGTTGGAAGGTCTCCATAGAGTCTCCTTTCAAAAGAAGAGAACGGTGAGGGTCCCGTCTTTTGTTGATGCCCTCAGGGTAGCTGGCGTGCATGAGGAGTTATCGAACCGTTTCAACCCTTTTCGATTTCCGAATACAGCATCCCGTCAATTCGTAGTCCTCGCAGAGAATCCATTGCTGTCCGGGCCCCTTTGCCCGCAACTGCAGATTTCTTTGTTCCGCCTCTTCAGAAGTCATTTCTTGGTGAAGCAGGCAGCGGCTCGATGAGTAGTCATAGAGTTCGAATACCATGATGGGCATAACACCGCGCTCTCTCGATCCATCGAGAATCCTCAGGAGACGGGCAGTTCGATTCCTCAGCTCTGGGGGACGACTCGCCGTGTGAGAGGAAGTTTTCCCTCTATACGTAATGAGTATTCAGGAGGGCAAACAGTAAACAGGTGGGCAGAAAAAAGTTGTGTTCTGCTGTGGATGGGCTTGTGGGGCGGTGCGGCGACCGAGAACGAGTCGGTCGTGGTGTTCGTAACGGCTAAAGCGAGATCAGCTCGATAAGAGCCGGGCGGTACCTGTCATTAGGCGGAGACCGATTCTAGGAGGGCATGCTTCAGCATTGAATGTCAGCAATTACTTGCTTAGGTCTATGTGTGGTCGTGCTTTGCACGTCAAAGAGGGCGCGTGAAAGAAGATCGGCCTGACCAGTGACAAAGGAAGGCAGAAAATCTCAAGCTACTAAAACTCATAGTGACGCTGGCGCGATATCAATGACGGACTCATGGCGTCCCGTCTCAGCTGAAGTGGCCCGCCGGTACTATTCCGCGCTGCTCTGCGGGAGCCCCGGTCAATGTGTTTGCAAGCCACTGGGGGTCTCGCTTTCCCTAGGCCAGACCACAGTTCCCAGCCTATCGATGGGTTCCAGTAAGACGACGACCTTTTGACGTAACTCGCGCGCGGTCACGGTTCGACCAGCCGAAAGATAGTCATGAATCGCAAGCGCCATGTCCACCCCAGGGAGCACGTTCAATTCTCGACCCATGAGATCAACACGCCTTCCCTTGAACCCCTCTTTAGTGATCTGCGACTGTCCGAACTTGGGATCACCGAAATCAACCGATTTGATTCTCCTTGCATACCAGTGCCGGTCGGGGTGGGCAGCATAGAAGGTGTACACGTCGAAGTCGTTGATTCCCACATCTGGTCTAACATAGTGAAGGGCTGCTCCTTGGCAAAGGGCCGTCCCCAAAAGGCGGTCGGCATAAAGTCTGGCCCACTCGATATGTTCAGCGAAGAAAGCATCACGATCGCGCTTGGCAAGATCCAATAACCGATGTAAGTCGTCGCGGCAGATTGGTCTGAAAGAAAGTAAATCCGGATTTCTATTCCTCATCTGCGTTCTCTACCTTTGCGGGACGAAACGCTCTTTGCTCCAAATGCAAAGAGCGCCCTATCAACGCTGCGCTGATCAGCCGTCGATAGTACTCTGAGCTGACAAACTGCCTCGCAGAAGACGGCAATATACCAGGCTGGTTCCACTTGAGGGCCTTGGGGGCGTGGCACCTTGTTCCCGCGAAAAGTTCCATGAGTCAGCTTGAAGAAGGCTGCGCGTGTCCTCGAGTCATAAATCGGGTACTGTCCTCTGGTCATGAAATGGAGGACAGTTGACGCTCTCGCGAGGCCAAGATTCTTTGAAACATTACCCTGGCAGCCCCGCAACTCAGATAGGTCGGAGAGGAACTGGCTAAGATCTTGTTTCTTAAGAGCTGCGACACCGCTGAGATGCGGGGTGTGATGTGGGGAAGAAACTTTGGCTTTGAATTGAAGTTGCGTTTGGCATATGGAAGAGGGGACCAGTTCTGGTTTTCAAGACCGTTATCACCTTGGTGCTTTCAAGCCCGTTTAAGAGCTTGGTTCCGGGTCATTCGGTGATGTGATTGGTGAAGGCGCCGGTCGGCCAAACCGGAGCTTATCCCGTTTAGAAGAGTGTGCAGCAGACCGGCCCGGACCAGAACTGGATCACCACTGGACTCAATGGAGCCATCATGCGCAAAGCCAAGAGGAAAGGAAAGTCCGCAGCGGCGGTGGGAAAGAAGCGGTTGACGTTGCTGGAACAGATCAATCTCAACGCGGCTGGCATTGATGTAGGCAGCCGGGAGCATTGGGTGGCGGTGCCCGCCGACCGCGACTCGCAGCCGGTGCGGTGCTTTGGGACTTTCACCTCGGATCTGCATGTGTTGGCCGACTGGCTCCTGCAGTGCGGGGTCAAGAGTGTGGCCATGGAATCGACCGGAGTCTACTGGATTCCGGTGTTTCAGATTCTGGAGAGCTGCGGCTTGGAGGTGCTGTTGGTCAATGCGCGGCAGGTCAAGAATGTCTCGGGGCGCAAGTCGGATGTGAGCGATTGCCAGTGGCTGCAGCAGTTGCACAGCTACGGATTGCTGGCGGGTTCGTTCCGGCCTGAGGCCCAGGTCTGCGTGTTGCGTTGCTATCTGCGGCATCGGGAGCATTTGGTACAGCAAGCCAGTACTCAGATCCAGCTGATGCAGAAAGCCCTGACTCAAATGAACGTTCAACTGCATCACGTGCTGAGCGATGTGACAGGAGTGACCGGAATGGCGATTTTGGACGCTATTGTGGATGGGCAACGAGATCCCTTGAAGCTGGCTCAATTGAAGGACCCACGAGTCCGCAGCAGTGTGGAGACCATTGCCAAAGCCCTGACGGGAGACTACCGGCCCGAACAGCTGTTTGTTCTCAAGCAAGCGCGCGAGTCGCTCCGGTTTCTGCAGGCCCAGATTGCCGAATGTGATGTCGAAGTGGACAAAGTGCTGTCGGGCTGGGAAGCGAAGGTGGACCTCCAACAACAGCCCTTACCTCCGACTCGCAAGAAGAACCGAAGCCAGTCCAAACACAAACCACTGGCGTTCAATCTGCGGGAGCAGCTATATCGCGTGACGGGAGTGGACCTGACCGAGGTGGATGGGTTGGATGTGCTCAGCGCTCAAGCGTTGATCTCTGAGATTGGGCTCAACATGCACCGCTGGCCCAGCGAGAAGCATTTCGCTTCCTGGCTGGGGTTATGCCCAGACCACCGCATTAGTGGAGGCCAAGTGCTCCACAACCGAACCCGGCCCGTGCTCAACCGCGCCGCCGATGTGTTGCGGATGGCTGCCCAGAGCTTGAAAGACAGCCGCAGTGCCCTGGGCGCCTTTTTCCGTCGGCTGAAGGCCCGGCTGGGTCCGGCCAAAGCCATTACCGCCACGGCCCACAAGCTGGCGCGGATGGTCTATCTACTGCTCAAATACGGACACAACTACGTCGATCCCGGAGCCCAATACTACGAACAACGCTACCGAGAGAATATCCTCAGAAGCCTCAAAAAACGGGCCGCTTCTCTCGGATACACACTGATTGAAAACGCAGCACTTAACCTACAAGTTTCTTAGAAGTCTGCTTCACCTCGTCCACTCTTCTGGCGATAGAGCACCACAGTTCGTACGCGCAACTAGCCGCTTGCGGTGACCACTTTCTATTGAACCTCACGTACTCGCCGTCGAAGGGCCCCTTCCCCTGGGAGATGTCCGTAATTGTGAGAGCTCCATCTTTCCACGCGCCCAAAAGAACGAGCTCATCGTGGCCAATCTGCGTTCCTTTTCTGAGAAGGTATTGATAGACGCCTTCTGAATATTTGTGGGAAGGATATCGTTGGGACCACTCTGCGACCCACTCACTAGCGGTTACTGGACGCCCCTTGGCAGACAAGAATGTGAAGTCTGGTGATAGTTCAGTCGACACCATGGAGCGATTTTCCTTTGGAAGCAGCGATGCCCCTCCACTGTCGGCCCCGCTCCCCGCGGGGTCGTCGATGAGCTCGAAGACGCCTTGGCTGATCCTGTAGGCCATGGCGCGCATGCCGCGCTTGACGTAATTGCCGCAGATTTCACCAGATCGGGTAACTGACTGGTTTGATGGAATAGTGTCGATCGTTGATTTGCGATACTTCCCGCCCAGCAAAGGGAGGAGATCACTCCGACACCAATGCCGCGGAAGGAGATTCCCTTTCCGGAGTTCATAGATATCCTGCCAAAACCCCATACGACCTCCACGATCAAGAGTCCCGGTCAAGAAGTTGAAGCCACCCAGTGCTCATTAGCCTTTGGCGTCAGGAACATCGTCAGGTTCGTCTTTCGCGGCTGGTCATTCTATCAAATCAGTTGGGATCTTTCCGTAGGTCGTGAATCCGCAGAGACTCTGGGCATAGCATCTTCGCGGTAGGCCGCCTGAGATTGGCAAATCCTGTTGCAGCCAACCGCCTTGCTCAGTTCAAATGTGGATAGTCCTGCTTGGAGACGCTGTGACCTGCCAAGCGAGGAACTGGAATTGCCTAGAAGCGAGTTGAGACCGGCCTTACCAGATGTCTGTTCTTTGGGGAATTCGTCTTTGCGCCGAAGCGGGCCTTTGGGTTATCGTTTTCGGAACAATATCTCCAAAGGAAGGGCCAGTGATAAGGTGATGAGGAGGGAGCAGGTCCTGAGTTGGGTTGTCCGGCTGGGTGGCAGCGTTGTAGTTGTTACATGATTAGATCAATAAGGCATTGACTCCCCATGGAGAATAGAAAGCTGCTGGAAGGATGGATTTCGCATCTGGATGCCAGAGGGCCCAAGGTTGACCCGCTGGTCACCGAGGCAGCTTATGCAGTGCTGCCGGCTGCGGTTTGGTATTCGGAGGGTAGACCCGGTGAGGCGGCTGAGATCCTCGCGAAAACGGCCTTTGAGGTTTCAAGGTTTGTGCTTCGAAACGGCCCACCAGCAAGGGACAAGGATGGTCAGGAAATCCGAGACATGAAGGATTATCTTTATCGCGGGTACATGAAGAAGGCAAACCATCGCTTCAGGCTAGAAACAAAGATAGATGCCGCGGTCGTGAGTCTCGATCCTGCGAGAGATGTTTCAGATGGAGGCTCTTCCAAGCGGATGATGGAAAATGACGCCCTGTTCCGGGAACTCTACAGCCAAATGGGACCGAAGCTGAAGGTCATCTTTTACTGGCGCGAGATCAAAGGATGTCGCTGGAGGCAGGTCGGCAAGATCGTGGGCATGAAGCCTCACGCAGCGAAGGTCTACTATTATCGAGGTATTGAGCAGCTTGCCAAGCTGGTCTATGAAGGAAGTAATGTCATATCGATCAGCAAGACGCGGAACAGGAGCAGGGCAGCCAACCAGCCTTAACGTATGTTCACAAAGGCCAATCGCGAAACACCTTTTCTATCAAAGGGAGATCTGAAGACCCTCTCAGAAACTGCCACACGTGTCTTCCTGTCGAGCCATCCCAATCCCGAACGGAAGGGGTGCCCGGATCCCCGTGTTCTGAGAGGACTCGCTTTCCTAAGGACAACGAAAGATGCAATGGAGATTACCCTTCATCTGGGTGAATGCTCCGACTGCTTTCGAGACTTCGCGGACTTCAGCCAGCAGTATAAGGAATCCAGACGTCGGATGTGGCTTGGCGTTGGAGCCGCAGCGGCTGTTGCTCTGGTTATTGCAGGCACGTTGTATTTTGGGATGAGGAATCTCGACACGCTGAGCCCCAAACCGGATGGCATTGCCAACACTCCCCATGGTGTCGAACCCGCTCCTGTAGTGTCACCTTCCACAAATGAGGTTGCCAGGGTCGAGACGCTGCTGCCAGTAATTGACTACCAGCTGGTTTCTCCAACGCGAGGCCCGGAGACAAGCGCCACTCAGCCCAAAGAACTGATCCTCAAGCGTGAACGCCTGCTATTGAGGATTCACCTGCCCCTTGGAAGCGAGGAAGGAACCTACGAAGTCCGGCTACACCGCGTGAGCGACAAGAAGCAAATCAGAAAGTACGAGTCGAGCGCGAACAAACACAACAATTTCACGCTGAGCATCGAAGACGACTTCCGCAAGTTCGCCACCGGCTCCTACCTCCTCGCCATTTTCGCGCCTGGCATCACAGGCGAGGTCCAGGGCTACCCTGTTCGAATTGTTGAAAGCCCCTAGCCTTGCCGTGTAACTGTCCTCCTGGTCAGCGGTTCGTTCGTACGCCAAATTCGTCTTTTGTCGCTGGCACAAGGCGTATGACGCCTATGACTCGCTCGACGAGGACGTCGCTCTTGGCGAACTTCTCTGCACGACCTAGTTTAGTATGAAATGCTCGACCGTTGCTGGCTGTATCGCGTGTGGAACACGCCACCCTTATATGGCTCATTGGCGAAGGGTGGATGCTACTCTGCGTGGCGGCAGCGATTTTCGTGCCCTGGCCGGTCTTACGCTGACGAGGCGCGAAGCGATAGTGAGCTGCGAGGTCGAAAAGGGGTGAAAAAGAAACGCTCTCCCTTGGCTTCGGGCAGGGCGGCTGTCAGTTTGTCGTGCACGAGGGTCGCCGACGAACTACTTCCATCGTTCTTCGACCTCTTCTGGAAACTTCGCGAAAATCTCCTCGGCCAATGCCATCATCGCGTTGATCTGAAAGACCTCGGCGAACCACTGGACGTAACGAAAGACCTGCCGTCGAGTGGAATACACCTCAAAGGAATCACGTCCAGCTCTGGCCCAGTGTGTTCCTTCTTTCGAGCAGGGCAGCTGGTCAAATATCGATCCGGCAACCCGAGGGATAACTAAGATTGAGGTCAACTTCAGTTGTAATGACGTTATCCAATGCGGAGTCGATGCAAATGGCAACGTGACATGTACCACTCCAGGAGCGCCCTATCATCTGCATCTTTGGGGCAAGTGTAGTCCCTCAGATTGCGATTGGGGAACGGTAGACGGCAATGACCATTGGGTTGGTCCCACAAAGTGGATCTATAGCGATTACGACCAAGGTTTTGCCAAGCGATATGTGTATATCAAGCCATCGCAAGTCTATCCAGGTAACCTTTTTCTGTGGATGTACACACACTTCAGTGATCCCAACCGTGCGGATTATGTCTTCGCTGGGTGGTACCGTAAGTAACTTCTATGTGACCGATCTTAATGGTGACGAAAAATGAGAGCTCAAGAAACCAGGCTGCTCATCATTTTGTTGCTCGTTTCGATGATGGGATGCCAGAAGCAGCGACAGGACAACAAAGCGCAGATGATGTTGGATTCAGAAGTCTCGGGTAAAAACGTCATGGTGATCCGTCCGAAGGAAGCTCTTCGTCCGGATGAAAACGTCTCGGACTTCAGAGAACGACCGAACATCATGCAGTACGACGTTGACGCGAGCCAACGGGTCCCGTCAAAGGAAATTGTCTACATAAACAGAGGCGAGTCTGTCCGCCCTTCTGAGAAGAAGCGGTAAGATAGTCGGACAACGGTGTTGGTTCAGTCGTGGATCGACGATTTGTCGTCCTCACTGTGGATCGAGGCCAGCAGGTTCTCCGACGGCTCGGGCTGCCCACGAGACTCGCCGCTCATTGTCGCCGTGGGGCTCCGAATCGAGCGCAAACTTCGGGACGCACCTGGTGGGCTGGATGCTCGGCATTCTGGGCTATGGTGGTGCTTTGCCGGGCGTTGTGTATCCGATGCTGCTCCTGGTCGTGCTTAAGTCAAGACCGAACCTGGGTGCGCCAATCGACCGGGCAGCCATGGGCGGGTGGAACCCCAATCCCCAACGGGTCACTTGCACCGCAAAGAAGCAATGACCCTGTCATAGCTCGCCGCAGTCACAAGGCTGCCACCCTCTTCGAGGTGAGCCGCCGAACAACGGGTCGCAGCCGACCCGCCGCCAAAAGCAGCGGCGCGCGGCTGATGCCTGATCGTTGGGCGGCTACTGACGTCATGGCAAAGAAGCAAAGAATACATGCTTCGGCAAACGGTATGCACGACTCCGTTGAGCGCCTTCGTGGCGTAGCTCGTCCGTTCGGGAGCTTCACGCGCGCCGGATGGCTTGAGCATGATATGTTTAGAACCGCTGGACGCCCTTTAGAAGGGAGATTCCTATGGCGCTGATCTGCAGAGAGGTTGTCGAACAGATCGAGGAAACGGTGTGGGAGCCCGTCGAGGAGTGGGTAGAGCGACGAGAGAAGAAATGCAAGAAGAAGAAGTGCAAGAAGTGGTGCCTCTGCTGCAACAAGTGGTTCTGCTGGATCGAGACTTTCCTGGAGAAGGTGATCACGTGGGTAGCAAAGCAGGTCACCAAGCTTGTCGTCCGCGCCGTCTGCCAGATCGTCCACGACGTTCTGGTCGCCGTCATCGACACCATTGTCGCCGCGGCGAACATCGTCTTTGACATCCTCCGTATCCTCTGGAATGCCATCACGCTGGATTGGCAGGATCTCAAGGATGCCTGGAAGGATCTGCTCGCCGATCTCGTGGACCTAGGCCCTCTCCTCGTGAAGTGGCTGCGCCTCGCGGTTGCGGTTTGGACGTTCGGGATTCCCTACATTCTCGGATACCTGCGCGACGCAGTCAACGAATATCGCCTACGAAACTACATCCGCGACAAGCTCGACAAGCATTATGCGGATAATTCCGAATGCCTCGAAGCAATCAAGGATAAGATTCACTTGGATCACGGACCCTTTGGCCTGGAGTTCGATGCGACGTCTGTCCGTACGTTCGTGGATTCCCGCACCGGACCTTCCGGTGGGCCGCCGACGCTGCTTGCCATGCATCAGGGTGGGCAGTTGGACCTCTATGAACTCACCGGCCTCAACGTCGGCAACGTATTGGATCGACCGCGCGTCGAGGGGTACCTCATCGAGGGTGAGCTACCGATCGACAACGAAGACATTGACGAGTACATCGCAAGCGGAGGTATGGGTCCCCATTTCAAGGTCTTTGCCTTCGACCGTTCCGCCGAAACGCAGAAGATCACGGTGGCCAAGGACAAAGGACGGCAGGTGGGGCTGAAGCTACAGTGGGAGCGAACCACGGTGGAGGTCGAAGGGGTGACTCGCCTAAACGTGCCGAGCGTCAATCTCGGCACGTCGCGAAACGAATTCCTCACAAACGTAATTGGACGAGCTACAGACGGCAGCGACGTCTGCCGTCTGGCGGCGGCGGGGGTCTTTAACATGACCCACACCGACGGACGGAACCCGTTCGGGTGGACCTCGACCTTCATGCCGACGAGTCCGGTTAGTGGCCTGCTTCACCGCGACCGTCGGCCCGCGGAGTTCATGAAATACGTGCTGATTCACGAATGCGGGCACTACTTCTCGTTGGCGCACGAGGGACACGATGGGCTGGACAAGATCATGTTCAGTCCCGTCGAGAACAGCTGGTGGAGCTGGAACCTGATCCTCGAATTCCTGGTGTGGTCGGGAGAACCGCGGTTCACGTTGGATGACGGAAAGAAGGTGTGGGATTTCCTGATCGACACAATTCCGTATTGCATTATCGAGGGATGTGATGAACGTCCGCAACCCAATCCGACCGTCATCACGTAGGCGGCAGGAGCTGCCTTGCTGGACTTGACTGGTACTCGGGCCGATCGTGCTATCGGCGCTGATTTGGCTCGTGATTCGATTGTATGGTTGGCTGTTCGCCTGAAGACCACGTTCGCGCGCTAGTTGCTTATCAGAAGCTGGCCCGGCCCGATCCCAGAGGACGGGACCAAGA
>JAKEER010000110.1 GCA_022616615.1 Acidobacteriota bacterium
CAGGAAACGAAGGGTGCCGTTCGCGTTTATGAGTTGGGACTTTCCAGTGATAGCGCTTGGTCCGGTGCCGAACGCCGAATTCGTATTCACAATGCTGCGTAACCTGACCACCTGCTCGCTGTCGCTCTTCGCCGCGGTGAGGCAGAGTATCAGAAGCAGTCCGGTCACAAGCGTTATTCCAGTGACTTTTGCCTTTTTCATGTTGTTCCTCCTCCAGTTTTCTCTTCCTTTCAAAAATGGCTGCGTAAGGTCTCGGTTCTCAGGCCACGGCAAGGCGCTTCTGCGGGTAGTGATCACTGGCTTCAATGCGAACTGGTGAAGAATTGATCGGGGGGTGGGGGAACCACGTCTTGGTTGTTTTTGCTGAAGGCGATCGGGTTGCCGGCCACCTGCAGTCGGTTCTCCTGTCCGAGCAGCGTCGAGCTATCTTCATAGCGGTTGTCGCGAGCGCCGCTTCCGCGCGCACCCCTGAGAACCAGCCGGGTCGCGTTTCCGTCACCCGCGGACATACCCTGCACAAGAGAGCGGTCACCGAAAAGCATCAAATCCGTGGTGGTCGTCGCCAGCAAGAGACCTTCTGCGCTGATGTTCACCTCATTCATCGAGATCGGACCGGCCACGGCGGTATTGCGTTCTCCCGCCCTAGCGAAAATGCCGACCACAAACCCCTCGATGCTGTCGTGCAACGATACAATGCGCAGACGGTTGCCAACGGTGGCACCAGCAGTTATCCTCGGGACAGGCGCGTCGATTCCTCCAACTAGAACCCAGCCTCTCGGGGATGGAAACTCGCTGTCCGAGCGATAAAGGTTCTCAAATGACTCGATGGTGAGGCTGGAATCCGTGACCGAATCCGGTCTACTTGCACCGGCGATCCCCTCGATCCCACCTCCAACCACATTCCTGCTAAGAAACACGGCCACCCGACTGCTCGAAGCAAAGTTGATCGCGAATACTCCACTTCCCGCTTTTGCAGAGTGCACCAGCGAATGCTTCATATCCAACGAAACCGCCGAGCCGTCGTGCGGCGCTGGATCCGCGCCGAAATTCAGGTTGCGGGTTAGAACCAAAACCGCGCGCCCGCTTGGGCCTTGAAGCTGCACGCCAGCGGGGTTGGGGTTAACGATCTCGCATTGATCGATCAACGCAGCCACATTGTCCTGAGGGGATCGTGAAGAGATCACGACCACATTGCCGGAACGCCCTTCGAAGTCCTCGATGACAAGGTTGTTCAACGCGGCTCGGTTTCCCAGTGTTATGACATCGCCGACCAGCCCGGGCGTACTCCTTAAGAGGGTGCGACCAGCCGGTTCGATACCGATTGGCAAACCGGAGGGGTCGAAGCGCATTATGCCCTCGCCCTCAAGCGCAACATGGTCGGGGACATGGAGCGCTTCGCTCAGCTCATAAGTGCCGGCGCGCACAAGGATCCGCTGGCCGGGCTTACTTTCAGCGAGAGCGGATACCAAGTCAGCAACGTCTCCAACCACTACGGCATTCCCATGGTCCGGTTCGGCCGGAGCTGAATACGCGTAGGATGTGACGAGCGCGACCAACCCGGCCAAGCTGATCCGTGCCAAGGCCCGGCAAGCGTCAATACCCCAAGAACCAAGCACCTTCACGACTGAGGTGTTCATGGCATCTCCCCGAATCTGGCGCTCACGCGCCGGAATTTGCACGAAGCGGTTTTACTGCGCAATGGTCGGGGTATGGTCTGTGCGTGTTTTAGTTCTGATCGTGCAACTCTTTGCATTCAAGGAGGTTGTGGGAACATGCATCAACTCTGCACATGATTTCTTGGTTCTAATTACAGTTGGTGGTAGAGTCGGAAGCCATCGGGAAAGCTGCCATGCAAGCCGGTGCCGGAAGCCGCAGGGCCCGCTTCGCCGCCTTCGAGGTGGATTTGCGTTCGGGCGAGCTGCACAAACACGGCATCCGACTTAGGCTCCAGAACCAACCCTTCCAAGTGCTCGCGCTTTTGCTGGAGCATCCCGGTGAAGTGGTTACCCGCGAGGAACTCCGCCAGAAACTCTGGCCGACGGATACCTTTATTGACTTCGATACTGGCTTGAACAGCGCCATCAAGAAGCTGCGCGACGTGCTGGGCGATTCAGCCGAGAAACCCCGCTACATCGAGACCCTGCCGCGCCGCGGCTACCGTTTCATCGCCCCGGTGACCGCCCTCCCACAAGGGACACCTCTGACACAGGGTTCCGCCGAACCTGCCACAGAAGTGAGTGGCTCGCCCGACCCCATTGGTACTTCGGGGTCCAGCATTTCACAAGTGCCCAACCGCGTTCGTGGAGCCCGGATCGCTTGGGCATTATCTGGACTGGGAATTCTGGTGGCACTGATCTTTGCGATTGTGCGCCTTGGGAGCCCCGGCGCGGGGCCGTCAACCCGCGCTGGGGTCGATGCCGCGCCCCCTTCGAAGCCTCAGCCCACAACGGGGAGGACGGTCGTCATCAAGCATCCGTCGGCAAATCCAGAGGCCAACGAACTGCTCCAACGTGCCGTGGTTCTCATCCGCCTTCAATTTGAACCTCTGCGCGCGCGCGCGATGTTGGAGCGAGCTCTTCAGCTCGACCCAAGTTTCACGGAAGCCCGCGCCTATTACGCCGTGACTCACATCATTGCCGTCGAAGGCGGTATCTCCAACAATCCTGGAGACGTCCTCCGGGCCGGGGAAGAGTTGCGGCGTGTACTAAAAGAGGATCCGCGAATGGCTCTAGCGCACGCCATGCTGGGCGCTGTTCATTTCTTCCACGGCCAGATGGATCTGGCTGGCGAGGAGTATCTGCAAGCCGTTCGGCTGGAGCCGGGCATTTTGGGTGGCGAAGTTTGGCTTCTGATTCAAGCGCGCTTTCTTGGCAACGAAGAGGCCATGCGCGCGGCACGGAGACTCATTGAATCGGAACCGCTCTTCTGGCCGGCACGGTACGTCCAGGGAGAAATACTTCGCGAACAAGGGAAGAGCGCCGATGCGGTCCGCGCGTACGAAGTGGTACTGGAGCAGGACGCCCAGAATTCGACCGCGCTTGTCTCCTTGGCGCGCGCTTACCTGGACGCCGCGGACTTGCCAAAAGCCAGGCAAACACTGCAACGGCTGCGGCCCCAGGATGCGCCGAACTTCCGCGTGCGCATGGCAAAAGCACAACTCTACGCATTGGAGGGCAAACGCGCGCTGGCGCTCAAGGAAATGGACGAGGAGGTGCTCAAATACGCCGACCTGCAACCGTTCGCGGCCCTCGATGCCGCTGAGCTTTATGCCGTCCTCGGCGAAACCGACAAGGCTATCGAGTGGCTCGACCGCTCGATGCGCAAAGGCGACGGCCGCGTCGCTTGGCTGCGTATCGACCCTCTGCTGGCCAATGTCCGCCAGCATCCCCGCTTCGAGCAGATCCTGAACTCCATGGAATTCCGCCGCCAGCAACGCAACGTTGCCTTTCGCAAACAATCATAATCATTGGTTCGCCGCTCAACTTCGACGAAGTCAAGTAATCGAACTGGTAGCAGGAAGTTTCCTCGACCGCATCCCCGTCGGTTTCGTGTCCGGCGCTGAAGAATATCTCCAGGCCGAAAGCCTGCAAGTAAGCGGTTCAGACGCCTTTTCGACCAATGGTCAGGGCTGTCTATGTACGAGTCAGCACGTCTTGCCATTAACATGAACTTCGGGCAAGGGTGATCAACCCACTCGGTCGCGCAGCAGAATCAAAGATTTCCGATCATCCTCGCAAGGCCCCTTTTGGCAGGGCAGGGCTTTGATGCTAACTTCGCCTCCTTTTTCGACCACGGCCCTTGCAGTAGGTGTTCTTCTTGACCAAGAGAACTTCAGCCACACCCTGCTCAGTCCAGAGCCGGTAGCGCTTTCTTCCCACTTGAAGGGTTCTAGGGGTCACCTTTCCCTCGTAGACCCACCTTTCAAGGGTAGAGCGTGCCAAGCCAGCGAGCTCAGCCACCTGCTGAGTCGAGAGGAAACGGGCTTTTGACCGCCTAATACGGGGCATCTTGCCTCCTATTTTAGCGCGAAAAGGAGTCGCAAAACACTGGAAAACGCTCTCCGTGTGCGGCTTTTCACCGCTTGCCACCGCGCAGGTCAAAACCTGTACCAAGGACAGGATTGACAACTATTCCTCATTGGTAGAAATTTCCGCTCACATCGCCCTTGCAAGGAGGGCTTGCTATGCGAAGCATTCTCCTTAGGTTCATGGTCCTGTTTGTTCTTGCCAGCATAATCGGTTCGCTTCCATCGATGGCGCAAGAGGCGCCACAGCGCGATCCTCGTGCGCTGGGCTTGGTCGTCCAAGCGTTGGCGGCAATGGGAGGTACTGTTCCCGCGGATTCGGTTGCGACGGGAAGGATCGAGCTAGTCGCTGGCTCGACAACCGAGAGTGGCAGAATCCGCATTCTCACGCGCGGGATGGACCAGACGGCTGAGCAGATTCAGACTTCGGAGGCGAGCCGAAGAATTGTCTTTTCGCGCAGACTGGCAATCGAGGAAGAGGGGATCACCAAGAGAGCATACTCTCTCGAACTCGCAGCAAGCAGCCAATCCCCGACGTTTCCGCTCGCCCTGCTCGCGGGTGCGTTGAACAATCCCGAGACGGGCTTCTACTACCTGGGGATCGAAACAGTGGAAGGGGTCGCAGCGCACCGAATACGCTACTGGAACTCTTTTGCCAGTAAGCCTCCCCTACAGTATCTCGCTTCGTTTACGGTTACAGATCTCTGGGTCGACGTGACTTCTGGACTCCCGGTGAAACTCTCGTACGAGCACCGAGCGGCGGGCGGCTCGGAGAGCGCGATACCTGTAGATGTCTACTATTCAGACTTCCGGAGTGTGGGCAGTGTGCGTTACCCGTTTGTCATCAAGAAATCTTTCAATGGCACCCCCTGGGCGACCATGACGATTGACAACGTTGTGCTGAACGTAGGCTTAGCTGACGCTGACTTCCCGGTCGAGCCGCAGGGAGGTGAGCCGTGAAACGCACTGTCCTTGTTGGCCTAGCAGTTTTCTTGGTCGCCGCCCCTCTCCTTGGGCAAGACCCCACAACTGGATTCCCGCCCTACGGTTCGTTTCGGGACGGCCGATTTGATGCGGTGAACCATCAGAACTTGAACGTCAACTTCGCCGTTCCCATCACTTCCAGCCCGGGCCGAGGCACGGGCTTCGGTTTTGCGATTGTTTACGATTCTCTGGTTTGGAAGAAGGTAACCACCGGGCAGACGACTTCTTGGTCTCCCGTAACCGACGCAACTGGAACTGCAATCTGGGGCTGGAAGAGAAGCTCCCCGATTGGAATGATCACCTACAAAGTCACTACCACCACAGTGAAATGCTTCCCGCCGAACGAGCCGTCGTATTGGTCGACCAACACCATTTACAACAACTACGTCTACTACGATGCAGCCGGCACATCGCACCCGTTCAGCGTGAGTCGGACCTACAGCGAATGCTATGACACTTGGAGCGGCACCGCCACTGGGTTCGCCACGAACGGCAGCGGCTACTACATCGACATTACGATCACTACGAACCCTCTTGTTCGCAGCACGGCCGGAACCAGCGTCAGGATCGGAAGCTTGACGGATACCAACGGGAACTACATTAGCAAGATCGTGGTCAGTTCCAGCGAGACCCATTGGAAGGATACCCTGGGCCGAATCGCTCTCAAGGTCATCACGACGAGCAGCTACGTCGATTACCAGTTTCTCGACGCAACCGGTACCTACCAAACCACACGGCTAAACCTACAGACCTTCAACATCAAGACCAACTTTCAATGCTCCGGGGTAGTTGAGCACACGAGCTCTGCTAGCCTTCCGGTGTCTGTTGTACTCCCAAATGGACGGTCATACTCCCTCACCTATGAAGACACGCCCGGGTTCAGCGGCTATGTGACGGGCCGAGTCAAACGGGTCACTCTGCCGACGGGCGGATTCTATGAGTATCAGTATCCGGCTACTCCCAACAACGGAATTGAGTGCACGGATGCAAGTGTTGTCAATCTGACCCGTGTCATCAGTGACGGCCAAACCCCGCAAGCGACATGGACCTTCACGCGGGCCTTTGTCAGCCCAAACTGGAAGACTGTTGTCACAGCGCCGGTCTATGAGTCGGCAGCCAATCAATCCACGTTTACGTTCAACTCCAGCAAGCAGTTGACCAACCAGAAAATCTACCAGGGGAGTGAAGGAGGAACGGCGCTTAGAGAGATCATCACCACATGGGCGGCCAACGGGACGCCTTCGAGCACAACCATCAAGCTCGAAGACGGGTCGAAGCAGTCAAAGACCGACACTACCTTTGACACCTATGGGAATCTCCAAACTCTGCGTGAATACGATTGGGGCACAGGGGCTCCGGGTGCGGCCATCCGCACGACTTCAGTCACCTACGAGACAGGGGCGTCGTACACCAATCTGAACATTCGGAATCTTGTGAAGCAGGTGCTCGTGCAAGAGGGCAGCTCGGGTCCCATCAAGGCCCGGACAAACGTAACCTACGACAGTACGGCGCTTACCTGCGTTACTGGCGCGCCTCAGCACGACGACACCGGCTACGGCTGCAGCTTTACCACGCGGGGGAACCCCACAGTTGTCACACGCTATGCAGATGCTGCTGGTTCCTCAGGGGCCCAAACCACGCAGCTCGTGTATGACAGCCTGGGGAACCTCCGAACATCTACCGA
>JAKEER010000742.1 GCA_022616615.1 Acidobacteriota bacterium
CGGGATTTTCGCGAGCGACCCCCGACATGCGAAGAGGCATAGCGGACAGGAGCCGCCACGGCAGTTCTCAGTTCAATGCTGATCAACGCCGTAGACCGCTTGGGGAGACGAATCGACCCCGCCGTGCTCGCCGCGGCGGAGAAAATAGCTCCACGGGCCGTTCAGTACGGAGAAAAATTGCTTCGCGACTCTGCATTGGCGACTACTCTCTTGGAAGAGTCAGCCGCAACAGTATCCCGCGCCATCGCGCTAAGGCGCGACGGCCATGCCGGGATTCGCAACTTGCAGGCTTATGTCTTCCGCGCGTTCCTGAGGCGAATCAACAGGGCTCGACGCAAAGACCCTATTCTCGTAAGTGTCACGGACGCGAGCTTCAGAACCGACGCCCGTTGTGTTGCCACCTCCGAGGATTTCGAGCTCAAGGTTCTCGTGGACGAGTTGCTCACGAGATGTGACCCGGTGATACGCGACATGTTCTACCGTCGAATGCAAGGATTTTCTTGGAAAGAGATTGCCCGCGCTCACGGGACATCTGCCCATGCAGCAGAGGCCAGGTTCAGTCAGGCCCTGCGACGCATAGGCAGGAAGATGGGTTTGCAGCGATGAAGCACAATTCGCAGATCAACGCGGAACGCCTTCTTAAGTTTGGCAAGGAGTACCTCTCCGAGGCTTTCCCCAATCCGGACAGGATCGGGTGTCCCTCCGAGCACGCCCTCAGGCTTGCAGCCTTTCAGCCTCAGGACGCGGAACCCGGTCTCAGTGAACATCTCACTTGCTGTTCTCCTTGCTTCAATCGTTACATGGGTTTCCTCGCCGAATTGCAGGAGGAACTCCGTCACAAACAGCCGTTCTGGAAGGAACTCCTGACTTGGCCCAAGACCGCGCCTTTGTGGGCTGGGACGGTTGCGGTTGCCGCGATTGTCCTGACAGTGGGCGCATATTTTGCGGTCATCCAGAATCAAGTTCCCAGACCGCCTCTTCCCCCTCCGCCCGGAACCGGGCCCGCGTCGATTGCTTACTCGCCATTCATCTTGGACCTCCGAGAGCTTTCACCAACTCGTGCCCCCACGGTGAAGGGGCACCAAGCGCGAGCGGTCCATCTTCCCCGAAAGCCGCTCGACATGTTTGTCGTTTTGCCGATAGGAAGCGAAGAAGGCGCATATCAACTCTCACTCAATGCGAAAGGCACAACAGTCTGGACAGAACGAGCGCAGGCCCATCTCGTTGAGCACAACATCATCCTGCAAGTGAAGCTCGACCTCGCAAAGCTTCCAGCCGGCACATATGAATTCCAAGTGGAAACGGCGAGTGGCTTCTTCCTCAGACAACCGGTTGCTTTCCAGAATTCAGGGGCCGAGCCAGAAGGAAAGCAGAAATGAAAAACCGTACGCTCTGGGTCATCACACTCTTTCTGATATCCATGTTCTCGCTCCCCGCCCTCACACCGGCGCAGCAGAACGCACAGCCCGCAAATAGCGACGCACAAAAACTCCTTGCCGAAGCAAATCGCCTGGCATGGCTTTTCAACTGGCCCGCAGCAGGTCCTCTCTACGAAGAAGCGGAGCAACTATTCACCGAATCAGGCGATCAGAAGAACGCCCTGCACGCCAAGATAGGAAGAATGCGCTCTCAGGCGGAGACCTTCCCTTTTGTTGACCTCTCCGAGTATCTTGCCACAGAGCTCGAAAATCCTCTGGTCTTGAATGACCCCAAACTCAAGCTCTGGATTCTGTCCAGCAAGGGCTACATCGACTTGGAGATCGACCTTGTGTCCGCGCAGCGAGTGTGGGAGGAGGCACTCGCAATTGCCCAGAAACTCGGCGACAAACCGTGGGAGGCGCGCGCCTCAGGCGAGTTAGGCGTCATTGCCTTCCTCAGCGGCGACGGAACCAAAGCCCAGAGCTTGCTCGCCAAAGCCGTTTTCTCGGCTATGGCAAACGGTGATGCCGCCGCACAGATCAGATTCTTATCGCTCATAGGCCAGGGGCTGAGCGTGTTGAACAGGCGAGACGAGGCGCTGGAATTCTTCAACAGGGCATTGAAGCTCGCAGAAGGCACGAAGGATGCTGCCTTCCCATTCATGGCCTATGAAGGCAAAGCAGAACTCCTCGCTTCCATGAATCGTCGGCCTGAGGCAATAACCTTGCTCAACGAAGGCTTACGGCAAGCCAGGATTCAAGCAAAACAGGGCCACGAAATACAGTTCCTCATTTTGCTTGGCAAAGTCTATGCGGATGCGCAAGACCACGACAAAGCGCTCGAATACTTGGAGCCAGCGGGCACACTCGCGCAGAAGCTCAAGTATTACCGAGTCTTGGCCCAGGCCATGTTCGAACTCGCCCAAATCAATCTCGAACGCGGAGACCTGACGAAAGCGGAACAGTGGCTCGCCATCGGACTCGGCGCAAGCCGCCGAGTCGGCGACAAATACTTTTTGCCGCGCGACCTTTCAACACTGGCAGAGTTGAACTTCAGGCGCGGACACGTTAAGGAAGCCCAGGCTCTTTACGAAGAAGCCGCCGACATCGTTGAAGGACTCCTTGTCAACGTGCCGAGCCCGTATGCAAAGAGTTTCTTGGTTGCCGCGATGAGTGACATCTATTTGGGGCACTTTCGCTTGGCGGTCAAGACGAACGACCCACACACTGCTTTCTGGATATTGGAACGCGTACGGGGAAGGGCTGCCACTGATTTTCTCCGCTCCGTTCCTCTCGACACTTCTAAACCAGCGCCACCGCAAAGCCCACTGGAGAAGGAAATCGCCAGACTTCAAATCCATTTGATGCGCGCACAAACGCCCGCAGAACGCAGGGATTTGCTCGATCAGTTGTATACCGCAGAGGCCAAGCTGGCCCCGATTATCGGCGAGCGCAACAGTCTGACGAGGCGGGTCCTTCAGGACCCGATTCAACTCGGCAAAATGCAAGCGAGTTTACGTCCCGACGAGCTCATTCTTGAATACGTCCTCGATGAGCCGAACGCATTCTGCCTCGCCATCACTCAGCAGGGCGCCAGCCTGATCACGTTGCCAGCCGGTCGCAAGCGCATCGAGGAGTTAGTCCGCGCATTTCTGACCGAAGTCACAACTAAGAAATCCGGGATGAAGGAAGGACGAGAACTCTATTCTCTTCTGCTTGAGGCCATTCCAGGACACGCAGACAAACTCCGATTCGTCGTTGTCCGCGACGGCGAATTACACCTGTTGCCCTTCGATTCGCTGCGAAACACCAAGGGACAGTTTGTCCTCTTGTCTCACGTTGTGACCTACTCTCCTTCCGCAAGTGCACTCTATTTTCCTCGCACAGGACGGCCAGCGACTCAACCGACCTTGCCATTCTTGGCCGTGGGCGATGTGGCCTACGACCAACCAGTCGATTCCTCTGGGAGCAGCGACACCCAAGCGAGTCCCCAGAAGGGCAGGACGCGCGGCCTCTATGATCTCGCCGGGGCAAAATTTCCCCGCTTGCCGGGAACGCGCCTGGAAGTAGTCAATAGCAGCCGCATTTTCGGCAAGAGAAGCAAGGTGCTTCTGGACCGGCAGGCAACCGAAGCCGCGTTCAAGGCCCAACCGTTACCAGACTTCGCCATCCTCCATTTGGCAGCCCACGGCGTCGCAGACACAAAATTTCCTGACAGAGCCGCACTCGTGCTTGGCGCTGACCCGGAATCCCATGAGGATGGCTTGTTACAAGCACGGGAAATCAGTGCGCTCGCGCTAAACGCCGAGCTCACGACTCTGTCTGCCTGCGACACAGGTGTCGGCAGGCTTCAGGGACAGGCGGGGATCGCCAATCTCGTGCGCTCCTTCCTGCTTGCGGGATCGAAAACAGTCGTTGCGACCCTCTGGAGTGCGGATGACACGTATACTGCCGCCCTCGTAAAACAGTTTTACCTGAATCTAAAAAACGGGCAGGATAAGGGTTCGGCGCTGCGCAATGCGAAGATTGTCTTGCTGAAGAAGTTCGGTGACCAAGCTCTGCCCTTCTATTGGGCAGGATTCACGATGACTGGTGAAGGAGCGAGCCGCTTATCACTTCCAAAATGAACCTCAGCCGCCAAGACCGAGAAGCCGTATTCAACAAAGTGTGCCGCCTTGTCGAAACGAAGCACTTCAACCCGAGGCCGAATGACGTGGACTGGAACTCTGTAGTTGAAGGAGGGCGACAAGCATGGAGCGCAGACGATTGCTTCACTGTCTTATGGTAGCCTGCCTTGCGATTGTATCCACGAGCGCCGCCGCGTGGGTTGGGCCCGAACCTAAGAGCTCGATCACCAGGGTCAAGTCAAACGACGGCACACTCATTGCCGTCGAATGCGCAGGGACGGGCCCGAGCCTCATCATCGTCCATGGAGGCATCGGCGACCGAACTCGCTGGACACCGATGTTTCCCCTGCTCTCGTCGCGGCTCACTGTTTGTGCGATGGACCGCCGTGGTCACGGCGCAAGCGGAGATTCCCACGAGTACAGCCTACAGAAGGAAGCTGAGGACGTAGCAGTCGTCGTCAACTCGCGAGGGGGTGCGGTATTCGTGCTTGGCCATTCCTACGGAGGAGTGGCTGCCCTGGAAGCAACGTTCCTCACGAAAAGGATCTCCAAGCTAATCCTTTACGAACCGCCCTTACAGGACCCTATCGACCTCGCTGTCGTTGACAAAATCGAGAGGATGATTGAGTGCGGAGACCGCGACAAAGCCGTCTTGACCTTCTTGCGAGATGTCGTGAAGCTCTCATCGAGCGAACTGGTGGCGATGCAGTCGCGGCCGTCCTGGCCCGGCTTAGCCGCCACTATTGACTCGCACCCCCGTCAGATGCGTGCGCTTGCTTCCTACCGATTTGACGCGAAGCGGATGAGCGCCGTAGGGATGCCAACACTGCTTCTCACCGGCAGCGAGACCGCTTCGCCATATCTCAAGCAAGCAATCAGCAGTTTGCAGGCTTCCTTGCCGAATCCGACGCTCGTGGTGCTCGAAGGTCAGGAACACAATGCGATGGTCAACGCTCGCGCGCAGTTGGCTGAAGCGATCCTGAACTTCCTACTCGATACTACCGGTACACCCTAACCTCCAATGATAGAGCTCAGCCGCCAAGACCGGAAAGCCATTTTCAGCAAGGTGTGCCGCCTCGTCGAAACGCGGCACTTCAACACCAAACTCAACGGCGTGGACTGGCACTCCATCATCGAAGCCCGGGCCGCTCGGATTTTAGAGCTTGAAGACGCTGAAGAATTCGAAAAAGAGATTCACGAGCTCGTGTCCCAACTCAAGACGAGCCACACCGGCTTCTTTCATCAGAGTGCCCGGAGAATACCGGCCCGCTTCGCCATCAATGCCACCTTCCAGCGTTGCCAGACAAACGACGGCGAGAGATGGATGTTCCTCGACGTACATGAAGGCGGGCCGGCCCACGCCGCAGGGATTGAGCCCGGCGACCTGCTTATGACGCTAAACGGAGAGGAAATCCGCCCCCCAATCGCACCAATGTTTCGCATGGGGGAACCAATCCAAATCGCGGTCCAAAGACGCGACGGCACTCAACTCCCTAGCACCCTCCCCATTCCCAATCCGAAATCCAAAGAGCGTCCTATGGCCGTGCCCCGCGCAATCTCCTTCTCAAAACTTTCAGATGGCATCGGCTTGCTCAAAGCCACTATGTTTCCCGGCGCAGTAGGAATCGACGTTGCGCGGGACACCACCAATGCGATGCAGGAGCTCAGCGAGTGTACGCGGCTAATCGTGGACCTTCGCGGGAACACAGGAGGCGGCATCGGCGGCCTGCGTTTGATGAGCTATCTCACGCCGGCCAAATTGCCAGTTGGATACAGCCTAACAAAGCGCCGCGCGGACAAAGGCTATGACAAGGAAAAGCTCCCACGGTTCGGACAAATCCCTTCGCGCAAAAGCGCACTTCCGTTGCTCGTCCTTCGATACGCTTTTGTGGACAAGTCCATCGTGGTTGTCACCGAGGGCCTCGGGCCGCAGAAATTCCACGGGCGCGTCGTTATGCTTGTCAATCAGCACACCACCAGCGCCGGTGAAATGATCGCCGCGTTCGCCAAAGAGAATAATCTCGCCACGATCGTAGGGACGACAACTGCCGGACGCCTCCTCAGCGGCAGCGTCTTCAAAGTCGGCCACGGCTACATCCTTGGCCTGCCCGTCGCCGCCTACCTGACTTGGCAAGGCACCCTGCTGGAGGGAAAAGGTGTTGCGCCAGATATGAAGGCGGAATTGCCTTCCGAGGCTTTGAGGCAAGGTCGCGACCTTCAAATGGACATGGCACTCGAAATCGCGAAGGGTCCTCAAGGGTAGTCAGGTCCGCCTGAGCCAAGCTGAGCATCTTTAGTCCACCTCTCGATGCTGGGACTCAGGGGCGCTGACTTCAGCATTTCGATTCCCTATGGACGGCTGCGGCGGGCCATTCCCATGAGCCTCGAGGGATCTAAAGCGGAGGTGCGCTCGGGCCCGCCGGACCGGATTCACTAACCCGCATGATCCCGGTCTGGTCAGTGAAAAAATAGCGCCTCCCAGTCGACCCCGGTTTCTTTGGCCAGGCATGAACAGTGTAAGAATCCAATTTTCCATCCCCATTCCTGTCGCTGGCTTCGTACAAGAGCGTGTAACCGCCCGAATCGCCCAAAGCCGTGGCCAAATCGAGGAGATCCGCAGCGCCTGCCGAAGGACGACCCGTCGAAGGCGGCGCCATGGCCATCAAGTTAGGAGGATACTGCCCGTAAGTCGAAGAGTATGTAATGCATGTCACCCCTATGGTTCGAAGCACCCCGACGGCATGGGCTTCGTTCGCCGCCTTGCGGTCGAAAAGGGGATTGGGAATGCCACCTCTCCGAAGCAAATCAAAATCAACTTCGATGTTTTCAGCACTAATCTTCCATTCGACTGGCTTCCAGCGGCCTTGCACTTGAATCAGAATTGCGCTCATAGGGAGCGTAACCTGGGTGCCGGGTCCAACCGCGGTCCAAGTAGTGCCGAGGACAGCCCGATCTCCATTTATGACCTCGGACTCGAATGTCAATCGCTCTGTCCCTGGCTGGCCAGTTCTGGTCAACGTGTTGTTCTCTCGGCGGAGTGACCGCAGAAACGTATTTAGTCCTGTCTGAAGCCCTCGCGCCCGTGAATCTGTGTCCCACTCCTGCTTCAGCTTTCGCCAAAGGGGACTTCCGGCATTTGCATGCTCTAGGTATTTCTCGACTGTGGTGGCATCCCGGTGGGCAAGGGCGAGTAAGAACTCAACCATCGATTCTGTAGGTGATTTGGGCGCCTCCGACAGGGTTGCGCGTCCACCGGAACGGAAGAGCCAGAACCCACCGAGAAGGCTACCAGCCGCAATGAATCCCAAGAAGACAAGTAGCAGAGGGCGCCTTGGCAGGAGCCACAATGAACCTGCCGCCTGGGGAGCAACTGCTTCACCGCAACTTCCGCAATAGCGATTGCTATCCTCGATCCGGACCCCACAGTGCTGGCAAAACATCTAGTCCCCTCCCGGGAAACGGCAAGGCGTTGGCTGGTAGCCAGCCATCCCCCTAGCGTTTGGCCGACCCCGGAGTACTCGGTTGCGCGTGATTCTAACCTAAGCGGGTGCGGCGGGCCATGCCGTAGGCTGCCGCGAGAGAAGGTGCCGGTCGCGGTCCGTCATGCGGGTCAGAATGCGACAAAACTGACGGAGCATCCCCGAATCTCTTCCTGTGTTGCCCCAAAGGTCGTCAGCAGTCCCGGACGGAGGCAGCCGAGGTGTCTTCGGAGGCTGAACTCCGTCGTAGAAGAGTTGGTAGAGCGGCACTTCCAGGGCGCGGGCGAACTTCTCCAGCGTCTCCAGCGACGGCACTGTGTGGCCGTTTTCGATTCGCGATGTATAGCAGCGCAGCAGGCCAGAGCGGTGCTCTATATCGCCCTGGCTGAGATTCTTCGCCTCACGGATGGCGCGGATTCGCTCTCCCACCAGCATCGCCGCAAGATTACACTCGCCCAACCTGCCGTTTCAATGTCCTCTTTAGGCCACCCCGAGAATCCATCCCTCAATTTCAGCGGTCTTCCGGTCATGCGGCTCCAACTGGGGACAGAAGACTTTTGAAAGAGTGCCATCGGCGTCCGACCGTCGCAGCCATTCAGCCGTCGAAAAGGCATCGTGCTGATCAGACGTGCGCTCACCTTGTGGGATCGTTTTGTTCCACAGCGAAGGATAGACCTCCGCAATGACCGAACCATTGGGAGGCACGTCCCATCCGTCGAAGGGCCAAAAATGAGCGTTGCGGCCCAAATGCTGCCGAAGGTAGCGAAGCCAGGGAACTCCTGCATGCGTGGCTTTGGCGACGGATCCCTGCACATCAAAATGGAAGACCGATTTGGCCGCACGCGCGCGGACCTCCGTTATCCTTCGCCATCGGGGGTCACCGCCGCGGGCAGCCGCATTTCCGCAACTACCCTCGCGAACGAAATCGACGTAAGTGTGATCATCGTCGGTCGGCCAATGACATTGAAAATCATCGAGGAATCGTGTCCAGTCGAGTGGAAGACCATGCTGTTTGAAGTATTGCAGCGGGAAGGAGAAGCCGTGGTCAATGCCGACCAGGGCTGGCGCTCCCTGTGAGATCGTCACCACGAGCCATTCAGCGATTCCCCGACGCGTCCAGTATTTGCGTGCGCTCGGCGGCGGCTGCACCTC
>JAKEER010000111.1 GCA_022616615.1 Acidobacteriota bacterium
ACACCTCTACAACCGCATCCTGCGCGGGTTGCGGCACCGCCAGCCCAAGCTCGACATCGGTCGTTGTGCAGGATATCCTATCGCGAAAGAAGCGGGATGAAAACCTGGATGTAGAGCCGAACGGTTTCTATCCAGTTCGAACTGAAGGCTGGCAGGGCAGATCCAGAAACACTCGGGTTCCTCCAGGAAACTGGCTTTCTAAGCGCCAGACAAAGTTGGAGGCATAGAGTATGCTCAGCCGCTCGATAAGATTCTTTAGCCCATAACCGCGTTGGAGGACGTTTTCCGGGGTGTCCTCGGGCATCCCGACTCCATCATCAGAAACCTGGATCGTAAGACGGTCGTCCCTTTGCTGAACTTCGATTGAGATGGTCGTTTTGCCGATTTTTGGGGCTGCTCCGTGTTTGATTGCGTTCTCAACCAGCGGCTGCAGAGTAAAGCACGGGATGTCGGCCTTCTGCACCGCGACATGCCGCACCACTTGAAGGCGTTGGCCAAAACGGGCTCTCTCAATTTCCAGGTAATTCTCGACGAAATTCAGCTCCTCTTGAAGGCTAACGATCCCTCTTTCTGAAGCCAGTAGAGTCTGGCGAAAAATGTTGGAGAGTTTCAAAGTCAGTCGGCGAGCTTCCTGCGGGTTCTCGTCGATGAGCACGCTAACGGTATTGAAGGCGTTGAACAGGAAATGCGGATTGATCTGAGAGATCAAAACGTCTAAGCGAGAGCGGCGGGCGGGCGGGCCCCAGCTCCTCTTACCGGCAGTGCCAAACAATGTGATCTCCATGATCGACTCCTTTTCTCGTCGGGCTCAACTGGTCATCGTAGTTTCTCTAGGGCGCTTGGGGCCAGTAGAGCCTTGACTTGTTGCTCCATATGGGTCGCTTCCGCTTTTCCTGCTGTTTCGCGGAGCAAGAGGGCATAGGTGGTCAAGCTGGCGGCCACGTCCGGGTGGCCTGGTCCCAGCGTCTTTTCTTGGATATTTTGCTGAGTGCCTGTTCATGTAGAGTTCTGGCCTCGGTGACTGGATCCCGCGCCCGATAAAGTTCGGCCAGATTGTTTAAGGCTAAGGCTCTTTTCGGGTGATCAAGAGGAAGCGTCTTCTCCCAGATGTGGTGTTTGGACATTTTTCCGGTCTTGCGCACGGCTTTTCGGTTGTTGTGCCCGCGGTGTATGTAGAGCTGCAACCAACCAAACAAGCGTTTCGCTGGCGGAACGCACTGACTCGACACGAAGCGTGTGTTTGGCGAAGTGGCGCGGGCGTCCCGCCTGGCGTCCCGCCCGCCCCGGAGCGGGCCGGAGGCCGCTCCGATGGCCTGCGGCCACGATTGCGGGCGGGACGCCCGCGCTCCCAGGGTGGGCTTCGCCACTCCAAAGAATGTCCAATCTCCAGATTCCCGCAAACGCGGGAATCCAGACTTCTCGCCGGGAGGCCACTGGATTCCCGCTTTCGCAGGAATGACGCACAAAGACATTGGGATGATCTGAATCGCGAACCCGGCTCCTGAAAGGCCCTGAGCGTCCAGCCCAGGTCCGGGCGCGGGGACAGCGGCGCCGTGCGATGCTCCAGGATCAGCAAGGAAACGCGCTCCAGGGTAGCCCTTCCATTGTCGGTTTGTGTATCTGAAGAGAGCTTCTTGCCTCATTTCACTCCGCTTGTCCAGAAAAAGCTAATTTTCAGCCGAGTAGTTGTCGAAAGTTAGTTCATCGATTGTCTGAACCTGCTGTCCTGTTTGCGGAACCATACACAGAGGTGTTTCATGAAACCCGCTGTCTTGATCGTCGACGATGATCCGAGTGTCGTCCGCATGCTCGAAATGGGCCTAGCCGACGAGTATGAGGTTGTGCCGGTGTTCGAACCCACCGAGACGATCAAAGCGTTTAGCGAAGCGGCCATTGATATCGTGATTAGCGACATCAAGATGCCCGGGCTTTCAGGTTTTGACATCTTGCGATCGGTCAAGGCAGCTAATCCTCTGGTCGAAGTGATCTTGCTCACTGGTGAGCTGCCCGACAAATCCAGACCTGCCGTAAACGCCTTGCAGGGGGGAGCCCACGATTATCTGCTGAAACCCGCGAGCATCCGGGTGCTCAAGGCTGCCATTCAGCAGGCTCTGGCAAAACAGCGGCAGCACCTGGAGGACAAACGCAAGCTCCAGGATCTGATCCGACGCGCCAACACCGACTTCCTCACTGGGCTGAGCAATCGGCACCACTTCCAGTCCCAGGTCAAACTGGAATTTGAGCGCAGCGACCGGTACGAACGGAGCTTGAGTTGTCTGATTCTGGACATCGACGACTTCAAGAAGATCAACGATGAGTTTGGGCACTGTGCCGGAGACCAGGTTTTGCAGCGGCTGGGTCAACTGATTGGCAAGCACTTGAGGTCCAGCGATCTGAAATGCCGTTACGGAGGAGAGGAGTTTGTCCTGATCTTGCCCGAAGGCAATGCGGAAGTGGCAGCAACCGTTGCCGAAAAGATGCTCCGCTTGATTGCGAAGGAATCGTTTGAGTTCGCCGACCCGCCACTGCGCATCACTGCCAGTATCGGGATGGCAACCTGTCAGAGAAGAAATTTTGCTTCAGCCGAGGAATTGATCCGCGCTGCCGATCTGGCCATGCTGCAGGCCAAGCGCGAGGGAAGAAACTGCATTCGGGCTCACCAGCCTAGCTTTCACAGCGGCTTGCCGCCTTCGCCCGCTCTAGCTTCACGCCGGTGAAGTCTCCCCAGCCGTCGGCACGCACCTTCCTACTCTAACTCGTGCCGGCCGAATGAGCGTGTGGTCAAGGGCATATCCCTTACTGACGACTTCGATGACCTGCTGGTCCTGCTCCTTGTTTGAAACGTCGATGGTGCCAACGGCCTCGGCAATCTCCGGATCAAAGAGCCGGCCCGCTACTTCCAGCTCCGAGACACCCAGCTCAGCAAGCGTTGCAAGAAACTGATTGCGTATTAACTCGACCCCCTCGAGCAAGCTGTCGAAGGCCTGTTTGTCCTTTGCCGCTGCCAGAGCGCGCTCCAAATTCTCCAGAATATCGACAAATTTCTTCACTACGTCAGACTTCGCTTGGGCAAGCCGTCGGTTGTACTCATTTTGAATCCGCTCTCTGGCGCGCTGCGTTTCCGCGGCTGTTTCCGCTTTGTACTCGCGATAGGAAGCCAGAACTTCTTCAGTTTTTCGCTGCGACTCAGCCAGTTTTTTCTCCAGCTCCTCAACGTAGGAGGGCTTGAAAGAATAGTCAGAAGCTGGAGTTTCGTTTGCACTCTCGTTCTGTGCCGAGAACCTGCGGTCGGTAACTCGAACGGGCTCCTCGTTCTTGCCGACTTGGACCGGAATTGGCTGCCCTTGTGAGTCTTCAGCCATGCCAGGTTTCGACTCTGGTGTTGCCTTAGTCATTAGCGCTTCGTCCTTTTCATGATAAATGTCAATGTTATCGAATTCCACCCTGGAAGCGCGGGCGTCTTCGCCCGCATCCTTGCGGTAGGCAAGGAAATGCCGGCCTGAAGGCCGGCTCAGCGGGCGAGACCCGCGCTCCCAGGATTTAGTTCACCATTTGCTTCGAGCTTCCCGCCTTCTCGAACACCGGCTAGCCTTCGGCTTGCTGGAGAAGCCGCAACACGGGTCTGCTACGCAGGATACCGTTTAGGTAACCGACACCTTGATCTGCTTGGGTTTGATCTCTTCCCGCTTCGGCATAACGACCTTCAGAATGCCATCTTTGTAATCGGCACGGATTTTTTCCTGATCGATTGTAGTCGGTAGGGTGAAAGATCTGGCGAAAGCGCCATAGGCTCTTTCAATCCGATGGAAATTCTCTCGCTTCGCGTCTTTTTCAAACTTCCTCTCTCCGCGCAGCACCAGCGTGTTGTTTTCCACTTGTATATCGATGTCTTTTTGGTTGATCTCGGGAAGTTCGGCCTTCAAAACAACTTCATTGTCAGTCTCATAGATGTCGACAGCCGGACTCCAGAGAGCTGAATTCAGGGCCTCTTCCCCGGGGCGAATTCCGCGCATCGAGTCGTCAAAGAGGCGATTCATGCGGTCCTGCAGTGAGAGCAAATCCTTGATCGGTTCCCATTTCGTGATAGTCATGACGTCGTCTCCTCCGGAATGAGATTTAGCACGCGGGTAGAATAGAATCTGCGTTCGACACTGTCAAAGCCCATCTAAGAAATTAGTCCAAGACCCGAAGGAAAAGACATTTAAGATAGTAAGTCTCCGGCATGGAGAGAAGAAATGGATGGTCCTGTGCCTGGGTGCGCTTCTGCAATACCTGAACTCTTCTGCGCGCATCGGCTGCCGTCTGCGTCAATAGATTCAAGAACAGGGTTTCATCAATTAATTGGGAGCAACTGGCCGTCACCAGCAGCCCGCCCGGATTGAGCAGACGCAAGGCTCGCAAATTGATTTCGCGATAGCCGCGCAAGGCCGCCTCTATGTGTGAGCGATTCTTGGCAAAAGCCGGAGGATCCAGGACAATCGTGTCGAAGCGCTTTCTCAAGCGGTCGTACAGCTTCAACCGGTCGAAGACATTCTCTGCTCCAAAGCGAACATTGCCGAACCCGTTGAGCGCGGCGTTGCGCTGGCCCATCGCCACCGCAGCTTGGGAAAGATCCACCGCTTCCACTTCCTCGCAAGCCTCCGCCAGATGTATCGCAAACGATCCGGCATAGCAGAAACAGTCCAGCGCCTTGCCGCGGGCCAGGCCGGCTGCAGAGGCGCGGTTTTCTCGGTGATCGAGAAAGGCGCCGGTCTTCTGCCCGCTGAGCGGCTGAAAGTAGAAAGGCAGCCCATTTTCCCGGCAGATGATCTCTCCCGGATCGGATCCATAGAGGATCGACGCCGTCTGTGGCAGACCCTCCAGCGCTCGTACCTTGCTGTCGTTACGCTCGACGATTGCCTTCGGCTGAAACAGTTCGAGCAGTAGTTCGACCAAAATCGGTTTGATCTGCTCAGCGCCCTGGCTCAGGGTCTGGACTGAAAGCACCTCGCCGTAACAGTCGACAATGACGGAAGGCATCGCATCACCTTCGCTGTGCACCAGGCGGAACACCTCCGAGTTCCGCACGACTTGCTGGCGCAACTGCCGGGCCTGCTGCAGTCGGTGTCTCCAGAATTCCTTGCCGACGTCCCGGTCTTCTTGCGTGATTAGGCGCAATGTGATCAGCGAGCTGGAGCTGTAGAACGCCCGACCGTAGACTCGTCCCCTTTTGTCTCTAACCGAGACAACACTGCCCGGATTCGCCTCGCAGGCGACAACATCGCTTCGGTAAATCCACAGATGCCCCGCCTGCAGCCGATCTGCAGCTCTTGGAGAGATAATGGCTTGCCCGGCGCTCATGGCGGCGACTGTAGCACACAAGAGTTGCCGGGTGAATGCGGTTGTGGTTTCATCTCGATATGAACGTCTCTGACTTCAACTACGCGCTTCCTTCACAGCTCATCGCCTCGCATCCCGTGCAGCCCCGCGACCAGTCGCGGCTGATGCATGTTCGACGTGCCACAGGAGAAATCTCCCACCACGTCTTTAGCGAGCTGCCGGAGTTGCTTCAGGCCTCCGACCTGCTTGTTCTAAACAACACGAAGGTGTTTCCCGCCCGGCTCCTGGGTCACCGTATGGGAGTGGCGTCGGAAAGCTACCCTCGCGATAAGCCCCCCAGCGCAATGATTGAAGTCTTGCTGCTGAAACCCTTGGGCGGCGATGTCTGGGAAGTGCTGGTCAAACCGGGGCGGAAGATGCGGATTGGAGAACGCGTGCGCTTCGGCAGCCGGCTCGAATGCGAAGTACTGGAGCGAGGAGAGCTCGGATCTCGCACAGTCAAGTTTTCCTACCAGGGCAACTTTGACGACTTGGTCGACACCCTGGGTCATGTCCCTCTGCCGCCCTATATTGCCCGGCCCGACGAAACGAGAGACAAGGCCGAATACCAAACCATCTTTGCCAGAAAGCGAGGCGCCGTCGCTGCTCCTACTGCAGGGCTGCATTTCACGCCCACAGTGCTGAGAAAGTTGCGCCAGCGGGGTGTCGAAACCTGTGAAATCACGCTGCATGTGGGATTGGGAACATTTCAGCCGGTGCGCGCAGAGCAAGTCGAGGACCACCGGGTGGAAGCGGAGCGTTTTGAGATCTCCGCGGAAGCCGCCCAGACTATTGGGTTGGCCAGGACGCAGCAACGACGCGTGGTTGGCGTGGGTACAACCGCGGCACGGACACTGGAGTCGTCGGCCCAGCAGCACGGTGGAGAAGTCGTAGCAGAGGCTGGAGAGACGCGCCTCTTTATTTATCCAGGCTTCGAGTTTTCCTGCCTGGATGGCCTGCTAACCAACTTTCACTTACCCAGATCTACTCTGTTGATGCTGGTTTCCGCCTTTGCCGGCCGAGAGACTATCTTGCGTGCTTACCAAGAAGCCATTGAAGCAAACTACCGATTCTATAGCTATGGCGATTGCATGCTGATCCTGTAAACAGGCGATCGACCATAAAGTAACTGCATGGCTCCAGCCGAGAAGAATGGCGTTAGTCCTGGCACGTTCAAACTGCCGTTGACTGGCGGCAGCTTTTCCTACACAATCCTGCGCAGTCGTTGTGCAAAAGGCGGTTCCCAGATCATGAGAACAGGGGCATTTCAGGAGGCGCAACCAGTTGAGCCGTTCTTGCGGCGTTTGCGCCGCCAGTGGTGGGTTTTCCTGGTTCCCCTTTACCCAGTCGTATGGGTTTGGGTAGGCGCCTTTCTGCTGGCGCTATTCATCAGCCAGCCTCTCCAATGGAAGCAGCTGAACGCCGCGAACAACTCCTACGTCATCGTCCAGGTGCATCCCTACAGTGCCTGGCCGGCTAAGGAGCCGTTTGGAAGCTTCACTGGGGCTGCCTTGACCCGGAACCTGTCAGGTTTTCTGGAAGCCGCCGACCTGCAGGAGTTTTGGTTCGTGCCAGTGCATTTGCAGATTGCACGCCGTCTCGCGGATCAGTCGCCTGGTGTTCCTCCCTCTGCGTTTGTCCGTGCGGCCCGGGGAGTTGACTGAGAACCGCTGTCTCGGATTGCGCAACTTCTCTCTTGCTTATCAAGAATCTGGCCCTCTCAGGCGTGCGGCGGTTGAATCCGCCCGGTTGTGCTATCACCCAAGGCGTCCAGAGAATTCCGCTTGAGTTCCTTCGCAGCATGTCCTTAGCACACGACCTCCCATCGAGAAACTGAGATGCGTATCGCGGAAATCTGCGTCAAACACCCGGTCTTCGCGACTATGCTCACGGCCTTTCTTACCGTCATGGGACTGGTTTCCATGCGGGGTCTGGGCGTGGACCTGTATCCAAAGGTGGATTTCCCAACCGTCACGGTTACCGTCCTACTCCCAGGCTCGGGGCCTGAAGAGATGGAGAGCCAGGTGACGAAGCCCGTGGAGGAAGCGCTTAACACGATCAACGGAATTGAAGACCTGCGTTCCTCAACCATCGAGGGTGTGACCCGCATCTTCGTGACTTTCATACTGGAACGAGACGTCGAACAGGCAGCCCAGGATGTGCGGGAGAAGATATCCACTGTGCTGGCCGATCTGCCGCCGGATGTCCAGCCACCTATCGTCGAGAAATTCGATCCGGACTCGACGCCGATCCTGTCTATCACCGTGTCGTCCGCGGCTCGCAGTTTGCGCGAGATTACGGAACTCACGGACAAGCGCATCAAGCAGCGCCTGGAAACCGTTAACGGCGTCGGCCAGGTGCTGATGGTCGGCGGGCGCCGGCGCCAGATCAACATCATTCTGGACGCGAAGAAGATGCAGTCGCTGGGCGTGACGGTGAACGAAGTGAAAACCGCGCTGCAACGCGAAAACATTGAGACGCCGGGCGGCAAGGTGGAGCAGGGGAAATCGGACCTGTCGTTGCGCGTTCTGGGAAGAGTCGACGTCTCGCGGGAGTTCTCTCAGATCGTGGTCGCCAGCAAGGGGGCAACCGTCATCAAGATTTCGGATCTGGGAGCGGTCGAGGATGACATTGAAAAACCCATCAAAACCCTTTCCCGGCTTGATGGGAAGGATGCAGTCACGTTGCTGGTCCGCAAACAATCGGGAACCAATACCGTAGAGATTGTGAACCTGGTCACGAGGTACCTCGCCAGGATCAGCAGCGACTTGCCTCCAGACCTTGACGTCGACATCATCCGCGACCAGTCGTTCTTCATCAATGCCTCGATCCACGCCATTGAAGAACATCTCGTTCTGGGTGGCCTGCTGGCCAGCCTCGTGGTGCTGCTGTTTATGCGGAATCTCCGCTCCACACTCATTGCGGCCGTCGCCGTTCCAACTTCGATTGTTGCGACCTTCGCCGTCATCAAGTATATGGGCTTCACGCTCAACAACTACACGCTGCTGGCGCTGATGCTGTCGGTTGGCATCGTGATCGATGATGCGATTGTGGTTCTCGAAAATATTTTCCGCTTCATTGAAGAGAAGAACTACCCGCCAATGGAAGCGGCGATTGAAGCGACCAAAGAGATCGGCCTGGCGGTGATGGCGACGACTTTGTCACTGGTTGTTATCTTCGTGCCCGTAGCCTTCATGAGTGGCATGACCGGCCGGTTCCTGAACAGCTTTGGACTCACAATGGCCAGCGCTATTCTGCTTTCCATGCTCATCAGCTTCACGCTGACGCCCATGTTAAGTTCGCGCTTTTTGAAGCCAGCCGCGCATGCCATGGCTGGGAAGAATCATCAGCGCCATTCTTCGAAGGAGACAGGTTTCTACGCAGTGATTGACAGATTCTACGGCCGAATGTTGCGCTGGTCTCTGGCGCATCGGACCGCGATTCTATTGATCAGTGCCGTGATCCTCGCGACGATCTATCCGGCCTACAAGGCCATCGGTAAGGAGTTTTTCCCGGCGGATGACCAGGATGAGTTCCAGATTAACCTACGCACGTCCGAAGGCACGTCGCTGGAGGGCACGGATGCGATTCTCAAGCAGGTTGAAGCCGAAGTCAGGAAGCTGCGCGGTGTGAAACACATCCTGGCCTCGATCAACCCTTCGGGCCGCGGCAGCGTAACCGAGGCCGACATTTACGTTCGAATGGTACCGCTAAGGGAGCGCAACGTCAGCCAGTTTCAAGTAATGAGCGATGCCCGGAAGATGCTGAAGCAGTTTGCGGGTGTGCGCTCGGCGGTTTCGTTTATCAGCCCCTTTGGAAGCGGCGGGCGTGGCCAAGGCCAGTTGGAGTTCAGCATACGCGGTCCGGAGACGAGCCAGCTCGCTTTCTACGCCCGGCGCACGATGGATGAGATGCAGAAGGTTCCTGGCTTGATTGACGTGGACAGTAGCCTGAGTTTGGGAAATCCGGAACTCAAGGTCAAGGTCGATCGCGAAAAGGCTGCGGATTTGGGCGTACGGGTAAGCGACATAGCCTCGTCTTTGCGAACCATGGTGAGCGGCGAGGAACGCATCACGAAGTACAAGGAAGGCGACGAGCAGTATGAAGTCCGGTTGCGAGTTCTGGAGCGCGATCGCGGCGACGCCGAGGCCATTTCGCAGCTCATGATTCCTTCCGTCAAACTCGGTCAAGTCCAACTCAGCAATCTGGCAACACTGGAGCGCGGCCTGGGCCCTTCACAGATCGACCGTTACAACCGGCAAAGGCAGCTGACGGTCTACTGCAACCTGGAGGCCTGGAAGCCGCTCGAATCGGGAGTTCGAGAGGCCGGCAGTATCGTCCAGAGATTGAACCTGCCGCCTGGTTACGATACCCAGCTTTCGGGACGAGCCCGCCGCCTTGAGGAAACCATCGAAGCGTTTGCCCTAGCATTTGTATTGTCGCTGGTTTTCATGTACATGATCCTGGCATCGCAGTTTGACAGCTTCATTCATCCGATCACAATCATGACGTCGATTCCCCTGAGCATTCCTTTCGCGCTGGTTTCACTCATGCTGACTCAAAGGACGCTGAATATTCGGACGGCTCTGGGCATCCTTCTGCTATTCGGAATCGTCAAGAAAAATGGCATCTTGCAGATTGACTATACGAACACGCTGCGAGCCCGAGGGTTGGAAAGAGACTCAGCAATCATTGAAGCCAATCATGCCCGGCTGCGACCCATTTTGATGACGACGATATCGATCATCGCCGGACTGATCCCGGCGGCATTGTCGAAGGGACCCGGTTCAGCGCAGAATTCTGGTATCGCCATTGCCGTCATCGGCGGGCAGATGATGTGCTTGCTCATTACGTTGCTGCTAACTCCGGTGGCATATTCTATTTTTGACGATATGGCGCAGTCGCGGGTGGGCGAAAGGTTCGCGGCAGCATTTTCACTGCAACGGCTTCGTCAGCGTATTACGGGTTGGAGTGCTTCTCTCTTTTCCGTCTTCAAGTGACATTTCTTCGGAGGGCAGCCCTCGCTGCCTACCACTCGCGTGGATGGCGCATGCCATTGCAGACGCCCGTCACCACTGCCACGGCGCGCCGCTTTGGCATTTCATGGGCGTCGGGCCGGGCAAAGACTCAGTAAGCAGACTGGGGGCGTGAAGTTTAGCTGAATCGCGGCGACGACAAATACGTCGTCCGTCAGGTTGAAGCGGGGCACCGTTAATTGGCCTCTTTGTTCCCATTTCTGGAGAAAGATTTCCTATTGTCTTGTCGGTTCCCGGAAGGCGAACCTGATCAAACTTTGTCCCTGCGAGTAGCTTACTAGCCTTTCCGATTCTGGAAGTCGACGTGCCAATAGACGTTCAATCTACCAAATCCCGTGCTTGATTTCACTTTGAAGGAACCGAGTGATGAGAGCTGGTGCCGGACACCACAGCCACATGGCGGGATATCAAGGGCACAAGCCTGGAGGCAGAGATTGTTGCTGGGAGACTTCTCGCTGCTTTGGCGTTTGATTTCGCTACTCCGTTTCCGAAGACTGTGCCTAAAGTTCTTATGTTATTGAGTCGAGTAAACCACTGCTGTGATGTACGAGGGGGTAGCCTGGTGATGCAATTCGGTGGGGTCTTACTGAACCAAAGAAAACCTAGATTTCAGCCTCGATTCCTAAAATCATTCGCATTTCTGCTTGCTCTCTTCCTCGCTTGCTCTGAGGGAATCTGGGCAAAGACTCCGGCGTCGTCCTCGCGCGCTGCGACGGAAAGTACGCTCACATCGAACGCCTCATCCAAGAAGAAACTACGGAAAAGCTCCTCACGAAGAAGTAGACGGCATCGCCGGCTAAAGATCAGCCGTTCGCTCAAGCCCATGCCACCACTGAGCGAGGCGCCCTTTAGTGCCGATGTGCCCCTGCTCAGTTTGATTGAAGAAGCCAAATCGCAACTCGAAAAAAAAGCGGTCCGATATTTTGCCGGAAGTGGGAAATCTCCCTCGCGGCGAGACGTGAAACTGGCGCTTGCCCATTTCAAAACGAGTGAGCTTCAAATACTTTCCGGTGTGGAGCAGGAACGGAAACTAACGTTGGAAGATCCGAGCATCCGGTATGAAGTGGACTGGTGGAACGGGTTCAACTCCTCGATCAACATTATTGACCCACCTTACAGCGGTGTGGTTGCCATGCTGTACGCCCTCGAACCGGATCGGCAGAGGTTCCTCGGTCAAGACGCCATTATCTATACTCCTTACTCCAGCGCTTTGCTTCAAACGGAATTGGTGGAAGCAGGAAAGAACTATCTCATGGAAAAAATCCGCCAGGCGCGTCAGGAGCTGGGGCGTGTGCCGTCGCGAGCTTTTCCGGGAATGTCTCTCGCTACCGCCCCAGGTTTCAGCGATGAAGACTATTTCAATCTTATTGTGACAGAACAGATGGACCCGGGCCGCTTTCGGTCAATTGCGGCGGGCTGCTGGGAGTTCAACGAACAACAGCAGTCGGAATTGAAACGTCTGGCCGAACGGATTCTGGTAATTATTGGCGCCAACCAGGAAGATGCTTACAGCTTTACCGGCAATTACGCCAGTGCCCGCGGGCTTACGCAATTTACGCCCATAGGCATGAGTGTTGTGTGGAGCGGCTATCCGGAGGCGGGCATTCCAAGGGATTTCCGCGAAGCGACGAGTCAACACCTGAACGCGATCAAGGCCGAAATCTGTCTGCTCGATCACGATCTGGCCGGTCTGGCAACAAGCCATTCAGCTTTGATTGGCTCTCGCATGGAAATGTACGCTGCGGGAGCCGCCTATAACGGAGGGCCAAAGCGTGTGCGTTACGGGCTGGAGAATTTCGGCCTGACGTGGCTTCACCCGGTTTCCAGGCTGGCAGAACTAGAAGGTCGGGGCGCCCTGAACGTTTCAGAAAAGAAGGAATACCTTTGGCTCAAACGCAACCGCTCGCATGAGACCTTCGTTTATTTGAACAAGATTCACGCGATCCAACGTTCCCAAGACAAATTGTCCGCCAACCGCAGCACGGTAACGCCGACCGGAAACTAGCCTGGTTTCTGTCGCGAAACTCGAAGAGCCTTACTGGTTGCCGCCCTCGCGAGATTTCGGCTCCCGTCTCCCCAACGCGGGAGAGGGGAGCCGAGAATCGCGTTGGGGTTCAACTCCACACCCGTGCTGCCTTCCGACTTTCGCGACAGAAAACTAGCCTAGCATCTGATCTGAACACCACATTCCATGTTTCAAGAGTTCGGGCAAACCTGTGCGCTTCCCAAGCGGCCTCAGCCCGCTCGGCGCTCTGATATTAGAAAGCGAAGCCCAAGCGGCCCAGGCCTCTCAGCGATGAACAGGTATGAGATGGCAGACCAGTGTTAGACGCTCCAGGGTAGAGGGGCCGCCATGGGTGAAGACGCTGCCATTCGGACTCAGGCGAAAGCCATGGTCACCGAACAACAACAGCGGTTGGGCAGGATCGAGTTTTTCCTCCAGTCGTCGGAAGGCGATTTCAAGTTCGGCACAAGCCAACCGGGTCAATTCTGTGAACGTCGTCTGGCGCCCATGCAGCAGCTTGTCGATCGCGTTTATTTTAATTAAGGGCTTCTTGAACTCGCGGTCCATCAATTCTTGGTAAAACGAGCTGGTTGATGTCTCATGGGAAACTTGAGCGAAACCTAGTGTAGCGATCTTCCAGGCTGACAGTCCATCCGGCAATGCAGCCTTGAGTGTCCCCAGTAAGGGAATCCCTAACGCATCGATGGCCAGCCACTGAGCTCCAAGATGAGCGCGGAGCTGTTCACCAAGTTGGCATGGGGTCACAGAAAGCCCGGCATTGGCGAGCTGATCGAGATAGGGCAGCCAAAGATCGGGTTTTAGGCGCACGAAGCGCGAGTGTTGCTCATACAGGACCATGATCCGCTGAGCCAGTTCTTCAGCGGAGGCTGGCGGCAAGTGGTTTAGGAGCTCGGCAGCCGCCGCCACCGGGCCTGAGGCAGGGCATGTTGACGGGAGAGGAATGAGGCCGTCGAGTATCATCTGGACGACGCGATCGATCTCGGCTTCAGCCAATCCCAGCGATTCCAGCTTGCCCAGGCTTTCCGGACTGACCCAGGCAGGCTGCATTCGCTCGATCATCAGTTGCCTCTCGGCTTGGGAGAGTCCTGGAGGCAGGGGAATGGCTTGCCGCATGACCTGCTCACAACACCAGGCGGCCAATTCCTGTCGGGCTGCAAGCTCTTCACGCTGGAAACGCAGACGTGGGCCGTAGCGTACGAACCATTCCTCCAGCGTCTTGAGCAGCTCCGCCTTGTCCCACAGTCGGTCTCCCAGAAAATCGAGCAGTGCCTTGCCTGGCACGCTTCGAACCAATTCCAAACCCGACAGATGCTGGTCGAGCAGCGCGACATTCTCCACTTTAGGAAACGGCTCCTTGCCTTCCAGGTAGGAAAGCGTCTCTTCTTGCAACTCGAACTTTTGATCAACCCATTCACGGATCTGCGCCTTCACCTTGTCCTGTTGAAAGAAGACTCTCAGATCCCGATCTAGTCGCTGCTGGGCCTCTTCGAAACGGCGCAATGTCTCGGCCAGCGGGGCCTGCTGGCCGTCAAAGCGGCACCGGCAGAGGGGCTGAAAGCCCAGCGAGCTCAAGCCGTTGCAGCGTTCGCTTTTGGCGCGTGACTGCAGTGCATTCAACCCTTCGACTGCTCCTTCCAAACCCAGGTGCCGGCTGCGCACGATAGCGGGAAGTTGAAAGCTCCACACAGGGTGCTGCCGCACCTCGCTCCACCACTGGTTATGCCTGTTCGTGTACCACTCTTCATACCGCCAATAGAGTGCCTGGGCTCGGCTGAGCCATGCTTCTAAAGCCTCCGGTTGACTCAAGGGCGGAGGCGCTTGGAGAGCTTCCAGGGCCACAGAAATCTCCAGATTCGAACACTGGGTTATGCAAGGGAAACTCAGTAGATGGCTGAATCTTTGCTTCTCGGAGATGAGCTTCTCAAAGCGCGCCGGTAGCGAGGCCATCTCGCTCGCTTCAACCAAAAAACGCTGCGGTGAGCCGATCGCGAAGAGAAAATGCTCGAAACCCTGCAGTTCGTGCTCGCCCTTCTCTAGAGCCAGCCACTGGGTAATAAGCTTTTCGATTTGTTCCGCGAGTTCACCGGTGTCGCCTTGCGATTTAAGCTTCATGAGAAACTGGCTGATGTCTTCTTTTTGCCGGCTGCCGAGCTTGCGCAATTGTTCGATGGCCCGCTTCTGGGCCAGAACGCTCCACTGCTTGGGAACCGGAATCCGAAACCCTTCACATATCGTTTGCAGGTCGCGAAGTTGGTTCAGATTGAGTGCGCGGCCCGGAACAATTTGATCGTACTGAAGTGGATTAGGCAGTGTCTCGTAATAGTCCCGGTAGGACTGCGGGCCTTTCACAATATCGATCTCTCCCTGGACAAGCAGCGTGAGCAGCAAGAGGTGAATTTGGTCGGGAAGCAGGCCGTAAACTGGCCCACCCAGGTGTTGATAAACGCGGCTAGGCGCAGGATGGTGTTGCAGAATGGGATTCAGCAGCCGCACGAGCTCGTTATTATCCAGCTTCTGTGCCATCAAATAAGTTACGCCACGCCGTTGCATCAAACCCAGCGGAACCAGATAGGCTTCCCGAATCAGTCTTACATAGTCGGGAACTTCCTCAGCTGTGATGTCGCCCGAAAGAGCTTGTTGCATAAACTGCCGATAGGCTTCTTTGGGCAGCGGGCCGTGACTGGGTGCAAAGCGTTCAAATAGGGGGAACGTGTGCCGCAATATCCATTCTCCCAAGGCACCCAACCAGCCTGCTGTCCCGGCCTGCACGGTGTTGGTGGGAAGCGCCGTTTTGCTGCCCCCGGGAAGGTAGACGCCTGCCTCAAGGTAAGCGCTGCGGATCAGAGAAGCGAACCAGGAACTGCGGCTTTCGATGCGTTCTTCAATTCGCTTCAGCAGGCGCGCCGGCAGAGGCCGCTCCTTCAATTGCATCAGGGCAGCGAGTTCGAGAACCTCGGGTGTCAGTTCGAGAGGTTCTGGAACCAGCAGAAAGCAGTGATCGCCGCCAACGGGAGGCCCCCAAGGAATACCAATCTGAAGCCCCAGTTCCTTAGTGTCGGGCGGCCTGCCGCCGCCCAGGTAAAACTGAATGTCTCGGTCGTGAAAGTGCCAGCGCTGCTTTCGTGTTTGCCAGCGGTCCCGTGACAGGCTGAAGGGATTGAATTCGGCTCGCTGCAAGCAAGGCAGCAATCCTTCGAAAATTGCTTCTCCCCGCTGTTTCAGCTCGTCGACCGTACGGTTCAACAGCGGCTCCAGGTTTTCGGTGCTATCGTCCTTCAGATCGAGCTGGTAGCGGGTCTCCTTGCGCCTCAGGTAGGCACCCTTCTGCACGAGACTGTCCAGCAGAAGCTTCACAATCTCGCGGTTCTTCTGCGGATCGATGCTCGATGCCTTGAAGAGCAGCCACTGGGCTGCCTCTTCCAGCTCCAAGTACTCACGGCGCGGCGAAAGATGAACCAGAACGAGCAGTTTCAGTAGCTGCCAGGCGAGCTGTTGTTGCTTTTTGTTTTCAAACAACTGAGGAACCCGTTTGCGGAAGAAGGGAAAAACCTTCTGCGAAATGGCTTGAAACTCGGGTTGAACCTCGAACAGGTCTGCGAAGTGATCCACAATGACGTCGGGTGTGAGTAGGTGGCCGCAGGGCTTTTCAAGGAAGGGTTCGATCCCACGAGCTGGACTTCCCAGCAACTGGGTGAGCGTGAAATCGACGATGCCACGCGCCTGCGAGAAGCGATCTCGCACCTCCTCGAGCAATTCGAGAGTCATGGGATGCAGCGGATAGATCTTACAGAAGTCAACAAAGTCGATGCTGCTTTCGGGATAGATAGCCTTCAGATCGCGGGCGAGTTTTTCGACGGCTGAGGCATAACCAGCTTTCTTGCGCAAGAGCCGGTGCGCAATGAGGTCCTTCACGTGCGTGGGCGTGAGCAGCAGGCGCAGCGGATAGCGATCTTTGATCTTGCGGTATAAGTCGTATTCGAGATCGCCTGTGTGCTCGATCTGCTCCTGAAGAGCGGCCAGCACCCAGAAGGGATGCTCCTCGGCCCACTCTCCCAGAAACTGCAGAAAGCGGATGTCTTCGTTGAAACTCTGCGGCGAAGGCTTCGAGCGTAGAAACTCCGAAAGCTCGTCGATGACTAGCAGCAGCCCACCGCGATGCCGCTTCATGACCTCGCGCCAGGCAGCACGCCGATCGGTGCTGCCCGGAGGGACCTGCAGAATCTCTTCCAGGATGGATTCCAGCGACTGAGCTGCTTTGTAGTTCAGCAACGACAGCGGCACGGTTTCGCGCTGGAGCAGCGCCAGGCGGCCCTGACTCATCTGTTGAGTGAGATAGGCAAGAAAGTGCGACTTGCCCGATCCGTAGTGCCCGATCAGAAAGATGCCGTTGCCCTTCTGCTTGGAAAATAGATGCTCCAGCGACTTCAGATGCTTTTCGCCATCCTCAGTCAGGTAGTAGCTGTCGCTGATCCAACCGGCGTCTTTGCCCTGAAGTTGGTCCAGCCGGATAACAGTGGGCTGAGGATGAAGATCAACCAAGTCACGAATCTTCAAACTGAAACTCCCAGGCGCTCACGACAAAAGCAAAGGTCAAACCAAAGGGAGGAGTGAAAGCCAGAAACGAGGAGAATAAGTCAACCGGGGTACCGTTCTCTGCCACCTTGCCTTGAGACATCGAAATCCACTCAACGCCCTTGGACTGTTCTCGGCTGACTCTGTGCGATAATCTAACACAAGGCTGCCATGAGTCCGCCAAATCCCATCGTTGATGTGCTGCGCCGAAACCTGCGACAGGCACTGCACGGGAACAGCCTGGAGGAGGCGGAAAAGATTCTGCTGCACTTGAGGAAGGAAGATCCGCTGAGCCGGGAGACACGGGGCCTCGAGCTGGAGCTCCTTCTTAAGGCACACCGGCTGGGCGAAGCCCAGGCTCTGGCACAGCAGCTGTGCCAGTTGTTCCCGGATTCGGGACGCATACAGTTGCTAGCCGGCCAGGTGGCTTACCGGCAGAAGCGCTATTCCGAGGCGTTGGCTTGTTTTCACGAGAGCCAGCGCATTTATCCGCACTGGCAAACCCAGCAATGGCTGGGCAAGACGCTGACACAGCTGGGGCTTTTCGACCAGGCGGAGTCCTTGTTGCTGGCCGCTCGGGAGCACTCGACCCAGGCTTTGCTAGATCTGGGCTGGCTTTATGAGCGGCAGCGCGACTGGTCCGCCGCGGGAAAGTCTTACAACGCCTTTCTGAAAGAGCATCCGGGTCACAGCTTCGCGACAAACCAGTTGACGCGTGTGAAAGCGAAGCAGCTCGATCCTGAGGCGCTTATCGAGGAAGCCGAGACGCTGGCGGAGTTTGGCCAGGCACTGCCAGAGGTCCTGTTCGAAGAGTACATCGACTCATTGTTCGCGACGGGTCAGGGACCGGCGGCTCGTGAAGCACTGTTGGCGCGGCTGCCGGCTCTCGATGCCCGCCAGGGCGTGCGTCTGGCTTGGGTTTGCCATCGTGCCCAGGCCTATGACCTGGCCTGCCGGCTGTTTCTCAGTCACCTGGAAACAAATCTTAATAACTTCAAGTATCTGGCAGCCTTCGAGTCGTCTGCGCGCAAATGCCATCGCTTGCCCGATGTCCTCGATGCCTATCGTCGCTTGGCTCCCCAAGAGCGAAAACTTTACGGTCGCATGCGGAGCTTAGCCAGCCGGATGCGGAAGGCATAAGTGCCCTTGCCAAGCACCAGTTCGCCTCCGATCCACTCACCACCGTGGCCCCATGGTCTGGATCTTTGAACAAAATGTTCTGCCCACCACGTCTGAAAAGCCTGGGAAGAGCTGCTGGCACCTCAGGCGGCCCGGATGCCAAGTTGTTTCTTGGCTCTTGCTACTTTTCTGCGTTGGGTTCGGAATGGTTCGACGGCTGCGCCAATCTAACTAATCCGGAATGGTTCACAAGCGTTGGGCAGGTCGGAGCGGCATGCCATCGCCGGGTGTAACTCGAACCGGCTCCCGGCTGGTTTAGGATGTACTAAGACACTATTTCACGGAAACCCGCTTCGGGCGGATCGGCCACCGCGCTTGAGTGCTGTCTGCAAAGCAATTCCCCTTCAACTTTTCAGTGGATTCAGTCAGGTCAATTAGGTAGCATCTTGCCTTCGTTTTGCAGCAAATCGGCCTTTTCCAAGCAAACTTTGCCTAAGGTCCCGATGAACATCGATTTCGCTACCCTTTACCTGATCTCAGTTCCTGGCTTCTTAGTTGGATTGCTGACGGGCAGATTTCTGGCTGGGAGCCGCTGGCAATCCATTAAGAAATCGCTGGGTGTGGTAGGCAAGTTGTTGAGCGCCGCAGGTCTGTTGGCTCTTGTGGGAGCCTCGCTGATCACCCTGGGGATCATGATCGTCTATTTGCGCCACCTTCCTGAAACGGCCAGCCGTACAAACTTTTGGGTGACGCTAGCCGTCGGCTTGTGGATGTTGATCAACCTCTTCTTTGAGATTCGCGACTTGGGGAAGCGCCGAAATGTTTGAGGGCCGGAGTATTGCTCGCCTCAAGTCCCTCTGGCCGCGTCTGGGTCGCGGGGGACCGCGCATGTTGAGCGCCAGCCCCAAATCTCCAGTGTCGCTGCGTACCGAAAGTTTCGTCCAAGAAGGCAAGGCGAACTAGAAACACGAAGTATTCTCACAAGCATTGTCTTCACGTTTGAATCAGTTGGCTTCGAATCCCCAGCGCAGTCTCATCTCCCGTTCCAGCCTCGCGAACACCAAATAGTCGGTACAGAGTCCGATGGCAATGATCATCAACATCACTGCAAGAACCTGACTCATGTCGTTCAGCTCCCTCCCAACAGTCAGCAGGTTTCCCAAGCCAACACTTCCGTAGAGTAGTTCTCCTGCCATGAGCGACCGCCAGGCGAAGGACCAGCCTTGCTTCATCCCAGTGATGATTGATGGAAGGGCTGCGGGGATGATGACCTCGAAAAGGAGCCTCGGCCCTCGCGCACCCATGTTCTGCCCGGCTTTTATCAGGAGGGGCGGGGCATTCTTGATACCGCTCTCTGTCGCGGTTGTGATCGAGAGAACTGCGCCCATCACGACCACAAAGATAATGGCAGACTCGTTGAGCCCGAACCAGAGCAGCGCCAGCGGCAGCCAGCAAATGCTAGGCAGGGTCTGGAGTCCCAGAATCAAGGAACCGAGAGTTTCTGCAATCAACTTGTTGCGGCTGATGCCCAGGCCGAGAAGCACTCCCGCGGTCAAGGAAATGCCATAGCCCAGAAGGATTCTCCGCAGGCTGGCCAAGATGCCGAAGATGAAGGTGGTGTCGGCAAAGCCTTCAAACAGAGTCTGGAGGACTTCGCTTGGAGCGGGAAATAGAAATCTGGGCCACGCCCCCAGTCTAGATGCCGCTTCCCAAATCATGATCGCCAGGACGTAGAACAAACTTTTTCTTGCCAGTCCTCCAATCATAATCCAGCTCCTCCTGGGCCACTTTTTCTACTTCAGCTTTCAGCTCCGCAAGGATGTTCTTGGCGAAAACGATCAGATTGGGGTCCTCCAGATGCCGGGGGCGGGCATAGTCAATCTCGAACTCACGTTTGACGCGTCCCGGATGCGTCGAGAACACCAGCACACGGTCGCCCAGACACGCCGCCTCGCGCACATTGTGCGTCACAAAGATAATGGTCTTCCGGGTGGCGGCCCAAATCTCTTGCAACTCTTCATGAAGAATGTCGCGGGTCTGGGCGTCAAGCGCGGCAAACGGTTCGTCCATGAGCAGGATCTCCGGATCGATGGCCAGGGCACGGGCCAGCGCCACGCGCTGCTTCATTCCACCCGAGAGTTCGTGGACATAGGAATGTGAAAACCGGGTGAGGTGGACCATCTTCAGGAAATGCATCGCTCTCTCTTCCCGTTCCTTCTTGCCAATGCCCGCCATCCGCAGCCCAAACTCGACATTCTTGCGGACAGTCAGCCAAGGGAAGAGTGCCAGCTCCTGAAAGATGACTACCCGGTCAGTACCGGGCCCTTGGATGCCTTTCCCATTTACCAGGGCTTCGCCTCCATCCGGCTTTTCCAGGCCGGCAATGATGTTTAGCACTGTGCTCTTGCCACAGCCCGAGGGTCCAACGATGCAGAGGAACTCACCTTCGTATACTTCGAGGGTAATGTCTTGAACGGCATTGAACTTTCCCGTCTTCGTGTGAAAGTTCTTGGCGACATTCCTCAGCGACAGCTTTGGGACGGCCAAGAGAGCTTGAGCTGGCATATCGGTCATCATTGAAAAGCTGTCGATTGGTTTAGTGAAAACAAAAAACCCATTGTCATGGATTCGCACAATGGGTTACGGTCCTGCACGTCTAAGCACCGGCACTGCATTCGGCGGGCTTGGAAACCGAGGGCCAGGCAACCTCAGCCCATCGACCTGCGCAGTGCGGGCTCTGATGGCTCACAGCGTTAACCCCGGCGGAGTGTTCAGGTCGGCAAACAATGCAGTGCTCAGATATCTCTCGCCCGTGCTTGGCAGCACAGTCACAATTAGCTTGCCTCTGTTCTCGGGACGGCTGGCGACCTGCAAAGACGCGTAGACGGCCGCGCCAGAAGAAATCCCGACCAGCAGCCCTTCCTCGCGAATCAGCCGGCGGGCTGTGTGGATGGCCTGCTCGTTCGTTACCTGAATGATTTCGTCAATGACTTCTCTGTTCAGAATGTCTGGAACGAATCCGGCCCCAATTCCCTGAATCTTGTGCGGGCCTGGCGGGCCGCCCGAAAGCACCGGCGAATCGACCGGTTCCACCGCTACTATCTTGAAACTTGATTTGCGTGCCTTGATGATTTCACCAACACCTGTAATCGTTCCTCCCGTGCCTACACCGACTACGAAAATGTCGACCTGGCCGTCTGTGTCATTCCAGATCTCCTCTGCGGTGGTTAATCGGTGGATCTTTGGGTTGGCCGGGTTCTTGAACTGCTGGGGAATCCAGGAGTTCGGGGTTTTGGCAGCCAGCTCTTCGGCAACCGAAATTGCGCCCCGCATTCCCTCAGCACCCGGCGTCAGCACCAGTTCTGCGCCAAACGCTCTGAGCAGTGTTCGCCTCTCCAGGCTCATCGTGTCAGGCATCGTCAAAATCAGGCGATAGCCCTTCACAGCACACACGAACGCCAATGCAATGCCAGTATTTCCGCTGGTCGGCTCGATGATCACCGTGCTCCGATTGATCACTCCGGACTTCTCTGCTTCGTTGATCATGCTGATGCCGATCCGGTCTTTGACGCTTCCGGCCGGATTATAGGACTCCAGCTTGGCAACCACCGTCGCGACAGCCCCCTCAGTTACCTTGTTCAAGCGCACCATAGGGGTCTTGCCCATGAGTTCCAAAACGTTGTTCGCAATGTTTGCCATGCGCGGACTCCTAAATGTAGTACATGAACTGCTCCTGAATTCTTCTCTGGCGGTCGCAAAATTCTTCCAATGTCTTCTGCTTAAGAATGCCAACAGTGTGGGAAACGAGATCTATCCAGATATCTTTTAGAATTTCCTGGGTCGGATTTTGATCCGGTTTTGACTTTCCAACGAAGTTCACGTTTTCAATGGGACCTTCCAAGGCCGTGACTATGTCGAACAGTGTAATCTCCTGAGCAGCCCGTGCTAATTGATAACCTCCCTGGCGTCCCCTTGAACTTTCAATCAAACCGGCCTTCTTCAGCATGAGCAGGAGTTGATCTAGGTATTGCTTGGGGATGTTTTGCCTTTCAGCAATCTGAAAGCTCTGAACAGGACCACGCCCTGAGTGCAATGCCAGATCGATGACAGCCAACAACCCGTACTCGCCTTTAGTGGAGAGTTTCATCTCAATTCCCTAACATGACTAAGAAAATCAGAATACTCAATATACTCACTGAGCAACGTTGCAGTCAACAGGAAACTCAAGTCAAGAAAGCAGATACATACCAGATCTCTGTACTTCAGGCTTGACTTGCCCAGGTAAACCCAATATATTGACTAAGCCTATTTGTTTAGTCATGTTTTACTTGAAATTGAGGATTCTTCCGCCAAAGAGTACGCCGCCCTCTGACGCTCCCTGCTAGCGTTTGGGCAGGCAAATTCGAAGGACTTCATCCTCACTGTATCTAAAAACTGCTCGATGGAAAAGACTGACGACCTTCCCCGCAATCAAGATTCTGTCTCCGCCTGGCAAACGCTGCTGGCTGAAACGAATGCCTCAGAAGTCATTCGCTGGGCGGCTGAGACCTTCGGAAGCCGGCTGTGTTTTGCCTCATCGCTAGGAGCCGAGGACCAGGTTATCACGCACTTTATAGCCGAGGCAGCACCCGGAATTCGCCTCTTCACCCTGGACACAGGAAGACTGTTTCCTGAGACCTATCAGCTGATTGACAACACCGAGGTTCGTTACAATCGTAGAGTTGAGGTGTTTGCTCCAAACACGCAGGAAGTGGAATCGATGGTGGGCGAGCACGGGATCAACTTGTTTTACAAGAGTGTGGAGAACCGCAAGCTCTGTTGCTCGATCCGAAAGATTCACCCGTTGAAGAGGGCTTTGGCTGGCGTGGATGCCTGGATCTGCGGGCTTAGGCGCGATCAGGCAGTGACACGCCAGCAAGTCCAGGTTATCGAATGGGACGAGCAGTTTGGAATTGTGAAGATCAATCCGCTGTGGAACTGGTCTGAGCAGCAGGTCTGGGACTGCATCAAGAATAATCTCATCCCTTACAATCCACTTCACGACAAAGGATTCCTCAGCATTGGGTGTTCCTGCTGCACGCGCGCGGTAGCAGCAGGCGAAGATGTCCGCGCTGGCCGCTGGTGGTGGGAGCAACCGGAACACAAAGAATGCGGCTTGCATCGCAAGGATGGGAAACTGGTAAGGGCCGAATGAGCATTCTGACGAGTCCGACTGAGCTGGCTAGCGAAACGTCCGAAAAAAGCCGCTCGGCACTTGAGGCAGGAATGGAAAGCTACTTTTTGTCGCACCTTGATGTGTTAGAAGCCGAAGCGATTCACATCATGAGGGAAGTGGCGGCTGAGTTTCGGCGCCCCGTGATGCTGTTTTCAGGGGGCAAAGATTCCATCTGCATGCTGCGTCTTGCCGAAAAGGCCTTTCGTCCGGCCCACTTTCCTTTTCCCCTGCTTCACATCGACACAGGACACAATTTCCCTGAAGTAATCGATTTTCGTGACCGGCGCGCGGCGCAGCTTGGGGAACGGTTGATTGTCCGCACTGTCCAGGACGCTATTGAAGCCGGAATTGCTACAGAGCCTACAGGCGGCGACCGAAGCCGGAATTGGCTCCAGATTCCAACGTTGCTCAATGCGATTGAAGAGTTCAAGTTTGACGCCGCCTTTGGTGGCGCCCGGCGGGACGAAGAAAAGTCGCGCGCCAAAGAGCGGGTCTTCTCGTTCCGCGATGAGTTCGGCCAGTGGGATCCGCGCAATCAGCGCCCCGAACTGTGGAACCTCTATAACACCAAGATTGCTCCCGGCCAGCACATCCGCGTCTTTCCGCTATCCAATTGGACTGAACTCGACATCTGGCAGTACATCGAGCGTGAAGCTCTCGAAATACCAACCATTTATTTTTCCCACTCAAGGGAGATGTTCCTGCGTGACGGGCTCTGGATGAGCCACTCTGATCTTCTTCCGCTGAGGCAGGGCGAAACCGTTCTGAAGAAGACGATTCGCTTTCGAACGGTAGGCGACATTATCTCAACCGCTGCAGTTGAGTCCCAAGCCTCCACCGTTCGCGAAATTATCGAGGAGATCGCTGCTACTCGAATCGCTGAACGGGGTGCTCGGGCCGATGATCGCCGCTCCGAAACGGCGATGGAAGACCGAAAGCGAGAGGGGTATTTCTGATGCCGGGAACGGCTAAGACAAACACCAAGTCGGTCGAACTGCTTCGCTTCTCGACCTGCGGCAGTGTCGACGACGGAAAGAGCACATTGATTGGGCGACTGCTGCACGACTCCAAGTCAGTTTTCGAGGATCAACTTCAGGCTCTCGAAAGGGCTCGGGAATTGCGCGGTGAATCCTCTGTGAACTTGGCCAACCTTACGGACGGTCTTCGGGCTGAACGGGAGCAGGGCATTACGATTGACGTCGCCTATCGTTATTTCGCGACGCCTAGGCGGCGCTTCATTGTTGCCGATACGCCGGGACACATTCAATACACGCGCAACATGGTGACAGGTGCCTCAACAGCGAGTTTAGCCCTGGTGTTGGTGGACGCTCGCAAAGGCGTCATCGAACAAACACGGCGGCATAGCTATATTGCCTCGCTGTTGGGGATCCCCCATCTTGTGCTGTGCGTCAACAAGATGGACTTGGTTGCGTTTTCTCAGGGTTTATACGAGAAGATCCGCCAGGACTTTACTGTCTTTTCCACCCGGCTTCGCATCAAGCACATCACTTTCATTCCAATGAGCGGTCTGCTGGGCGACAATGTCGTTGACCGTTCCGCAAGCATGTCCTGGTATCAGGGCGAGCCGCTGCTTTCGTTTCTTGAAGATGTCCATATCGCAAGCGACTGGAATCTTCAAGACGCGCGTTTTCCCGTTCAGTGGGTGGTTCGCCTCCGGGATAGCGTGCATCGAGATTTTCGAGCCTATGCGGGGCAAATTGCCAGTGGCGTCTTTAGGGTGGGAGACAGAGTTCTAGTGTTGCCCTCGGGGAGAACTTCAAAGATTAGGGATATTGTATTGATGGGCCGGTCGATGAAAGTCGCTCACGCCTCGATGTCGGTCTCATTGTTGCTAGAAGACGAAATCGATGTGAGTCGGGGCGATATGATCGTTCCCGTTGAAAATCTGCCCTATATCGGCAAAGAAGCCGAAGCCATGCTGTGCTGGATGCACGAGACCCCGATGCAACCCGGGAAAAAGTACGTCATCAAGCACACAACGAACTCGACCAAGGGGGTGATTACCGCCCTTCACTGCCGTGTGAATGTTGACACGATGGAAGAGGAACGGGCTTCGGCGCTAGGACTGAACGAGATTGGAAAGGTTTCGATCCGCTCAGCTACACCGTTAATCTATGACGAGTACTACCATAACCGGCGTCTCGGAGGCTTCATTGTTATCGACGAGGCCACTTACGCAACAGTGGGTGCCGGAATGTTGTTTGAACCCACCAAAGTGCCGCCCCTCCCGGAGTACACAGACTACGCAATTTGAGCTGCTACTGCTTCTTCTCTTCTGTCCAGGCGAAGGCGGTGATTTCCCACCGTCCCCCCGGCTTCGATAACAGCCACAGCGCTTGTCCCGCCAAACCCGCAAATCCCTCCCGCTCGTACTGATCCGAGGTTTTGGAGTAGGTGGCACGGACCAGAGCCGAGTTCTGCATGAGGCTGACATCCAGAGTACCTAAGACGAAGTTGACGCTCTTGCCAGGGCGAAACAGCTCATGATGACGAATGATGGCCCTTTGCAAGCTGTAGGGTTCACCAGTCGTCGCGTTGACTTCAACATACCCAGCCCCACAATCCCTGAACAGAAGCAGTTCATCATGCCTAGCGTAAGCCTCCTTCTGCCGATTGAGCAAGGCCTCAACCGTGGTGCGGTCATCGGATGTTCCCTGACGACTGGGGTTAACAATCAATCCTGGCCCGGCGGTTCGCTGTCCCACGAAAAAGCCTATGCCTCCGCCGACCAGTAAGACAGCAAGAATGTATAGGTAGGGCTTCATCACTTTCTCCGATCCATTATTAATATTCTAGAATTCCCAGTAGTCAGTCCGCAAGAGACAATGATTGGAAAGCGGTTCTCTTCAACCTAAATTCTCGCTTCCGCAAAAAAGCCGATGACGATTGGGTAATGGAGTTCCACTTCTTGCCCACGTTTGAGAAAAAAAATGCCTCTTTCTAAGCAAATGGGTAACAAACGGGACAGGGAGGCATCTATGCAACCTTTAAACCATTGAAAAAAAAAGATGTGTATAACACTTCAGCTCACTAAGGTATTGCACCCCGTGGAAGAGAAACTGCTATGCACAAGTCACGGCTGTCTTTACCGGATTGACCACCGTCTCGTTTCACTTTGAACCCAGGTACAGCGTTGATGTCGTTTACAGATCGGCGTGAGTATTATCGACTGCCTATCCGAGTTCCTATTTTCATCAAAGGAATCGATCGAGATGGTGATGAGTTTTTTGAGCTAACTCACACTATCAACGTTAGTGCAAGTGGAGCTTGTCTGATCACCAAGCGAGATCTTCCACTTTCTGCCGATCTTTTGGTATCTATCCCGGCTCCCGTGAGCACGGATTACGGTCTGCCGGAGGATCGCGACTTCAGATTTCCAGCCAAAGTCGTTCGCCTTGAGAATGGCTTACTGAACCCAAATCGCAAGGTCTCTGTCCGCTTCACGAAGCTGCTATATGAGAAGCCCTGAGTTGGCTTCCCTTATCCCACCCTTTAGGCTCCTTGTCTCCAGTTGATTAGGAAATAGTGGTAGTAGAATTCCACCTTAGCTAAAACTCATTCCATACTTGGACGGATGGAAAAGTTATTCCCCTTCGCAAGAAATCTCTCCGCCAATACCCTTACTCGAATTTAAGGCATTATTTTTAACGGCTTATTGTACATTGGAGACAACCTAATTGTTTGGCTTGGCATGGAGATTCTTTTGCTAATAGGAACAGCGAGCAAGACTAACCGCTCGTTGCCAAAACTTGATTGATCCGGTGAATCTATGGAAACAACAATAGCCTTACCTGCAGAGAACCACGAAAATTTTGAGCATGTCTCAGCCGAGGAGCGCTTCCCCCTTATTCTCGGCCGCAGCGATAAGATGAAGGAGGTTCAAAGGATCATTGATCAAGTGGCGGCGACCGACATTACCGTTTTGATCCGGGGCGAGAGTGGCACAGGCAAGGAATTGGTGGCACGGGAGATCTGTACACGCTCGAAAAGGAACCATAAGCCGTTTGTCAAAGTCAATTGTGCCGCGATTCCTTCAGGATTGCTGGAAAGTGAGTTGTTCGGATATGAGAAGGGCTCGTTTACTGGAGCTGTAACTCGGAAGCCCGGGAAGTTTGAATTCGCCAACCATGGAACGATTTTTCTTGACGAGATTAGCGAGATGCACCCCTCGCTTCAAGCAAAACTCCTGCATGTTCTTCAAGACAACGAGTTCAGCCGCTTGGGTGGAGACGAGGAAGTGTCGGTCGACGTTCGTGTCATTACCGCAACTAACCGCCAGATCGAGAAGGAATTGCAGAGCGGCAACTTTCGAGAGGATCTCTACTATCGGATCAACGTCGTTAGCATTCACCTTCCCCCTTTGCGAGAGAGGAAGGAAGATATTCCGGAGCTGTGCGAACACTTCCTGACGAAGTATGCCACGGTCTTTGACAAGAACCAGCGCTCGCTCTCGAGGTCGGCGATGAATTATTTTTTCTCCTATGACTGGCCTGGTAATGTGCGAGAGCTTGAAAATGTTGTAAAGAAGATCGTTGTTCTTGAAGATGAAGACTTTGCCTTCCGCGATATAGGACTTGCGCCCACGTCAGACTTGCCCGAAGCCCAGCGTGGGACGGCAGGACGCCCCGAGCGAATTTCACTCAAGAAAGCAGGAAAGATGGCTGCGCAGGAAGCTGAAAAACAGTTAATTTTGGGGACGCTGCTGGAAACTCGCTGGAATCGAAAGAAGGCTGCTGATCTGCTTCAAATTAGCTACAAGGCATTGCTCTATAAGATCAAGCAAAGCGGACTAAACCGAAAGAGAATGTCGGCATGATCTGGTGCCGGCAGGGAAGACTGAATGCTAAAATCCAGCCTCTTGTCGAGCAAGGAAGTTTTTGGGGCGCTCGTCGCAATCGAACTGAAGCGAAGTTTGCGATACCAGAACTATCTGACTCTCTTGCTCATTGAAGCCCGCTCGGGGGGCGCCGCAGGTGGCGAACGACAGAATGGCAATGTCGCCTCTAAACTGACTGCCTTGGTGCGAGCCGTAATCAGAGAAACAGATTTGATCGGCGCTCCGGAGGAAAATCTTCTTACCATAGTGTTGCTAAATTCCGATAACAGAACCGCAAACAGGGTGGCAGAGCGGCTTAGTAGCTGGGTGTCGCAGTATCTAGGTGTGGGAAATCACCTTTCGATCGGTGGCGCCTGTTTCCCTACCCACGCTACCGATTTGAGAGGCCTCTATCAGAGCGCCTCGGGCACGCTTGCCGCGGCTCGAGAGCAAAAAGCCAATTGTTATCGAATCCTGTAGGGGTCGCGCCGACTTCGGGAGGGATTCTTGAAGCAAGTCATCCGGATTGCTGCTCCATTGATTCTAGGGCTCTCGTTTAACTTCGCAGTTCCTATTACTGGAGCTCAGGAGCCGAAGAAGGAAGCCGCTCCGGCATCGGCGTCTCCTACGGAGGCTCAGAAGACCGCCTCGAATGTGGGATCGGACTTTGTGATTGGTTCCGGTGATGTGCTGAATATCTTCGTCTGGAAAGAGCCCGAAGTCACCAGGACTGTTCCGGTGAGGCCCGATGGAAAGATATCGTTGCCGCTCGTCAACGACGTGCAGGCAAGCGGGTTGACAGCACTCGAACTCAAGAAGGTGCTGGAAGAAAGGCTGTCAAAATTCTTCTCAGAGCCCAACGTCACGGTTACTGTCGAGACCGTCAACAGCCAGAAGGTTACTGTCATGGGAGAGGTTTCCGGAGCGGGGCCAAAGCCGCTTGCGGGGCCGACGCGCGTCATGGATATCCTAGCAACATCTGGGTTTACACCTTTCGCGAAGACGACCAAGATCTATATTCTTCGCGAAGTCGATGGCAAGCAGCAGCGATTCAATTTCAACTACAAGGAATACCTCAAGGGCAAGAATAGCGAGCAGAATATTCTCCTTCGCAATGGGGACACAATTGTTGTGCCCTAAAAAACTCACGAGAGATGACACAGAATCGACTCCAAATACTGGTGCTGATGTCGCTGCTGAGCACACTCCTCCTTTCTGAAAGCACCTTCGCTCAGGCCGAGAAACCCAGCTCGGCTCCGGGAAACACCGCAACGGCAAAGGTCGACGATCGAAGACTTCCTTCCGCGACTGCTTTGGGCGACATCTTCTTTCGATCCAGAAACTCCTTGATCTTCTCCCTGGGCGTCCAGGAGTCCGCCACCGACAATCTGTATTTTTCTCCTGCTGCGTCACTCACTGGCGTCCCTGACAGCGGCAGGAGTGGATATATTCCTTTCACAACGCTTTCGGGACGGATGGCTTATCAACGTCAGCTTCAACGAACCACTTTCGGATTGGACTACGGGGTGAGCGGCATTCTCTTCAGAAGCCGAGATTCTGGCGATTTCGTCTCACACGATGGGGGAATCGACTTGAGTTACCGGGTCACGCCGCGTGCCACATTCTCGATTGGTGACCGAATCTCTGTAAGTCCCGCCCCGGGCAGGTTTTACCGGCATGACTTAGTGCTTAACGCTGTGAGCCCGCAGGTTGTTCCGAACAGCACGCTTTTTATCGGTTTGAATCGAACCATCACCAATACAGCCTTCACCAGTTTTTCTTACGAAGTCAGCCGACGTTCTCAAATAACTCTGGGGGCTAATGGAGCCATCACTCGCTTCCAACAGCGAGACCTCAGCGAAATGAATCAGTCTGGGGGCCAACTCGCATACTCATATCAGGTGGCGGAACGAACTGCAGTCAGTCTTGGCTATCAGTTTAGCTATTACGATTTTTCCCCACCGCGCACGCAAAACGTATCCGTGGCGTACAGTGGCATTGCGAGAAGTCACCTAGCCTACGTGGGTATTACCCATCAACTGACTCCCTCGATTGGTGCGTTCATCCAGGCCGGTCCCAGCTATATCGTCGGAAATTCCTTAGGTTTTTTCGGAGGGCCCGGACGCCGCCCAGGGATTCGCACCAGTGTCAATGGCGGGCTCACTTTCGGCGAAGCCATTTCACTGGATCCCAGAACCTTCTTCTCCATCCATGCTGGACAGAATATCTCTGACGGTTATGGGCTCGGCGGTATAACACAAACCCAGTCCGCGGGCGTTTCACTTGGGCGGCGGCTGACGAAAGTCCTGACTGGGTCGGTTCATGGGTCTTATTCCAGAAACCAGTTTCTTCTAAACCTAGACGCAAACGGAAAGCCCGTTACCACCAATGGCATCTCGTCAGGAGTCAACTTGAGTTTGAATGCCACCGAACGGTTTAACATCTTTGCCAACTATGTATACTTCAGGCAGCTTTCAAGCGGATTCTCAACGTTAATTCCGGACCGTGCCGACGGAAACACCTTCACCGTCGGCCTGAACTATAGCTTCCCAGTGTTTTTCTAACGCCGAGGGCTCAGGGGGCTTCGTCGACATGCGCAACATTCAAAACCTGCAATTGGAAGATTACATAGATATTTTGAAGCGGCGCCTCGTTTGGGTCCTGGTGCCGGGAGTGCTTGTCTGGCTGGTGACGTTCTTCTACGTTCGGCGGCTGCCGAATGTTTATGTGTCTGAAACGGTGATCTTGGTTGAGCCTCCAAAGGTTCCTTCAGAGTATGTGAAGTCAACTGCGGTTGGGACGGTTCAAAGTCGCTTGTCTACGATTAGCCAGCAGATCATGAGTCGTACCCGCCTGGAAAAGATCATCCTCGATCATAGCCTCTACGTCGAAAGGCGAAAGACGGCTCCAATGGAGGAAGTCGTTGAGGGAATGCGACGAGATATCGAGCTCTTGGTCAACAAGTCGGATGCATTCACTCTCTCCTATAGAGCACAAGACCAAGCCTTGGCTCAGAAGGTGGCAAGCCAAATTGCTTCGCTGTACATTGAGGAAAACCTTAAGGCGCGGTCAGAACAAACGGAGGGAGTAACCCAGTTCTTGGACACCCAACTCAAACAGACTGAAGGCAAGCTAAAAGAGCTAGAAGATCGAATGAGTAATTTCAAGATTCATAACCTTGGTGCGTTGCCCGAGCAGCAGTCTGCCAACCTCTCGACACTCAGCCGGCTGCAAATGCAGCTTCAGGCAGCAATCGATTCAGTGAACCGGCTGGAAGAGAAGAAGATCTACCTGCAAAGGATGAATTCGGAGTTTGCAGCGCTCACGAAGTTCCGAGTTGCCAGCACTCCCTCACAGCCGTCGTCGGTCGCGGAGGTCCCGGCTGTGAGTGGATACGGTGATCTGGAACGGAAGAAAACCGAAAGGGACGCGCTTCACCGCCGATACACCTCTCAGCATCCTGATGTTCGAAAGCTGGAGGCCGAGATTGCAATTTTGGAGAAAAGATTTTCAGAATCCAAGGATGCAGTGAGTCGCGGAGCCGCCTCCAGTCCGCCTGAGCCTGAAGGGGACGATTCCGATTATGTTCTGGCTAAGGCCGAAATGCAGTCCCAGTTCGACGTTCTCGAAAAACAGATTCAGCAGGGCCGTCAAGAGCAGGAAAAAATCAAGAAAGAAATGCTCCTGTACCAGTCACGTGTCGATTTGGTGCCACGCATTGAACAGATGCAGAAGGAGATCAGCAGAGACTACGACACGACACGCCAGCACTATCAGAGCCTACTGGGGAAAAGGAATGATGCGGCTATGGCAACGAACCTGGAACAGCGACAAAAGGGAGAACAGTTCCGCATTCTGGATCCAGCCAGTCTTCCTGAGAAACCTGCGGAGCCCAACCGACTGCGATTGAACCTTATGGGGTTGGCAATCGGTCTTGCCTTTGGAGCGGCGCTGTCACTGATTTTGGAGCTAAAAGATAGCTCTGTGAGAAGCGAGAGCGAACTCGCTCTGCTAACTAAGCTTCCAGTCTTGATTTCGGTTCCATTTATCGGAGAACCCGCACCGCCAGAACCTGGGACGCGGTCGTCCGAACACTTTTTGAAGACCTTTTGGAAGCGACTCGGTCTATCTCATTCACTTTCTACTCCTGATTAACAAGCATGTACGAATCATTCTATCAACTGAAAGAGAAGCCGTTTAATCTGAGCCCGGATCCACGATTCATCTATTTCACCGAAAGGCACTGCGAGGCGTTAGCGAACTTGGTCTACGGGATTCGCGAACGCAAGGGCTTCCTGGTGCTGTCAGGAGAGGTTGGCACAGGCAAGACCACGTTAGTCAATGCCCTCCTGGATACTTTGGACCGGACGGGGATTCTTTCGGCCTTTGTCTTTAATCCAATTCTGACAAGCGCCGAGTTTTTCGAGTATCTGATGGCCGACCTCAACCTCAAGGCAGATGTGCGCTCCAAGAGCCAGGTCTTGATCAAGCTGAATTCACTGCTTCTAGAGCGTTATCGAACCGGCCAGATTACGGTGTTGATTGTGGACGAGGCGCAGAACCTGAGTCCCGAAATTCTGGAAGAAATTCGTCTGTTGACGAATTTGGAGACCGCCACCGAGAAGCTTCTGCAGATTGTTTTGGTCGGCCAGCCAGAGCTGAGTCTGAAGTTGAACTCGCCCGAATTGCGCCAATTGAAACAGCGCATCAGTTTGCGTTGCACGCTGGATCCGCTGACACTCTCTGAAACTCGGGAATACATCCGCACGCGGATGGAAATTGCCGGTGTTCCCAATCAGCAGATCTTCTCCGATTCCACAATCACGGAGGTTTTCCGCTGCTCGGGCGGAATTCCACGGCTCGTGAACACCATCTGTGACAATGCCTTGCTGAACGGCTATGCCTGTGACACACGAAGCATCGGCGTCGAAATCATTCACGAAGTAGCCGAGGATCTGGAGTTATCGGAAGCTCATCGTTATCCTCTAAGAAGAGCACGCACCGCAGGAGAACGCAGAACGTTTGGTGATCTGGTGGCAGAAGGCGACTATTTGGAGCCACGAAACAATGGAAAGGCCGATTCCCATGAATCGGAGTCGTTTGATCTTTTTGTTCAATTCGTGGATAAGCTGAGGGATCGAAGCAAGTAGCCAAACTCGTTGTGGGCAAGGAGGGGCATGAGTAGAGTTCATCAAGCCATCAGAAGAGCAGAAAAGGAGAATCGGGGGGAAGCCGCAAGGCAGTTGCCCTCGGGCAGAAGCGTTCACCAGGGCCTGAGAAAAGAGGCCGCCCCTCTCGAAGCTCCGACACAACCCGACGTCTGGTCGGAAACTAGTACAAGTTCGCCAACTGGCCAGCCGGAAACTCCACGGGCAGGATTGTCAATTCTGCAAGATCCCAGACTTGTGGCGCTGTCGGCGCCGAAGTCCTTTCCCAGCGAACAGTACCGCACCCTAAAGACAAAGTTGTATCAGATGAAGAATGGCGGCGCCCTGCGAACCGTTCTGATCACGAGTGCTGCTGCCGCTGACGGAAAGACGCTGACGGCCGTGAATCTCGCCCTCACCATTTCGCAGGAGATTGAGCAAAAGGTTCTGCTGGTTGACTGTGACCTGCGCAGGCCATCCGTTCACAAAGCATTAGGATTTCCCAAGACTGATGGACTAGCGGACTTCCTCAGCCAGGAGATGCCTTCCTCCAAGGTCATGCTCACCACGAGGATCCCTAATTTTTGGGTTATTCCTGCGGGAAGCGTTCCGGAGAATCCTGCGGAATTACTGAACACCCAGAAGATGAAGGATTTCCTGGCATCTGTTTCTGAACAATTTGACTGGGTTATTATCGACTCTCCGCCCATTGTTCCCTTGGCAGATGCAGAACTGCTGTCTTCCCTGGTCGACGGAACCCTCCTGGTTGTCCGGGCCAGCCAAACACCAGCCGAGTCAGTGACGAAAGCGGTGCAGACTCTAAAGAACGGAAAGGTTTTGGGAGTCGTCTTTAACGGAACCAAAGTTTCAAAGAAATCCAACTATTACTATTATTCCTACGGGTCCTCAAAAGCCTGATCCATGCTCAAGGTGTTCAATCAGTATCTGCCCAGTCGAACCCTCTTTCTCCTCGTGTCTGAGACCGTGCTCATTCTCGCCGGGATTCTGCTGGCCGCGGCCATCCAATCGAGTCACGGTCAGGATTCGAAGTTACTGGAAGAGGCCGAGGTATTGAAGGCATTGCTGATCGCCTTCGTTTGCCAGCTCTGCCTCTACTATCACGATCTTTACGACCTGCAGATCGTTAAAGAGCGCGGTGAGCTTTTCGCTCGGTTGCTCCAAGCCATGGGGGTTTGGTCCATTCTTATCGCGGGGATATATGTGCTGTTTCCGTCGATGTTCCTAGGCCAAGGAGTATCGATTCTCGCGGTATTTCTCCTGCTGGTTTCTCTGGTTGCTTGGCGAGTAGCTTTTTTCTGGCTCAGCCAGAGAACAGCATTGGCAACTTCTACGTTGATCCTCGGCACTGGAGACCTGGCGAGGAAAATCGCAGCTGAAGTCTCAAGTCGTCCAGAGGTCGGGATTCGAATTGTCGGATTTGTCAGTGAAGACCGGACCCTCGTCGGTAAGTCCATTGTCAACCCCACTGTCTTGGGTGAGGTTGCGGATCTTGGCACCATCGTTGACCAGGAGCGGGTTAGCGAGGTGGTTGTTGCGATGCCCGAAGGCAGGGGAAGGCTGCCGTTCACCGAGTTGTTGGACCTCAAGCTTAAAGGCCTTTCAATTATTGAAGCTACGAGCCTTTATGAAAAACTCACTGGCAAGATTGCGGTCGAAAGCCTTCGCCCGAGCTGGTTGATCTTTTCTGAGGGCTTTAGAAAGTCCCCCATAACTCACTTTTACAAGCGATTGTTCGGCATTCTTTTTTCTACGTTCGGTCTCATCGTTCTGATGCCGGTAATGGTGCTAGTAGCCCTCCTCATCAAGCTCGATTCCAGAGGGCCTGTCTTGTTCCGACAGAAGCGGGTAGGCGAAGGCGGCAAGACGTTCGACTTGCTCAAATTTCGCTCGATGCATGTGGATGCCGAAGCGGCCTCTGGCCCGGTGTGGGCACAGAAAGACGACAGCCGGATCACTCACGTTGGCAAGTTTATTCGCAAAGTCCGGCTGGACGAACTGCCGCAGTTTATTAACGTGCTGAAAGGCGACATGAGTTTTGTGGGTCCCCGGCCTGAGCGCCCGCATTTTGTTGCACAACTGGGTGAGAAAATCCCTTACTACAGTCAACGCCATACCGTCAAACCCGGCATCACGGGCTGGGCTCAAGTCAGATACCATTACGGTGGCTCCATCGGCGATACGATTGAAAAGCTCCAATACGACCTTTACTACATCAAGCACATGTCGATCGCGTTGGACCTCCTGATCATCTTCCAGACCATAAAAATCGTCTTGTTGAGGAGAGGCTCCCTTTGACTCTTCGTCGTAGTTACCCGAGGGGTTGAAATGCGATTTGAGGAATCCTATGCACGTTACTGTAGTCGGCACCGGTTATGTCGGGCTGGTGTCCGGAGCGGGACTGGCTGATTTCGGACTCAGTGTCACTTGTGTAGATAGTGATGAGCGGAAGGTGCAGAGACTCCAGGATGGCCAGATTCCGATTTACGAGATTGGTCTGGAGGAAATTTTTCGACGCAATGTCAAAAACCGTCGATTGACGTTTTCGTCTGATTTGAAATCAGCTGTTGAACAATCGCTTGTTGTTTTCATAGCCGTCGGTACACCCGAAGGCGTGAATGGAGAGCCTGACCTCTCGCAGGTCCGTTCCGTCGCCAGTTCGCTGGCGAAATACATGGACGACTACAAGGTCATCGCCACCAAGAGCACGGTTCCGGTCGGCACCGGGAGGAAGATTCGAGCCTGGATTGAAGAGAGCTTGAAGAAGCCGATGAAATTCGATGTCGTCTCCAACCCGGAGTTCCTGCGCGAAGGCTCGGCCATCGAGGACTTCATGCGCCCGAACCGTGTCGTCATTGGAGCAGAGAGCGAACAGGCAGCCGCCATTGTCAAGGATATCTATCGGCCTCTTTATCTCATCGAGACTCCGTTCGTCATGACGAATCTTGAAACGGCAGAACTCATCAAGTATGCCTCGAATGCTTTTCTGGCAACCAAGATTTCCTTTATCAACGAAATGGCTAATCTCTGCGAAAAGGTGGGAGCCGATATCCATGATGTCTCCCGCGGGATGGGACTGGACAAGCGGATCGGCTCGAAGTTCCTGCATCCAGGACCAGGGTTTGGCGGCTCCTGCTTTCCGAAGGATGTGGCTGCCCTTTGCACCATGGGAAGGTGGTTCGGGAACCCGATGCGAATCGCCGAATCTGTTCTTGAAGTCAACCAGCAGCAGAAGGCTCGAGTCGTTGCCATGATGGAAGAAGGGTTGGCAGGGCTGTCGAACCGGACAATCGGGGTGTGGGGTCTTGCCTTCAAACCGAACACTGATGATACCCGCGAATCTCCTGCCATCAACATCTGCCACCGATTGCTCGAAGGAAAGGCCCTTATCCAAGTCTACGATCCCGTGGCGATGAACAATGCCAAAGGAGAGCTTGGAGAAAAGGGCATCAGCTACTGTGCCGATGCTTACGCTGCTGCATGCGGTGCCGACGGACTGCTGATCGGCACGGAGTGGAATGAGTTTCGAAATGTCGATTTACAGAAGGTTAAGTCAGTGATGAAAACGCCGATACTGTTTGATGTGCGAAACATCTTTGATCCTGCGAAGCTTCGCACGCTCGGATTCCGATACTTCGGAATGGGGCGTTGAAACGCCACATCAACTCGAAAAATCGATGGAGACCCAAACCAACTCCGCAGCGCAGTGGCAGCCTTCGTGGTTCGCGGTCTACACGCGGAGCCGCCACGAACATGCGGTCAAGACACAACTCGACAGTAAGGGCATCGAGGGTTTCCTTCCGGCGTACAACAAGGTGAGCCAGTGGAAAGACCGAAGAAGGACAATCGAGATGCCGCTCTTCCCAGGTTATTTGTTTGTGAAGATTCCACCAATTAACCGGCTGGAGGTTCTCAAAGCATTCGGCGTCGTAAGATTGGTGGGTGATGGTTGTGCGCCGCTGCCTGTCCCCGAAGTGCAAATTCAGAACATCCATCGACTGCTTGAAACCGGATTCAAATATGATCCGCACCCCTACTTGCAAATCGGTCGCCGAGTTCGAATTACCAATGGGCCCTTGAGTGGCCTTGAGGGAATTCTGGCGAGAAAGAAGAATCTTTCTCGCCTTGTTGTGTCGGTTGACTTGATTGAACGAGCGGTTTCGGTCGAGATCGACTCGTGGAATGTCGAGCGCATTTGACTCGATAATCTCGTTAAGTTTGTTTTGTTCAATCAGTTGCAGTTGATTCAGTCTGTAACTGAGAGGGCGGAGCTGTCTAGGCGCTGGTGCCCTCGCTCGCTAGACCAAGGGAAGCAGTTTTTGACAAGACATCTTGCAGTCCCACCTAATCTGCCTTCCGCTCCGTTTGTTCCTGTGCTCCAGTTGCGGCACTGAGTGACGACCCCTGATAGGCCGGCTGGACTCACCTTGGCTTCCTTCAAATAACTCACTCTTAAGAATCGAACTGTGTGCGGAATTGTAGGGCAAATCGGGCCTCAGGCTTGTGACGAGCAACTGCTGCTGCGCATGATGGGCATGCTCACCCATCGAGGTCCGGATGAAGCTGGGCTCTTGCTCTCTCAAGGCCTAGCGCTGGGCCATCTGCGCCTGAGCATCGTCGACCTGTGGTCTGGCCAGCAGCCGATGAGCAGCCATGACGAAAAGTTTTGGGTCGTTTTCAACGGGGAGATTTTCAACTATCCCGAACTCCGAAACGAACTCGAATCGAAGGGCCACATCTTTCGCACCCGGAGCGACACCGAGGTCCTCATTAATGGGTACCGTGAGTGGGGAATCGAGGCCCTCCACCGGTTCAACGGCCAATGGGCCTTCTGTCTTTGGGATCGCGCCGAAAACAGCTTTCTGCTAGCTCGCGACCGATGGGGAGTGCGACCCTTGTTTTACGCGCCGCTCGCCGATGGACGAACTTTAGCTTTCGCTTCTGAGTTAAAGGCATTGCTGGCTGACGAGCGCGTTTCGCGGGCGTGGTGCCCCGAGGCGCTGCGCGATGTTTTCGTGTGCTGGGTGTCTGAGTCATCTCGAACTCCGCTGCGGTCAATTCACCAGTTGCCCGCCGGACACTGCATGACCGTGCGCGCGGGAGAGTTTCAGGTGCGACAGTGGTGGTCTCTGGACTACGCACCCGACCATGTGGAATGGGACCGCCCCGTCGAAGAGTGGTGCGAGAGCCTTCGGCACACTCTGCAACAGGCCTGTGAGATCCGCATGCGCGCTGATGTCCCAGTAGGAGCTTACCTTTCCGGCGGGCTGGACTCGAGTGTGATTGCTTTCCTGCTGCGGCAAAGCCATCCCGGAATGCAGACTTTTTCAATGACCTTTGCCGATCCTGGCTATGACGAATCACCGTTTCAAGAACTGATGGCCTCTCGTCTTGGAACCAGGCATACCGCCGTTAGAATCACGCGACAATCGATTGCAGAGCATTTTGAGCGAGTGATCTGGCATACAGAGACACCCCTCTATCGGACTGCGGCGGCGCCCATGATGCGTTTGTCAGAGGAAGTCAGATCCTCAAGCATCAAGGTCGTTCTTACCGGAGAGGGCGCCGACGAGTTGCTGGGCGGCTACGATCAATTCAAGGAAGACAAGATCCGCCGGTTCTGGGCATGCCGTCCAGACTCAGCTTGGAGGAAGAGGCTCTTGGAAAGAGTCGCGAATACGGTTCCACGGACTAACTCGCGGTCGCGCGCGTTCTGGTATGCCTTCTACGGTCAGGGACTTGATCAAACAGAGCGGCCCGGATTCTCGCATCATCTTCGCTGGCGTAATGGGCTCAGTTTGCTGCCCCTCCTCAGCCCAGGCAGTGGTCAGAGCGGAACGGACGGCACGGGTGCGCCCCTGTTGTCGCACGACTGGATCGCTGAAATCGAGGGCACCGTCCCGTCCGGTTTCAACCAATGGAGTCCCCTCTCAAAAGCACAATATTGGGAAACGCGGCAATTGTTGTCCGGCTACTTGCTTTCCTCCCAGGGGGATCGTATGAGTATGGCGCACTCGGTTGAAGGCCGGTACCCGTTTCTCGATGTGCGTCTTTATGAACTAGCCAGGCGAATGCCGCCCGCCCTCAAACTTCGAGCGCTGACTGAGAAATTTATCCTCCGAAAGGCCTTCGCCACCGATCTACCCGCCGAAATCACTCGCCGAAGAAAGAATCCGTACCGTGCGCCAGACGCGCTGGCGCTGTACCATGGTCCACTGAAGGAGCGTTTGCTCGACAGCCTTTCTGCTTCGGGAGTAAAGCGCCGCGGCCTGTTCGACGAGATGGCGATTGAAAAACTGCTGGTTCGCGTGAGCAGTGACAACGAGGTTTCTGCGCGCGACAACATGGCGCTGGTGCTGGCTTACTCCAGCCACTTGTTTCACGATCTTTTTGTCGAGGGCTGCATCCATCCGGGCAAGCTGCCACCTGTGAGGAGTCATGTAGACCTGCGCGTGGCATCGGCTGAGGTCCTACCAACGAGAACACGATCTTAGTTCCTATGTCAGATCGCATTGTCGACGCAGTAAAGGATTTCATCCTGCAAACTATCGTGATCGGAGTGATGGAAGACCCCCTGTCGGCCGACGATTCTTTTCTGCAGAAGGGGATCTTGGACAGCACGGGCGTATTGGAGCTGGTTGGATTTCTCGAGCGCCAATATGGCATCGCTTGCGCTGACCATGAAATCACGCCTGAGAATCTCGATACCTTGAATGCCATCGCCCGATTTGTTCAGCGCAAGCTGAATGGCCAACCCACTAGCGCCACATGATGACTGATCCAAACCACGTGTCTGACCACTCGCTGCTCGCGCCTGGCATCCTCTGTATGCAGGATCTGCTGCTGAGTTCAGCCGGCCATGCGCCAGCGAGCGTTGCCGTGAAGAGCCCTGATCAAACCTGGTCATATGAGCGCTTGCTCAAGCGATCCCGGCAATACGCTCAGACTTTGTCTCTTGCTGGCATAGTGCCAGGAGAGCGGGTTGCATTACTGATGGAGAATGGGCCGGAGTATGTGGCCGCTTACTTCGGAGTCTTCCTGGCAGGAGCGGTAGCGGTTCCTTTGGACGTGAAGGCTCAACCGGCTTGGCTCAGTATGGTTTTGACAGACTCTGAGGTAGCCGTGCTGGTTACCTTTCCTCAGCAGGTACGGAAGATGATGACAGGCCCGCTGCGCTGTGTGGTTACTCCCTCTGCGACGCTTGGGCCAGTTCCGCCCCAGATTAAGCTCATGGACGCCGACTCGCAGCCGTGTTCGGAAATCGACTTTCGGCCCGATCCCTCCAGCCCTGCTGTGATCAATTACACCTCGGGATCTTCCGGACAGCCCAAAGGAGTGGTGATGAGCCACCGGGCGATTCTCGCAAATACCCGCAGTATTGCGACGTATCTGGGCTTGCACAGGGAAGATCGGGTGATGCAGATTCTGCCATTTTCTTACTGCTATGGGGCATCCCTGCTGCATACGCATTTCATGGTGGGCGGCACTGTCGTTATTGACAATCGCTTCCAGTATCCAAGCGCCGTGCTGGGGCAGCTCAAGAGGTCGCGATGCACCGGATTTGCAGGAGTACCCAGCACCTTTCACACTTTGGCAGCTCGCTGCGTGCTTAGGGGCTCAGACTACCCTCACCTGCGATACGTCACGCAAGCGGGAGGAAGGATGGAGCCGGATCTGGTGGATGCTGTTCGAGAGGCAATCGCTCCGGCGCGGCTGTTTGTGATGTATGGCCAGACCGAGGCTTCTGCTCGGTTAACATACCTGGACCCGGATCGCTGGCTTGAAAAGCGAGGTAGCGTGGGCCGACCCATTCCTGGGGTGGCACTCAAGGTTGTCCAGGAGGATGGAGCGAAGGCCTCAGCCGGCGTGACAGGTGAAATCTGGGCCAGCGGCGAGAATCTGATGAACGGTTATTGGCGCCAGCCCGATGAGACGGCGCGAGTTCTCGTCGACGGTTGGCTGCGCACGGGAGATCTGGGCCATGTCGACGCAGACGGTTTTCTCTATATCAAGGGACGAGTCAGGGACCTGATTAAATGCCACGGCTATCGCATTAGCCCAGCCGAAATAGAGGTCGTAGTGAAGCAGCACCCGGCCATCTATGACGCGGTGATTCTGGGGTTGCCGGATCCTCAGTGCGGAGAAGTGGTCTGCGTTGTCCTAGCTTTGAAGCAGGGCACCGTGCTTTCCGATGAAGAGCTGAAGCGTCATTGCAGACAGCACCTACCTCCCATCAAGGTGCCGCGGCGGATCCTCAAGGTGGAGCAATTGCCAAGGTCTTGGTCTGGAAAGCTGCAAAAGGAAGCATTGCTCAAGTTGTTTGCTTAAGCGATTTTCGAACTGAGCTCAGAGGTCAGCTCTGATGTCGGGTATTTCGGGGAGTGCAACAAAGAACTTTGCTGTGCCTGCCAAGGTTCCTATGAATACGGACGAAGAACAGGCTGTCATTATTAGTGAGGTGAAGGAATACATCGTCAGACGAATCCTGGTGGGCGCTTCAGACGGACAGTTGGCTCCTAACGAGTCGTTCTTGCAGCGTGGAATTCTTAATAGCACGGGCGTGCTAGATCTGGTCAGCTTCATTGAGACTCGCTACCTGTTTAGGTGTGCCGATGAAGAGATCACGCCGGATAACCTCGACTCGCTGAATGCCATTGCTGCCTTCGTGCAACGCAAACTTCGTCCGGCACAGAGATCGTCTCCATCCAGATGACTCTAAACATCCGGGCGTTAGAACTCGACTGCGAAAGGGAATGCAGCCGCATCGATGACTTCGTTCGAAACAGTGTGGTTAACGTTTTCAAGAAGAAAGGCGCGGTGGTGGCCGTCAGCGGCGGCATCGATAGCAGCACGACCGCCGCGCTTTGCGTGAGGGCCTTGGGACGGGAACATGTCTTCGCCTTATTAATGCCAGAGCGCGATTCTAGCTCCGAAAGCCTTCACTACGGCAGACGCCTCGTTCAACATCTTGGCGTTGCCTTCGAAGTGGTGGACATCGCTCCAACCCTTGAAGTTATGGGTTGTTATCGATTCCGTGACGAGGCCATTCGCGAGATTTTTCCGGAGTACTCGCAAGGATACAAAAACAAGCTTACGTTGACTTCAACAGGTGAGGCTGGATCGCGATTCGGCTTTTTTTCAGTCGTCATTGCGGGACCTGACGGAGTCCAGAAAAAGCGGCGCCTGCCCGTCAAGAATTACTTGCAGATCCTTGCCGCAACGAACATGAAGCAGCGAACTCGCAAGTCCCTGGAATACTTCCACGCCGACCGCCTGAATTATGCCGTGGCAGGGACACCGAACTTGCTGGAACACGATCAAGGCTTTTTCGTGAGGCTGGGAGACGGAGCTGCCGACCTGAAGCCCATCGCCCATCTCTATAAGACTCAAGTATTCCAAATGGCCCGGCACCTCGGTTTGCCTGAAGACTTGGTGAACAGAAGATCCACGACCGATACCTACAGTCTGGAGCAGACACAGGAGGAGTTCTATTTCAATGTCCCGCTGGAAAAGCTCGACCTCGTTCTGTTTGGAGTCAATCAGGGACACGCTGCCGACGCCATCGCACTGGAAACGGGAATGCCTCCAGAGGAAGTGGAATGGATCATCAAGGACATTCGGCAGAAACGATCCTCTACGGCACCCCTCCACCTGCAACCTCTCACGCTGATGCCTTCCAAGGCAGTTTCGTCAGAAGGATGCAGGTAAGACATGGCCCGATCTGTGATGACTGGAATGGCGATGCGCGGAATCGTGGCCTGCTTGCCCGAGCGTGAGGTTTTCAACGACCGTGACTACCCCTGGTTCGAAGCGGGCGAAATCCGCAAGGTGACTGCGATGGTTGGCGCCAAGTCTCATCGCGCGGCTGACGAGGCCACCTGCACCTCGGACCTCTGCAGGGCCGCCGCCGCCAAGCTGCTTGAGGGTGTGGGCTGGCAACCAAGCTCGGTTGACGGGTTGATCATGACCTCGCAGACTTTCGACTACATCATGCCTCCCACTAGCTGCCTTTTGCAGCAGGCGTTGGGCCTGCCGGAATCTTGCGCCAGCTTCGATGTGGCTCTCGGCTGCTCCGCCTATGTCTACGGGCTCTGGCTGGCCAACTCGCTGCTTGCATCAGGCGCTTGCCACCGGATTCTCCTCCTAGCCGGAGATACACCCTCGAAGTTCGTAAATCCCCACGACAGGGCCACTGCGCTGTTGTTTGGTGATGCCGGGACAGCCACAGCTCTAGAAGCAGGCAGCAACCCACCCAGCCCAGCCCACTACATCATGTACACGGACGGGAAAGGCGCGCGAGATTTGATAGTGGAGGGGGGAGGCTTCCGCAATCGCTTCCCGCAGCAGCCGGAGCAATATTGTGTCTCAATGGACGGGGGACATATCTTCGACTTTACGCGTAGCCGTGTTCCAGCGCTGATCGAAGAGATGCTTTCCTTTGTCGGCCGGCCAGCTAGCGCTTACGACCTCTTTCTGTTTCATCAGGCGAACGAGTACCTCATTAAGTTCATCGCGTCGAAGTCTGGAATCGCCTTGTCGAAAGTGCCTCTACAGATTCAACAGTTCGGCAATACGGCCGCAGCCTCAATTCCGCTGACACTGGCAGTTTCGGGCTCCCCGTCCGTTGGCGGTGGAGAGACCTTTGACGCGATGTTCCTCGGCTTCGGGGTGGGTCTTTCATGGGGAGCTGTCTCTCTGACGATTCCGCGAACCGCGTTTTTCAGCCACTTCACCCATCGTGGCTCGACTTCCTAGATGTTGTCAAAGCCTCTGTGAGACCGGAGTGAGTCAGATCCAGTAGCAGAGTGGAAGATCGTCAACCCTTAATGATGAAACCTAACCTATGGATATGCAGAAAGCACTGGACTGGCTGACCGATGTTTTTACCGTGCAAGGGCGGACGTTAACTCTGAATGACACTCGCATGTCAGTAGCCGAGTGGGACTCGCTAGGCGTGTTGATGCTCTTGTCGCGGCTTGAAGAGGACCACGGTATCGTTGTCAGCGCCGATAACATGGCCAAAGTTGAGTCCGTGAAGGAAATCTGCGATCTCTTACAGAATCATTCGGCTTTTCAAGGCTAAAGGAAGCCATGCGATTCATTCTGGTCGACGACATCCTTGAGCTCGATCCGGCGAAACGAATCGTCGCGACGAAGTTTGTGTCGTCCGACGAGGATTACTTTCCAGACCACTTTCCAGGATACCCTGTTGTCCCAGGCGTGTTGCTAGTTGAAATGGTTGCTCAGGCTGCTGCGCGTTGCTTGCTGGCTGGGATCGATCAGACTTTATGGCCGGTTTTCCTTCAGATTCGCAACGCGAATTTTAGAAAGGCTGTCCGGCCGGAATCTCACCTAGTGATCGAAGCAACCGTCGAGTCGTGCAACCAGAAGACATCCGGAGTGAAAGGGCGAGTGCTTTGTGAAGGAGAAGTGATGGCAGACACGTCTGTCCTTCTGGGGTTCATCTCACGTTCGTTCCTTCCTTCTGACTTCGAGGATGAAGTGCTTCGCAATTATTTTCAGCGACTTCGCTAATTGAGACTTGAACGTGGTTATGGATAACTTCAGTGTTCGTGACAAAGTTGTTCTGGTCACAGGGGGGACACGGGGGCTTGGCCGAGCGATTTCCTTGCAATTGGCAAGTCAAGGCGCCCAGATCATTGCCGGCTATTTCCAGAATGAGACTGCAGCCGAGTCTTTCATGAGTGAGGTAGAAACTCGTGCCTATCGGTGCGCCGCAGTCAGAGCTAACCTCATGACCTCAACGGGGCTTCAAACACTGGTTGATCACATCACCATGGAACATGGCCACCTCGATGCTTTCATTCACAATGCCGCCACCGGTGTCCACAAACCGCTGAAGGAACTCACTCAACGACACCTGTCCATAGTCTGGCAAGTCAATGTCGCGGCATTCTTCGAACTAGCCTTGAAACTCCGACCTTTAATGGGAAAGGGCTCGCGGATTGTTGCGATCTCGTCGGAAGGAGCCTTCAAGGCTGTCGAACGCTATGGCTCAGTCGGAAGCTCCAAGGCTGCTCTGGGAGCCCTCTGCCGGCAAATGGCTGCGGAATGGGCTGTGGACGGCATTAGCGTGAACGCGGTAGCACCCGGCTTGCTGGAAACTGACACGCTATCCGTTTGGGAGGATGCGGAGGAGAGGGTCGAAGCGGAATCTGACGCCAGCCCCTTGCGCAGGCTCGTGCGCCTGGAAGAGGTGGCTCACCTGGTTCATTTTCTTTGTTCACCGGCTTCCGAAGGCATCGTGGGGCAGACCATTGTGATCGACGGCGGAAAGTGCGTCTCTTCTCTCCCAGCAATCTCGTCGTAGTACTCGGCGCACTGCTTTCCAGATTGCCGGCTCAGCACAAGGCACGACTGCGCTCAACGCATTTGAAGCTGAAAAAACGTTTCGTCGAGGAATTTCTTTCCTATGGCCCCGAGGAGCTGGAAATGAGGCTGCAGAGGCTGGGAGTCGAAGCGGGTGATACGGTCTTGCTTCACAGTTCGTTTTCCTTTTTTTCTGGGTTCCGCGGGTCGCCCGGAGAACTCATTGAGGTGTTCCTGAGAGCCGTTGGCCGGGACGGAAATCTAATGATGGTGTCGCTGCCGTATCTTTCATCCAGCTTCGAATATCTGCGAACCCTCAAGTACTTTGATGTCCGAAGGACGATTTCGCGCATGGGTCTGGTTTCCGAAACGTTCCGCCGCCAAAAGAACGTCGTCCGCAGCCTTCATCCCACCCATCCCATTTTGGCTCGGGGATCCAAGGCGGAGTGGATCGTGGCCAATCATGAGGATTGCCTTTATCCGTGCGGGCCAGGGACGCCTTTCGACAAGTTAACGCAGCTAGAAGGCAAAGCGTGCTTCTTCGATACGCCCTTTGACGCATTCACATTTTTTCATTACCTCGAAGATATGGTGCGAGATCGCTTACCGTTCTCTCTGTACGTCAACGAGCCTTTCGACGTGGCGGTGATTGACAGTGCGGGCAAGCCAAGGACTGTTAAGACCTTCGTCTTTTCACCAGAAGCGATCCAGAGGCGCAGATTTCCCGTGTTAGAGCGCGAGCTGAGGCTAAGAAACCTGATCAAGAGCTCAAGGATTGGCAACACCCGGCTGCACTTGATCGAGGTCAATCAGGCAGTCGCCTGCACCAGGAAAATGGCCGAACTGGGGGTCTTCTTTTATCGCATCCCGTGAAACTGAAGTGAGGTATCTAGCAGGATGCTTTGTCACCGGTTGAGCTACTGGAAAACGACGCTAACAGGCCTCTGTTTTTGTGTGGTTCTCGGCGGGGTAGCAAGTTATTGGCTGTTCACCGGCGATATTCGCGTGCCAGGATTGGAGAAGCCCTTCCTGAGCCCTGCCGGTCTGTACTGGGGTCCTATCGTCCTCCTCGGTTTGGCTTCCCTCTTCTGCTTGATGGTTGCTCTGGGCGGGATTCTGTGTTTACGGGCCGATTCCAGACAACTCGCGAGCTGTCTGGATGTTCGCGCTGATACCGACTCGGGGGCGTTTTCTCTTCCGAAGCCATTTCCTGATAATGAAAGCAGACAGCATTAGGACTCTTTATCCAGCTCTGCGTTTGCATGTTGGTGAACTCGTTGAGGTGCGCAGCGCCGAGGAAATCCTAGCAACTCTCGATAAACAGGCGAAGTTGGAGGACCTGCCTTTCATGCCTGAAATGCTGAAGTTCTGCGGAAAGCGTTTCAGGGTGTTTAAGCGCGCCGACAAAGCCTGCGATACGATCCAGTTCACCGGGATGAGACGTTTGCAAAACACCGTCCACCTGGAAAAACTGCGGTGCGACGGTGATGAGCATGGAGGCTGTCAGGCGCGATGCATGCTGTTCTGGAAGGAAGCCTGGTTGAGAAGGGTACCTTGGCATTCACAACATTCATCCACTCTTAAGGTGGAGGGGGAGTGTGAGGCAGTCACGCCACTTCAACGTGAGGTACTAACGAAGACCACTCGTGATGGCGGCGCGCCTTCAAATGGCCAGCGCTTCTACTGTCAGGCGACGGAGCTCTGGAAGGCGACATCCCGTCTTCCCTGGTGGGATGTGCGGCAGTATGCCCGTGACCTTCTGTCTGGGAATGTCACGCTAGGCACGTTTTGCCGCTACATCCTCGTGGGTTGGTTTAATCTTGTTCAGACCCGGCGGGGAGGATGCACTTTCCCTTATTTGGAGGGCCGTCTCAGAAAGACACCCATCATCGCATTGAATCTGCAGCCAGGTGAACTGGTCAAAGTCAAGCCGGTCACTGAGATTGTTCAAACACTGGACACCAGGTGCCGCAACAGAGGTTTGTCTTTCGATGTCGAGATGTTCGGTAACTGTGGAGGCACCTACCGGGTCGCCGGACGCGTTGAAAAGCTCATCGACGAGAAAACTGGCAAAATGAAGACCCTGGCCAATCCAAGCATTCTCTTGGACGGCGCGATCTGCCCGGGTTTTTTCCATCGTCTGTGCCCAAGGAGCGATCATACGTTCTGGCGGGAGGTCTGGCTGAAGCGTGTTCAGGAGCCAGGAACAGGAGTGGGTCAAGGTGGGAATCGCTGATCTGACCAGTTCACAAGTGATCGTTCGAAAGGACCTGGACTACATTTGCCGCGGTCTGCAGGGAGAATTTCCCGAATTGTCGGGCAAGAAACTTCTGGTCACCGGCGGAGCTGGCTTCCTCGGTTACTATCTCGTGCAAGCAGTTCTGCATTGGAACCAGGGGTCGCGCCAGGCTTCGCCGATCTACCTGACGATCTACGACAACTACGTCCGCGGCTTTCCTGATTGGCTTGCGAGGATCCACAACGATCCAAATCTGAATCTCGTTCAGCATGACATTACCCAACCTCTGCCTGAGCATCTGGGATCTTTTGACTACGTGGTGCATGCGGCCTCGATTGCCTCACCTACTTACTATCGGAAATACCCCATCGAGACCATGGACGCAAATGTCAAGGGGCTTCGTTCTCTGTTGGAGGCTTTCCGTAGACAAAGAGAACTCGGGCAGCCGGTTGGCGGGATTCTTTTCTTCTCAAGCAGCGAGATTTATGGCGACCCGACTCCAGAGAACATCCCGACTCCCGAATCCTATCGGGGTAATGTCTCCTGCACAGGCCCCAGAGCTTGTTATGACGAAGCCAAGCGGTTTGGCGAGACGCTCTGCGTGAATTTTGCGCATTATTACAAGCTGCCCGTGAAAGTCGTTCGCCCTTTCAATAATTACGGTCCAGGACTGAAAATCAGCGACCGGCGCGTGCTGCCGGACTTCGCCCGGGATGTCTTGGCGGGCAGAGACATCGTAGTGTTCTCCGACGGCTCGCCAAGGAGGACCTACTGTTACGTTGCGGATGCAGTGACCGGTTATTTCAAAGCACTGCTGCGCGGCCGGCCCGGTGAAGCTTACAACATTGGCATTGATGCGCCAGAGATCTCGGTGCTGGAGTTGGCCGAGCGGGTCGTCAGGACTGCGAGAGAGCTGTTTGACTACAAAGGCACAGTTAGACATGCAACCAGCCACGATCGGGATTACTTGCGGGACAATCCCAGCCGCCGCTGTCCTGATATCACCAAGGCTCGAACAGAACTGGGTTATCGCCCTTCCATTTCAATCGATGAAGGACTCAAGCGCGCGCTGCTCTGGTACCGTGACCATCAGGTTGCTGAGGACGCCTGATGAAACTTTCTGTGGTCGGAGCTGGATACGTCGGCTTGGTAACGGGTGTTTGTCTGGCCGAGAAGGGGCATGAAGTAGTCTGCGTCGATGTGGATTCAGACAAGGTGGACTCGATCAACAAAGGCGTTCCCCCGATCCACGAACGCGGCCTGAAGGAACTCCTAGAGAGAAATCTCGATCAGCGTTTCCGGGCCAGTACGAACCTGGTGGATGCCATCACGGCTGCGAACGTCTCCATGATCGCTGTAGGAACTCCCTTCGACGGCGAACAAATTGATCTGACCTACGTGTGTGAGGCTGCCCGGCAAGTGGGCACGGCGCTGAGGAAGAAGAGTGACTTTCACCTCACCGTCGTGAAGAGTACCGTTGTTCCGGGTACGACAGACAATGTGGTCCGACCTCTGTTGGAGCAAACTTCCGGCAAACGGGCTGGGCGAGATTTTGGATTGGGAATGAACCCGGAGTTCCTGACCGAGGGACAGGCTGTGGAGGATTTTATGTCCCCCGACCGGATCGTACTCGGCGCCGAGGATGCTCGAAGCCATGAGCTTTTTGATGAGCTTTACCGTGGGTTCCCTGGCGTCGGCCGGCTTCGAACAAACAATAAGACGGCGGAAATGATCAAGTATACGTCCAATTGCCTGTTGGCCACCCTTATCTCCTTCTCTAACGAGATCGCAAATCTCTGTTCGGCACAGGGTGAAATGGACGTGGTTGACGTGATGAGAGGCCTCCATCTGAGCAACTATTTGAGCTGGCCGATGCCCAACGGGGAGCGACAGCTCGCGAGTATCACTTCGTTTCTGGCAGCCGGATGCGGTTATGGCGGCAGTTGCCTGCCCAAAGACCTCAAGGCCTTGATTGCCCACGGAAAAAAGTTCGGGTGTTCAATGCCTCTGCTAAAGGCCGTTGAACATATTAATGAACAACAGCCCGGGCAAGTCCTCGCTCTGCTGCGAAAGTATTTTCCCTCCCTCCAGGATGTGTCTGTAGCAGTGTTAGGCCTTGCGTTCAGGCCGGACACCGCCGACATCAGAGAATCTCCGGCCATTCCGCTGATCAGAATGCTTTTGGCTCAGGGAGCAAAGATCAAAGCTTACGATCCGGTGGCACTGGCCGAGGCGAAGAGGGTCTTTCAGAGCCCTGATATCACATTCTGTGACGATCTGGAGGCCACCCTGCGGGAGGTGGATGCGGCAGTCCTCGTAACGCGGTGGGACGAGTTCTGTCGAGTTCCAGAACTGATAGCAGAGCTTGAACCTGCCCCTGTTTTCGTCGACGGGCGGCGTATGCTGAACAAGCGCCGCTTCGCGCGCTACGAAGGCATTGGCCTCTAACTAGACAAGGGCTTCGCCCTTGATATCCCCATGGCAGTGACCTTTCACAACTTGAAAAACATTTTTTTCAGTGCTAAGGAGGAGGGATGGTCTTTTCACAGGCTCCTTTAGAAAGTGCTTACATTGTCGACGTGACGAAGATTGAAGATAACCGTGGTTTTTTTGCACGATCCTGGTGCAGCCAGGAGTTTCTCAGGCGAGGACTCACCAACGTGATGGTTCAGACGAACATTGGTTTCAATCTGAAACGAGGCATTGTCCGCGGTTTGCATTATCAGACTGATCCACACTCCGAAGCGAAGTTGATACGCTGCACTAGAGGCGCCATTTACGATGTCATCGTCGACCTGAGGCCGGACTCGCCCACCTACAAACAATGGTTCGGGACAGAGCTGACCGAAGACAACTATCGAATGATTTACGCCCCCGAGGGCGTTGCTCATGGATATCAAACCCTGACCGACAATGCTGAGATCGTCTATCAGACCTCCGAATTCTTTGTTCCTGAAGCAGCCACCGGTGTTCGTTACGATGATCCCGCTTTCACTATCGACTGGCCGTTGCCGGTTCAACTGGTCTCTGCCAGAGACCGCTCCTGGCCCGATTATTCGTTCTAACCGGCCTGCAACAGCAGCTGAGAGGAAAATATCATGGTCATAGTGGATAGAGAACTCGAGAAACGGCACGAGCAAGGCAATCCGGTTCGAGTGGGCATGGTTGGCGCCGGGTATATGGGACGAGGCGTCGGCTTAGCCATTCTTGCCGGAGTTCGGGGGATGAGGCTGGTGGCCGTTTCCAATCGCAGCCTTTCGGAAGCCTACGCAGTCTATCAGCATGCCGGTGTGGAGGGCATCCGCTCCGTGGCGACCGCTTCCGAGTTGCAGGATAGCCTGCAGACAGGGATCCCGGCGGTAACTGAGGATCCGCTGGTCCTCTGCCAAAGCGAAGGCATCGACGCGATTGTTGAAGTGACGGGCGAAGTGGAATTCGGAGCTGAGGTCGCCCTCAATGCCATCCAACACGGCAAGCATGTAGTGCTGATGAATGCCGAACTCGATGCAACCCTTGGCCCTATCCTCAAGGTGTATGCAGATCGAAAGGGAGTTGTGATAACCAACACCGACGGAGACGAGCCGGGTGTAGCAATGAACCTTTTCCGATTCGTCCATTCGATCGGCTATCACCCAGTTGCTGCCGGCAACCTCAAGGGAATGATCGACCCCTACCGGACCCCGGAGACTCAGAAGGAGTTTGCGGAAAGATACAATCAAAAGCCTCGAATGATCAGCTCATTTGCAGATGGCACCAAGCTTTCGATGGAAGCGACCATTCTGGCAAATGCCACGGGGTTTCGAGTTGGCCGACGCGGCATGTATGGCCCTCGATGTTCCCACGTGAAGGAGATGCTGACGCTGCTGCCCGAGCCGCAGCTCCGCGACGGCGGCCTTGTCGACTACGCGCTGGGGGCAGAACCTGGCACGGGTGCTTTCGTCATTGGCTTTAACGAGGATCCCGCGAAACGGGAGTACATGCGCTATTTCAAGATGGGAGACGGACCGTTCTACATGTTCTATACACCTTATCATTTGCCCCACCTACAGTTGCCGTTAACTGTGGCCCGCGCAGTTCTTTTTCGTGATCCGACGGTCACACCACTAGGCCGGCCGGTCTGCGAGGTGATTACGGTTGCCAAGCGCGCTCTGAGTGCTGGAGAACGGCTAGATGGGATCGGCGGATTCACCTGTTATGGGGTCATAGACAATGCAGAAGTGGCAGCAGCTTCGAAGCTCTTGCCCATGGGGTTGTCGGAAGGCTGCCGGCTCAAGATAGGTATCCCAAAAGACCAGCCGATTTGTTATGCCGACGTTGAGCTTCCGCCAGGGCGGCTGTGTGATCGACTCCGGACGCAGCAAGATACTCACTTTGCTTTGTCAAATTCTGGGCCAGTGACTTTGCCTGACACCCATCTCTACAAGTTATGAAAGTTGTCTTGTTTTGTGGGGGATTGGGGATGAGGCTTCGAGACTTCTCAGAGAACATCCCAAAGCCGATGGTTCCCATCGGATACCGGCCAATCCTATGGCACGTCATGAAGTATTACGCCCACTTCGGATACAAAGATTTCATCCTCTGTCTAGGCTACCGGGCAGATGTCATTAAGAACTACTTCCTCAAATATGATGAATGTCTTTCAAACGACTTCGTGTTGACTAAAGGCGGCAAGGACTTGCAGATGCTTAACAGCGACATCCACGACTGGAAGATCACCTTCGCGGATACGGGGGCGGATTCCAACATCGGCCAGCGTTTGAAGGCCGTACAAAAGTACCTGGAAGGAGAGGAAGTCTTCTTGGCTAACTACACTGACAGCCTGACGGATTTCCACCTTCCTGAACTGATCGAGCGCTTCCGTCGGGAGAAGAAAATCGGCGCCTTCTTGTGTGTGAGGCCTCATATTAGCTACCACTTTGTTTCGGTCCAGGATGGCGGCCTCGTGGGGAGCATCAAGGACATCTCAGAAACGGACATCCTTATCAATGGGGGATATTTCATCTTCAGCAAAGCGATCTTCAATTACATCAAGGATGGAGAGGAGCTGGTGTTTGAGCCGTTTCGGCGGCTGATTGGCGACGAGCAACTCCTGGGCCACGTGTACAAAGGTTTCTGGAAAAGCATGGATACCTTTAAGGACAAGCAACACCTGGATGACGTGCACGCTCAGGGAAAAGCCCCGTGGGAAGTCTGGAAGCGGGATGGTTCCGGAACCAACCGTTGATAAGGCTTTCAGGAGATGAACTCTATGCTCAAGGTCCAACGCATGGACAATCATGGGTCGAAGATCCTGTGCCTGGGCGCTCACTCCGACGATATTGAGATCGGCTGTGGCGGTTCGTTGCTCAGGCTAATGAGAGAGTGGCCGAATAGCGAGTTTTACTGGGTGGTCTTCAGCGCAGGGATGGAGCGCAAGCTAGAAGCAGTTCGCAGCGCCCAGTGTTTCCTTGAAGGCGCGAGGAAAACGGTCCGGGTTGAGGACTATGAGACGAGCTTCTTCCCGTATTGCGGCCGCGAGATCAAACAATACTTTGAGCGGCTGAAGGAAGAGTTCGCTCCCGACCTGATCTTCACCCACTATCGCCACGATCTGCATCAAGACCACCGGCTGATCTCGGATCTTACCTGGAACACCTTCCGGAGTCATTTGATCCTGGAATACGAGATCCCCAAGTATGACGGTGACCTCGGAACGCCCAACTTCTTCGTGCAGTTGGACGAGGCAGGCTGCAGCAGGAAGATCGAGCTGTTGCTGGAGTGTTTCCAGACTCAGAGAAACAAGCGCTGGTTCAGCGAAGACACGTTCCGATCCATTCTCATGCTGCGCGGCGTCGAGTCAGGCGGCGCGAAATATGCCGAGGCTTTCTATTCGCGCAAACTGATCGTCTGAACCGATGAAGGAAGCAGTCCCTTGGAAACTCGTCCTTGCGATCATGGCTCTGGCTTTCATACTGCGTATTGCATGGATCGTCAGCCAAACCGCAGTGATAGAGAACGAGGGGGGAGAATACGCACGCATCGCCGAGAACCTGCTCCGGGGCAACGGATATGTGGGGACCCAAGGCTGGCCTCAGCTGACTTATGGTCCCCTATTTCCGTGGCTGATCGCTGCAAGTACACTCCTCACGCGGAATTCTGAAGTAGCCGGCCGGTGTGTTGTCCTGATCTTTGGCACGCTGCTCGTACTTCCCGTCTATCTCGTCTGCCTGCACATTCATGGCCGGCGAACGGCTCTCATCGCGGGATTTATGGTTGCGCTCCACCCGCTGCTGATTGGTTATTCAGGGGCCGTCTACAACGAAGCCATTTTCCTAACTGTGCTCCTGGTCGGGATCTACTGGGGACTTCGGTGCCTGGAGCTGGAAAGTTCGAAGCACGGTCTGTTCGCAGGGATGTGTTTCGGGCTTGCATATCTGTCTAGGGTCGAAGCCTTAATTTATCCGCTCCTAACCAGCCTCGCCACACTTCTGACGTGTTTCCTGCTAAAGAGGAAACTCAAGAGGGCCCTGCGAACCTGCGCCCTACTCCTCACCGCATTCTTGGCTCTCGCGGCCCCCTATGTGGTTTATCTTTCCTCGCACATCGGCAAGCTACGTTTCGAAGCCAAAGGGAAGATCAACTATACGATTGGCAGGCGAATACAGGCTGGTATGACTGTAAGTGAGTCTCAACAGGGCATCCGTCGTGACCTGACGGAAGAAGGCCCTCTGCTTGACGAGCACCGTTTTTTTGATTTTTCACCGTATCCGATGGGGCCTAGAGATATCGTGAACTACATATTTGCAGCAGCACACCGCAACAAGGCCAAGATTTGGCAAAGAATTCTGGCCGATTTCCCGATTGGGTCCCCAGTGCTTCTGGGCTTGGTGCTGATCGGCCTGTTCGGCAGGCCCTGGGACAAGTGTCGGTTTGTCAGCGAGACCTACCTTCTGATAGTTGTCGGATGCATTCTGAGCATTCTACTCATAGCTCACTTTGTTCAGTTCAGGTATGGCTTGCCCCTTGTGCCTTTTTTGATCCTGTGGGCTGCACGAGGAGTTGAGGAACTTTCAGGGTGGGCCGTGGGCACTGCCGCTAACTTAGGCAGGGCCCAAGGCGGGATAGGCTCGCGAATTGCCAGAGTCGTCCCACCGGTCATCGTTTCAATGTTGGTTTGGGTTGCTGGTATAGGAGTTTTCCACTATCGAGTAGGCGAGCTTGACAACGGGGGCAAGCAGAACCTGCCGTTGAAGCAGGCTGGGCTGTGGCTGAGATCGTACATGCCCGGTCCAAAGAAGATCATGCTTCGTGGGACTTGTGTCCCCTACTATGCCGACGCGGTCATGGTGTATTTACCTGAGGCTGAAGATGCAGATGTGACATTGCGCTACATTGATCATAAGGCCCCCGACTTTATTTTGTTGAGCGACCTGGATAGCCCTGAGTACCTTCACAGCTGGCTTAGTAAGGGAATGCCAGACTCGAGAGCGCAGCTGGTCTATGAGAAAGGGACTGAGCCGCAAAAGGACCGCGTTCGAATCTATCGATGGATACCAGCCCACAGTTCCTGAGGAGAGCGAGCTGATGTCTGCAGAGCTGTTTCGAGATTCGTGGCGCTATCGGGAACTGCTTTATTTCCTCACCTGGCGGGATCTGAAGATTCGATACAAGCAAACGGCATTCGGAGTTGTGTGGGCTGTGGTCCAACCGTTGCTGACCATGATCGTCTTCACGGTCCTGTTTGGCAACCTTGGCCGGTTGCCAAGTGACGGCAGTCCTTACCCGCTGTTCTATCTGAGTGCCCTGTTGCCGTGGACCTATTTCTCTTCTACGTTGCCTTTGTCAGCCAACAGCCTGATCAGCAACTCGAGCCTGCTGACCAAGATTTATTTCCCTCGTATCATCCTGCCGGCGTCGGCCACCCTTGGCGGACTGCCAGACTTTCTAGTCGGCTCCTCGCTTCTTGCAGCGATGATGGTTTACTACCAGATAAGACCCGGATGGTCATGGCTAATTTGGCCGCTGTTGGTTTTCCTTCTCGCAGCTTTCACGCTGGCCGTCGGAATGATTCTGGCTGCTCTCAACGTCAAGTACCGCGACGTCAAATACGTGCTTCCGTTTGTCATTCAATTGTGGCTGTTTGTGACTCCGGTCATCTATCCAGCCAATCTTGTGCCGAAAAGATTTCGGCCCCTGATGGCACTGAATCCTCTCAGCGGGATCGTCGAGGCCTTCAGGGGGCTCCTTCTACCCTCGAGCCTGATCGACTGGCAGTTGCTGGCCACTTCAGCCATGATAACGGTGGCCATTTTCGTCGTGGGCCTAGTGTACTTCAGCAGAACCGAACATATGTTTGCGGATATTGTTTAGCGTCCATGTCTTCTCATCTGTTTTGACCTCCTTGCCTGCAATGTCTTTTATCAATCGCTAAGATGACATCTCCTGTGTTTGTCGAGAATCTCTCGAAGCAGTATCGCATCGGAGCGGTCCCGCAGGAAACCATGCTGCGCGAGAAGCTGGTTAGCCTGTTGAAACATCCGTTCCGGCGAAAATTTGCCACCGAGGAAACCATCTGGGCTCTTCGCAATGTTTCGATGTCCGTCCAGAGCGGCGAAGTCGTCGGCATCATTGGAAGGAACGGGGCTGGCAAGAGCACTCTGCTGAAGGTCCTCTCCAGGATTACGCGCCCCACATCGGGCATGGTTAGAGTACGAGGCCGGGTGGCGTCGCTGCTGGAAGTTGGGACTGGGTTTCATGAGGAGTTGACCGGACGGGAGAACATTTTTCTCAACGGGTCAATTCTCGGCATGAAGAAAAGCGAGATTGAAGACAAGCTGGACGCCATCATCGCTTTCGCGGGAGTTGAGAAGTTCATTGAGACGCCTATCAAACGCTATTCCTCGGGGATGCGTCTGAGGCTGGGGTTCGCCGTTGCCGCCCATTTGGATCCGGATGTCCTGATTGTTGACGAGGTCCTGGCCGTTGGCGACGCTGGCTTTCAAAAGAAGTGTCTCAATGTTATGGAGGACCTGCGGCAGGGGGGTCGGACCGTCCTTTTCGTTTCCCACAACATGGTGGCAGTTGAAAACCTGTGCTCCAGGGGCGTCTGGATCGACAATGGCCAAGTCGAGATGGACGGCCCAGCCAAGGACGTGATCAGAGCCTACATGGGTGCGTTTGCGAACTCTCACGCGACCGAGTTAAGCGCTATCAAGACGCGACGAGGCTCCGGAGAAATCCGGTATACGGGTGTCGAGTTTCTCGCGAAGGATGGTCAGCCTCAAAACATAACTTGTAGCGGTGATGCGTTGATCATGAGATTTCGCTACCACGCCGAAAAGCCAATTCCTTATCCGAGCTTTGGGTTTCGGCTCTTCACCGAACTGGGTAGTTTGGTCACGGAAACCAGCACTTGGCACCACGGGATCGATATACCCTTGGCGCCTCCAGGGGACGGGTGGATTGACCTGGAAATCGGGCTACTCAACCTTCTGCCGGCGCATTATTATCTCTCGCTTTGGCTCACAGGTGAGGGTGAGGGCCGCGTTATTTATGACTGTCTGGAGCACTGCACACGACTTGAGGTTGAGGCTTCGAGTGTTTACCAGTCCAGTAGGGTCATCGACAGTCGCCACGGGATTGTCTTTTTCCCCCAGAGATGGAAACTCGACGGACTCCAGTCTGCTCCTCGGGACGCGATCCTTCACCTCGGGAGTGAAGAGCGGCAGTTGGAGTAGAGCTCTTAATTTTTGGATACCATGACCGTCAATGCCCAACTGAACTGCGGCCCCCTGGTGAGCATAGTGACTCCGATCTACAACGGCGAGAAGTATCTAACAGAGTGTATCGAAAGTGTTCTCGCCCAAACCTACCACAACTGGGAATACGTCATTGTCAACAACTGTAGTACTGATCGCACACTCGAAATCGCCCAAGAGCATGCGGCAAAGGAGTCACGCATTAGGCTGATCACCAATAGCAAGTACCTGAGGGCGATAGAGAATCACAACCTCGCCTTCCGCCAGATATCACCTGACAGCAAGTACTGCAAGATGGTATTTGCCGACGATTGGATTTTTCCGGAATGTCTGCAGCAGATGGTTAACGTTGCCGAGGCTCATCCTTCGGTCGGAATTGTGGGTGCCTACGGGTTGTGGGGAACCAAGGTCGTTTGGGATGGTCTCCCTTATTACAAGACTGTCGTTGCCGGTCGAGAAATCGGTCGTGCGAGATTGCTCGACGGGTTCTCTGTTTTTGGGTCACCTACCTCGCTCCTGTTTCGCTCTGACTTCATTCGAGCTCGTCCATTGTTCTTTAACGAATCAAATCTGCATGCTGACTCTGAAGTTTGCCTCCACGTATTGATGAAATCTGACTTCGGCTTTGTCCATCAGGTTTTGACTTACTCCCGCGAACAGGATGGATCGCTTACATCATATGCTCGACGGCTTAATACCTACGTGTGGGCCATCCTGAATGAACTTGTCAAGTATGGTCCCTTCTATCTGACTGAAAAGGAGTTTAGGGACCGCTTAGCCGAACACTTGAGTTGTTACTACAGATTCCTCGCCCGGAGTGTCTTTGAGCGCAGGGGCAGAGAATTCTGGCGGCTCCATAAGGCGAAGATGGAAGAACTCGGCTGCCCCTTAAACTATGGTCGATTGGCAGCAGTCGTTTCTCGTTCGCTGGTGAATGCAGTTTTGAATCCGAAACACACAATTCAAGCGTTGCTTGTTTACTGGACGAAAGTGGCCGCTAAGGGAGAGGGGGATCAGCTGTCACGAAGGCAGGTCGCACGATGGCGCCTTCCTTAGCATTGCGAAGTGGACACATGATAGAGGACTTGATTTTCGATCTGGGAATGAATAACGGCGACGATACTGATTTCTATCTGAGGAAGGGGTTCAGAGTCGTTGCAGTCGAGGCAAACCCTGCCTTGTGTGCTCTGGCGGTGCAAAGATTCGCGCCTGAAATAAAGAATGGCAGGCTCCGTATCGTCAAGAAAGCCATCAGCAAGGCCACCGGAGAAATCGAATTTTTCATCAACGAGCAGGTCAGCGGTTGGTCAACGACGAACCAGGACTGGCTCAAGGCACGCAACCATGGGGAGACAAAGACCCGTGCGGTGAGGGTGCCCGCAGCAACGTTCGAGGAAATTTTGAGAGAGTACGGCGTCCCCTACTATGTGAAGTCGGACATCCAGGGTGCTGAACCGCTATGTCTGGAAACGCTTCTTGAATTTGAGGACCGACCAAGGTTTGTCTCGATCTCAACCGGATTAGATGTGGTAGGCGCGGGTGCCATGCAGCATATCCGAAAGGGGATCGAGTTGTTCTCCAGGCTGGGCTATCGGAAATTCAAGATTATCCCGCAGCAACACACCGAACTGCAAAGGTGCCCGTTCCCTCGGCGGGAGGGCCTATACATCGATTATCGCTTTAAGCACGGCAGCAGCGGCCTGTTTGGCAACGAGCTTCCCGGAGACTGGATAGGCGCCAAACAGACTTGGAGAGAGTATTGGAAAATCGTGATGAGCTACAAATTCGCCGGGAATTCGCGCTCACCTTATGGGTGGTTCAACAATCTGCCGAGCAGGACGATCAGGTCCTACCTCGATCGGCTCTTCTGGCGGGGTGTGGGGTGGTACGATACCCACGCAATGTGGGAAAGATAGGTAAGTGACACGAGGGCCCGTGCGCCTCTTGCGCCGGCGCATACGCGCACCTCTCCTGACAGGAGAAGGCGTTCGCAACTCGAAGACGCCTGTTTGAAGTCAACTGTGGCGGCTCAGCTGGCTGTTGGTAGGCTTTATGACGAGACAAGGGCGATGTGGTATCGAGCAGCAGCGGACCGTCCCGTTAGTTTTTTGAAGGGACTTTAAGGCACTGATCCAAGTCGCCCTGCGGCGTAATCGTCGGATCTTTTCCGCTATTTGGACAGAAAGTAACTGGGCGACTAAATGTCTTCTCGATGCATTGAGGCTTCACGATGGAGTTGAGGGGAACCGTTCGTTCCCCTGGGTTGAGGTGAATCTTGGATTCTTCGAAAAGTCTGCCGATCTATCCTGACGTTGGGGTTGTCGCTCTGGTGCCTGACGTTTGGGGCGAGCACTGGCTGTCGCGGCATCACATTTTGACGCGGCTGTCGCGTTACTTCCATGTTGTTTGGGTCAATCCAGCCCACGATTGGCATGGAGTCCTTACCCAGCCGAAGACTCGAAACGCACTTGCTACTGAGACGCTCCCTTCTGGATTCCATGTGTACGAACCACAGTTGTGGCTTCCGATGGTTTATCGTCCGGAATTTCTGAAGCGATCCTTAGTTCGCGCACGCCATAAGCGGGCGAGTTATCTTTTGAGAGAAAGAGGATGCAAAAGGCTCATTCTTTACCTTTGGCGTCACGAATTCCACCAAGCTCTTCAAGATCTGGTGCATGACGTGAGCTGCTACCACATCGTTGACGAATACTCCTTTTCTCCAGTTGAGCTGCCATTGGACCAGAATGAGGTTCGCCTCATTGCTAGCGTCGATCAGGTGTTTATCCACTCTCCAGGTTTGTTGGAGAAAAAAGGAAAAATCAATCCGAACACGCTATTCGTGCCCAATGGGGTAGATTACTGCGCGTACTCTACGCCGGTTCCAGAACCAGCAGATTTGGTGACAATACCGCACCCTCGAATTGGATACACCGGCTGGATGAAGAAGCATCTCGATTGGACCTTGCTTCTCGAATTGGTCCAAGATCATCCAGACTGGTCTTTTGTGTTGATTGGTCCCCAAAGCCCTCATGCAGAAGTTGTGGGTCCGATTGGGAAGATGGCAAAATTACCCAATGTTTACATTTTGGGACCCAAACCAACCAAGTGCCTGACAACTTATCCTCAGCACTTTGACGTTTGCATAATGCCGTACGAGCTTAACGCTTACACTCAATGTATCTATCCTCTTAAACTGCACGAGTATCTGGCGAGCGGACGGCCCACTGTGGGGACACCAGTCCGTTCTCTAAAGGAATTCTCGCGGGTTGTGGCTCTTGCACATTCCCCCGAGGAATGGTCAACCGAGCTAAGAAAAGCTCTCAGTCCCGAATCTAACACGCCTGAGAGGGTAGCAGCCAGACGGGCAGTGGCCCGTAGTCATGATTGGCAGCTCTTAGTGGCAAGAATCGCCCAGACTATGCTAGAGCGACTGGGCTGGAAGGTTCCCGATCCTAACAGGGTGGATTCCGTTTCAGAAGTGAAAGGAACTCTCTTGACCAGGCCTTAAGATTGCGGGTCCCAAAAAGCCGAAATCGATCGGCTTGTCATGCGACTTCTGTTTGGGAGCGCTTTCGGAATCAAGTTGAAATAATCGAGCGTCCGAAGCATTGCTCTGTTCGTCTGCGTTCTCACTCCGTTGCGTGGCCGCCCCTAACGTGGGATTGAAGCAATTCCCGAGGGTTCTGGTTCGTCGGCTTGTGCGCAGCTGATGTCGACGCCTTGGCTCGGCATCCGGAACGGCGGGGGAAATATGCCCACATTTTTGACCAGGTGGCGCGGCACTTGGCCCCCAATGGGACCGCGCCTGGCTCTGGCTTCGCTGGACCTCGCGGAGAGATTTCGAGTGGTGTTACTGTTTCAAGTTCAGTAGGAATCGGCAGAAGCTGTTCAGGAGTTTGTCGCTGGTTTCAAGTTGAGGCTTGGATCCACCGTACAAGTCGTCTTGGGACGGAAATGAGCTCGAACGGAGGAACTCGATCGGCAAAGAACCCCTCATGAAACCAGCAGCGCTAGCGCGCATTCTGTACGACCAATACATCAACCGAGAGCCTCGGCGAATCTACTATTCCATCCATAAAAACCTCGCGCGTGCTTATCGTTTATTGAGATCCCCGAGCCCCGGTCTTGTCAAGCACGTATTCAGAAATCAGTTGCAGTTCATGTTTGGGGTAGATCCTATTCAGGGTGAAACAACCCCTCGTGTGACGGCCGCAGTTGAATGGCTTCTTCGAGCATGCAGAACCACGCTCGACGGCGGACTGTCACTTGGCTATTTTCCATGCGACCCGTCTTGTGGCTGGAAACCTTCCTACCCGGAGGCGACAGGTTACGTTATCCCGACTCTCCTCGAGTCCTCCAGGCTATATGGAAACCCTTTGGTTCGTCGCTGGGCATTGGAGCTGGCCCAATGGGAGATTAGCGTCCAGTTGGACTCCGGCGCAATCCAGGCTGGTCCGATATCCGAAAACACTCCAAAGGTGGCTGCAGTCTTCAATACCGGAATGGTTTTGGATGGTTGGGTCGCGGCCTATCGGGCAGGTGGCGACGAGAGCCTGCTGAAAGCTGCCAGGAAGGCCGCTGATTTTCTGTTGGTAGACTTGAGCCAGGAGGGACATTTCAGGTCGCACGGCAACCTGGTCAGTCCAAGTCCCATCAAGACATACAACGTTCTGTGTGCCTGGGCATTGTATCGCTTTGGTGAGATTTGGCCTGATGGAGTGTGCAAAGAGGCAGCTCTTCGAGTCGCTGATGCCGCTGTGGGTCAGCAGCATTCGAACGGTTGGTTTGCCAACAACTGCCTGACAAATCAGAAGGCACCCTTGCTCCACACGATTGGTTACACCTTGCAGGGAATCTTGGAACTTGGGATCCTCAGTGCTCGCCCCGAGCTAATAGAATCAGCCAGGAAGGGAGTCGATCCTCTCATAGCTCGAACATCAGAAAAGGGGTTCCTGCACGGCTGTTTCTATTCTGACTGGGAACCTGCCGTTTTCTCGTCGTGCTTGACGGGCTGCGCCCAATTGGCAGTCGTCTGCTACAGACTCCATGAATACTCGGGTGATGCGCAATATCTGAAAGCTGGAGACCTACTGGTCAATCACCTCAAAGCCCTGCAAACGCTAGACTCGACCGATCCCGGTATCAATGGCGCCCTGGCCGGCTCTTTTCCATTCTTTGGTTGTTACATGACTGCAGGATATCCAAGCTGGGCGACCAAATTTTTTGTTGATGCCCTGATTCTACAGGACCGGCTAAGTAGCACCCCGATTGGTGGGCGCGAAACGAGGCAAGGTATCTGTCCTGATGAGAATGGCGAAGCTCTGGTACATGGGGTTTCCAGCGAGATAGAAAGAAACAACCCCTCAAGACGCCCGGGATGAACACCTGGACACCTGCACTGCTTTGATTTGCTGAATACCATCCAAAGGTCCCGAGAATTTTCGACCCTTCCCGCGCAAGAGATGCAGGCCATGCACTGAACCCATTTGAACCCAGATCAGAACTGAACGATCATGCGTGAGATCACAAGGAAAATGGCCAAAGGGGCCGCTTGGATGGTAGCCTTCAAGCTTAGTGAAAGAAGCATTGGCCTTGTCAGCACGCTCATTCTGGCAAGGCTCCTCATGCCTAGTGATTTCGGGATGGTGGCGCTGGCCACGTCTTTCGTTGCAGTTCTGGAGCTGTTAGCCTCCTTCAACTTTGATGTGGTCCTCATCCAGAACCCGAACGCCGAGGGCAGGCATTACAACACCGCATGGACGCTCAATGTTTTGCTGCACTTTGCCTGCGGTCTGCTGCTGGTTGCGCTTGCAGTTCCGGTGGCTCGTTTCTATGGCGAGTTGCGTTTGCCGGCAGTGATGGCTTTTCTGGCGTTGGGCTCAATGATACAAGGCCTGCAGAACATCGGCGTCGTGGCATTTCAAAAAGATCTGGAGCTTCACAAGGAATTCAACTTCCAGATCATCAAAAAGATCACGGGTTTTGTGGTGACGACTACGCTGGCAATCGTGTTGCGCAACTACTGGGCACTGATTGCGGGCATGCTCACAACCCGGCTGGTTGGAGTAGCCCTGAGCTACGCTTATCATCCTTATCGCCCCAGATTTTCTCTCGCAGCATATCGCGAGATGTTTAACTATTCGAGATGGCTCTTCGTCAACAACGTTTTGTTCTTCCTGAACAACCGCTCTGCAGACTTCATCGTCGGGAAGATAGCCGGGAGCCACGGGCTTGGCTTGTACAGTGTTTCCTACGAGATCTCGAATCTTCCTACGACAGAGTTGTCTGCTCCCATCAACCGAGCCGTGTTCCCCGCTTATTCCAGAATGTCACGGGACCCTGCCGTCCTGCGCAAGGGGTTTCTCGATGTTATCACCACGATCGTCATGTTTGCGCTTCCAGCTGGTGCTGGAATAGCTGCTACTGCAGGGATGCTAGTGCCGGTTGTGCTTGGCGACAAGTGGCTTCAGGCCATTGGTTTGATTCAAGTGTTAGCCTTTTTCGGGATTCTCAATGCGATGCAAGGCAACACCACTTATCTTTTCCTGGCCATGGGACAACCGAAGACCACCACTTATCTTACCTCGGCGCGAGTAGCGGTGCTGATTTCTTTGCTGTACGTTCTCGTTAGGAAAATGGGCGTGGCTGGCAGTGCCTGGGCGTTTTTGGTTACCGAATTGGTGATGACGCCGATGGTTTTTATCACTGTTTCGAAAAAGCTGGGACTATCCTTTGAGCATCTTCACCGAGTCCTGCTCCGGCCCTGCTTAGCGACAGTCGTGATGTTCTGGTCGGTAAGATGTCTTGAACGTGCTTGGCCGGGGCCTGTTGAGGTGCCGTTCCAACTGCTTCGCCTAGGCACAGCTTTGTTGCTTGGATTTGTGGCCTACAGTGCTGTCGTCCTCGTTCTTTGGAACTGGTCTTCGCGTCCGGAAGGACCGGAAAAGTACCTGCTGGGCAGAGCATCCTTCTACTTTAGGAATTGGCTGGGTCGGACGAGCATCGAAGGTGACTCGAAAATCGTGGAGAGCGGGCCGTGATTCGGCGGGTCACTATCTACGCAAGCCCCAGAATTCATGTTGTTGCTTGGAGATCGAGTATTTTAGTGCCGGGTTTTTTGGAAGGGATCAAACCGATTTCAGTTCTTGAGGTTCATCTATGAAAACAGTGGCGCTACAGAGGTGCGACCAGTTTGTGGGGCGGACCATGAACTGGTTGTACGATCATCTCCGATTTGTTCCCCGGCATACTCCCATAATATTTTGCGACCGGTTAGAGAATCGCGAAGAGTTTCCTGAGCTGGAAGCCTGGGCTTGCGACAGAGACGGCCTCAGTCGCAGGATTTGGCGCAAGTTAAACGGGGAAAGTCTGTTTCCCGGTGACTCTCGTCGACTGCGGCAGTATTCGCCAAGTGTGCTGCATTCTCATTTTGGTTATGTTGCCGTGGAAGACCATCCGCTGCAGCAAGCCCTTGAGGTGCCGTGGGTCATCGGTTTTTACGGCGCCGATGTCTACGTTCTGGGGCGACAGGAAGAATGGCGCGGGTTCTATGCCGACGTGTTTAAGAAATCAAGTCGAATCCTGGCGCTAGGCCCCGTCATGAGGGAGCACCTGATTGAAATCGGTTGTCCGCAGGAAAAGGTAGCCATTCATCCCCTGGGAGTAGATTCTAGTGGCTTGCCGAGCTTGCCGCGGATTCTGAAGAACGGGGACACCCTCCGGGTTCTTTTTGCGGGGACGTTCCGGGAGAAGAAAGGCCTTCGCTACGCATTAGAGTCAGCAGCACTGGCCCTGCGCGAGGGAGTTCGTCTGGAGCTTCTCGTAGTGGGCGAAGCCTCCCATAAACCAGGAGACCGCGAAACCAAAACAGAGGCCCTGCAACTAATTCAGGAGTTGAACATTCAGAAAATCGTTACCTTTTTCCCCTTTCTGACGTTTCGCGAGCTTCTCGATCTGGCGTTGAGCTCCCACGTCTTTGTGGCCCCCTCTGTTAAGGCGGCCGACGGTGATGCTGAGGGAACCCCATTTGTGCTTCAGCAGATGATGGCTACGGGAATGCCAGTTGTCGCGACTATCCATTCAGACATACCTTACGTCTTCGGCGACCTCAAAGATTTGCTGGTTCCCGAAAGGGATGCCAAGGCCATTGCGGAGAGGCTGGTCGACTATGCATCCAGTCCCGATCAGCTCGTTGCTCACGGCATGAGCCTGCGTGAAAGAATCATGCACGCCTTCGATGTCCGTAGCTGTGCCGCCCGGCTCAGTGATCTCTACGATAACCTTCTAATGAAAGACGCCCATGACTGCTCGTCCGACTTGCTATAGAGGTTCAACCGCCTACCTCCGATTCTAGACCTATATGCGGAACGTCCTGTCGATTGATGTAGAGGACTACTTTCACGTAAACAATTTCAGCTGCTTGATTCCTCGATGCAGTTGGGACCAGTTCGAGAGCCGAGTCGAGAGAAACATGCTGAAGGTGCTGGAATGCTTGGCGGCGAAACGGGTCAAGGGGACGTTTTTTGTCCTCGGGTGGGTTGCGGAAAGATTCCCCGAAATTGTCCGCGACATTTACTCTGACGGACACGAGGTGGCATGCCACGGCTACAGTCATCAGCTGGTTTACCAGCAATCTCGCGAAGAGTTCCGCTGCGAAACGCGTCGTGCCAAGCGGTTGCTGGAAGAAATCACTGGTCGACAGGTGGTGTCTTATCGGGCGGCCACTTACTCCATCACTCGGGAGTCGTCATGGGCGCTGGAGATTCTGGCCGAAGAAGGATTTCAGTATGATTCGAGCATCTTTCCGATCGTCCATGACCACTACGGAGTGCCGAACGCACCGCGCGCGCCAGTCCGCCTCAAGCTGATGAACGGCTTGGAGATGGTTGAGTTCCCAATGTCCACGCTGCGGTGGTTCGGCTTGAACTGGCCGATCGCCGGAGGAGGCTATTTCCGCTTGATTCCTTACCAGGTGACGAAAGCGGCTTTTCATCACCTGAACCATGTGGAGAAGCTCCCCGTGATTTTCTATTTGCACCCCTGGGAGTTTGATCCTGAGCAGCCGATCCAAAAGGCTGGAATGCTTTCCCGTTGGCGGCATTACCTCAACTTGGACAGGACGCTTCCCCGATTCGAGCGACTGCTGTCTGATTTCGAATTCGTGCCACTGACCGAGCTTTCAACGAGACAGGAGTATCCCCAGGTCTCCGTTGGAGAAGTGATGGGACTTGATTTGAGCTCACCGCTCGCGTCCACGCCAAACGCATTGGGAAGGGAAACACAACCTTAAGTTTTTGAATTGGAAGCCACGGAAAGGCACCGAGTCGAGCGGCGCATCCCGTAGCTGGAGAGCAAGCATTTCAACGCACCGACTGAGGCCCGACGAGTGAGACGTGCTGGAGCCCGTAAGGATGTCTGCTTGATGAGTACGATATTCCGACAATCGGCGAATCTTATTGAAGGATCACAGAACTGATGATGTGGACACTGACATTCATCCGTACTTGGTGGCCTGGGATGACGCTTGGTTCGGTTTGGCGCTATCGTGACTTCATGACGAGAAAGCGAAACAACTCACACCTCACTCTCCGACTGAAGCCAGGTATGGACGAGGTAATGTTGCGAGAATACGGGACCGATGCAGTGACGTTTCAGGAAATATGGTTGGAAGAGGTGTACCGTGATGTGCTACACCACAAACCCAGCGCAAAAACCATCATCGATCTTGGGGCGCACATCGGTCTGACATCGCTCTATTTGGT